>PLOC01000021.1 GCA_003141955.1 Chloroflexota bacterium
CTACAAGCGAATCGCGACACTAGGATGTAGCCAGGACCACTACGGCCGCCAGAATCGCGGCCGCGCCGGCCAGACCGAGCAGCAAATGCACCCAGGCGCGCCTGGTCACGTCGCTAGGCGACCCCGCCAGCACGTCCAGGCCGGTCACGAAGGGGCCTGGGCCGATGACATAGGTTGCCGGCAAGCCCAGGCTCTGACCCCCGTCGGCGCAGGCGTCCTTCTCTGTGATGGCCGCTGGCGAGTTGGGAGTGGCCCGACCGACCACCGTCACCCGCTCACCCACCAGGATGCTGTTCTCTCTCCCCTGTGCGTCGATCTGCTCCTGCGAGTAATGGTGATCGACGTGGGACACGAGGCACGGCGGCGGCTCCTGGTGGGGTCCTGCCAGCAGGCGGGACACCTCGGCGTCGGAGCGGCCTTCGTGCACGGCAGCCGGTTCGTCTGCTCCGATGCCCCTGGCTATCGGGTCGGTGGCGGCATCCCATCGCGCCCGTCTTGCCAGAACCAGGATTCGTCCGGTGCCGTCATTGAGCACGAACGGCACGGCGTTGCGCTCGCGAAACATGAAAACCTTTAGCCTGCCGGCGCCAGTGGTCGACTTGGCGTCGTACCAGACGCAGGCCTTCTTGCCGAACGGTGAGGTGGCAAACGCCCAGGCAGGCTCCGCCACGCCGCTCAGGACGACGCGCCCTTCGGCGACCGAGGCCACGCTGGTGGGCCGTAGGCCTCCCACGCGCTCTCCCTCCCATAGCGCCGCGATGGCATAGGCCACCAGACACCCCCCGACTGCGATCGCAAGGGCACACAGCATCACCTGGCCGATCGAAGTGGTTGAGGTGGCGTCAGCCAGGGGGGCGACCGTCGGTGGCGGCGGCGGCATGACCATCGAACCTTCTCCTTACGACTGATCTCGGTCGATCGTGTCCAACGATACCAAGAGAAAGGATGGTCGTCGGAGCGACATCCCGCACCGCATGTAAGCATCGCCCAACTCCGCGTCGCCGGCTCGCTCGCCATTTTGGCCGCGAGTCATCTCTCCCCGACCAGATGCGATGGCGCCCGGGTGGGTCAGCGATCGCTGCTCAGCAAGCGAGTGGAGCTGGTTACCGGCGATGCCGTCCGCGTGGACACCGTCGCTCGGCTGGTCGAGATCGGCGACAGAACGAGGGTCGCATACGACCACCTGGTCCTGGCCACCGGTTGCCGCATCGTGCCCGAGGAGATCGACCACTCGAGCAGGAGGCCCATCACCTCTACTCGGCCGAGGCCGGGAGTGCCCGCCGGCGCCGCTCGACGTCGCCTTCCTGATCGAGACCGAGCTGCGGAGGCGCCGCCTTCGCGACCGGACCGAGATGCACTTCTGCTCGTCGATCGGGCGCGCCTGCACGATCGAGTCGGTCAGAGAGATGGCGAGGCCGATCCTCGAGAAGCGCGGCATCGAGCTGCACACCTTCTTCAACGTCGAAACCATCGACCCCGAGCGCAAGGTCGTCCAGAGCCTCGAAGGCGACGAGCTGGCCTACGGCCTCCTCATCCTCGTGCCACCGCACCGCGGGGCGAGGCTCGTGACCGATAGCGGCCTGGCACCCGGTGCGGCTGGCTGCCTGCGGATCGCGGGACGCTTCAGGTCAAGGGGATTCGCCCGCCCAACACGCCCGGTGCCGGGGTGCCGCGCCGGCCCAATGTCTACGCCATCGACGACGCCACGGATCTGCCGCTCTCCAAGGCTGGCTCCACGGCCCATTTCGAATCGTCGATCGTGGCCGAGCGGATCGCTACCGCCTACGGGTCGCGAACCCGATGCGAAGCACGGCGTCTACACCGGTCGCGTCATGTGCTTCTTCGAGATTGGCTACGGCAAGGGCACGCACCTGCGCCTCGACTACAACCACCCGCCCAATCCCCCGCGCCCGAACCGCTTCTGGCACGTTGGGAAGATCCTTTTCAACAAGACGTATTGGCACACGGTCCCCAGGTCGCGTGTGGGGCCCTTCGCACCGCCCTCGCCGGGACGTGGCATCCTCATCCGGCTGCCGCCTTGGATTTGTCGAGGTGGCGAAATCGGGAGACGGCCGGTGACAGACGACCAGCGTCGAACAGACTGGAACAAGCGCCATGCGGCGGGCGACTTCGAGGACATCGGTCCCAACCCCACGCTCGTCGCCGCCGCGTCGGGCCTGGCCCCGGGACGCGCGCTCGAGCTGGCCGTCGGAAGCGGTACCAACGCCGTGTGGCTGGCAAGCCAGGGCTGGCAGACCACGGCTGTGGACTGGTCGCCCGTGGGGCTGGCAAACGGGCGTGCGAAGGCCGATGCCGCGCGCTTGCAGGTCGAATGGCTAGAGCGGAACCTGCTCAAATGGTCCCCTCCGGCCCGTGCGTACGACCTTGTGGTCATCGTCTACCTGCACCTGGAACCCGAAGAGCGGCGGCCCGTCTACGCCCGCGCCGCGGCGGCCGTCGCCCCTGGCGGTCGCTTGCTGATCGTCGGGCACGATCGCCTCAACGCCATGGAGGGCGAGGGCGGGCCGCCCGACCCGGCTCGCCTCTTCACTGCCGACGAGATCGGCCGCGAGTTGGCCACAGCAGACCCGGGTCTCACGGTCGAACGAGCCGACGTGGTGCGTCGCGTGCCGCCACCCGGCCGTGCCCCCATCGACGCCCTCCTGGTTCTTCGTCGAGGCGACGAGCGCAAGGCCTACCGGAGCGGAAAGCGAGAGATGCTGCCCTGGCTCTATTGACGGTTGAGGCTCACCAGCGTCCGACCGGACGCCTGCCAGGCATTCATGCCGCCGTCGAGATTCCAGGCAACCGTGTGGCCGAGATCCACAGCGTCTGGGCGGCTTTGGCGCTTGGCACGTTGCCGCCCTGGTTGGCGATCGCCCCGAAGAGGGCATCGGCGAGGATCACGACCACGCAGACAAGGATGATGGCGACGATGAGCACACCCATTCGTGCCAGCCTGTCAGGTGGTTCACTCGGGGCGGGGCGGACGGGCTCGCTGCTCGGGCTCGCGCTGGTTCGAGCGCGGACCGCGTCGCTCGATTCGTTCCGCGTCTGGCGCTGCTTCGGACTCACGATTTCGACTCCTGAGCACTGCTATCGGGCGGCCTCGACGGGTTCGCCTGTTGCCGGGGACGGCGTCGAGTACGAATAGATATGAAGTACGCATAGTCTTATCGCCGATTGCGGGTCCGAGTCAACCCTGCGTCGAGTGGCCACTTGCCGGGCGATTTGGGCCGTCCGACCTACAATCCGAACATGAGCGTGACTGATCGCATGGGTGGGGGCGGCGTCTCCACGGGACGAGTCTTCCAGCGAGTCATCGGACGCGAGCTGCCTGTCGCGGTTCGGGCAGAGGCGTGCACCATCTGGGACGCGCAGGGCCGGGCGTACCTGGACGCTGCGGGCGGCGCGGTCGTCGTCAACGTGGGGCACGGGCGACAGTCGATCGTGGATGCGATGGAGCGGCAGGCCCGAGCCTTCACGTACGTCCACGGGACGACCTTCACGACCGAGCCGCTCGAGACCTATGCCCGAGCCGTGGGGCAATACCTGCCGGTGGACGATCCTGCGATCTACCCGGTGAGCGGCGGCTCGGAGGCCATCGAGAGCTGCCTCAAGCTCGTGCGTTCGTATCACCTGGCCCGGCGCGAGCCGGACCGGACCGTCGTCATCGCGCGGTGGGGGAGCTACCACGGCAACTCCATGGGTGCGCTCGATCTCTCGGGTCGCGAGCCGCTGCGCCGCCCCTACGAGCCCTGGCTGGGGCGCTTCCGCCACGTCAGCGCCGCGTATCCGTATCGCGCGGGAGAGACCGCCGCGCACGCCCTGGGCGACACGGCCGCTCTCGTCGCCGAGCTGGAGTCGGCCATCGCCGAAGCGGGGCCTGGCAGGGTTGCGGCGTTCGTCGCCGAGCCCATCGTCGGCGCGACGCTCGGCGCGGTTGCCCCGCCCGACGAGTACTGGCCGGCGATCGCGGAAGTCTGCCGGCGTCAGGGCGTGCTGCTGGTCGCCGACGAAGTGATGACAGGCTTCGGCCGGACGGGGCGCTGGTTCGGGATGGACCACTGGGGCATCCGGGCCGACGTGATGGCCGCCGCGAAGGGCGTGGCCGGCGGCTACTTCCCGCTGGGCCTCGCCGTGGCGAGCGGTAACGTCTACGACACGATCACGACGGGCGGCGGCTTCGTCCACGGGTTCACCTACAGCCACTCCCCGGTGGGCGCGGCCGTGGCCCTCGAGGTGCTGCGGATCCTGGAGACGGAGAGCCTCGTCGAGGCGAGCGCCGAGAAAGGCGAGCGGCTGCGGACCCTGGTGAGCGACCGCCTTGGTGATCATCCCAACGTCGGCGAGGTCCGCGGTCGCGGGTTGCTGGTGGGAGTGGAGCTGGTCGCCGACCGCGCCACCCGGCGCCCATTCCCGCGCGGCGCCAGGCTGATCGAGAGCGTCATGGCGGAGGCCACCGACCAGGGTCTGTTGATGTACCACGGCACAGGCAACGCGGACGGCACGAACGGCGACACCGTGCTGCTGGGGCCGCCGTTCGTGGTCACCGACCATGAGATCGAGACCATCGCCGACCGACTTGGCGAGGCGGTCGAGCGAGCCGTTGCTAGCGTTTCGGCCTAGCCTCCGCCACTACGTCACCGTTCCTACGCCGTCCGGCGCAGCGCAGAATCGCCCATGTGAGTGATGTGAATGGGCGGTGCGAACCCGTAGGGTTCACCCATGGTCGCAGCACATTCAGATTCGGGCGCGCCCGAGTCGTCGCGTCACGCCCACCCCAGGCCGATGGCCTCCGCGGTCCGTGGCGCGCGGCTGGCCCTGTTGCTGGCCTGGCCTCCCGTTCTGATCCTGGGGTTGCTCGCGACATTCAATGCCTTCGGGCTCGCCGACGGCTTCGCCGTCGCGGCCTGGGCCTCGGGGCTGTCGTTGATCGGCCTCACTCTCGTCGCCGGTCTCCGTGACCTGCGGGCGGCCGAGGCTCGAACCGGGGCCGCGCTCGAGCGAGCCGTCGCCGCAGAGACCGCCCAGCGGTCACGCGCCGACGAGCTAGCCCAGATCCTTCGAGCCAGTGAAGGGCTGGCGCTGACCGGCGCGGGAAAGCTCGACTTCACGGGCATCCTCGCGGCCATCACGCCGGCGGGTTGCACGTCGTACCTGGCACAGGTCGAACGCGAGACCGAGTCGTTGGTCGTGGCCGCGCACGGACCGCTCGCTCCCTGGGTCATCGGCCTCCGAAAGCACGTCGACTCCGGCACCGAAGACGAAGATCGACCAACGAGCCCTGTGACCTCGTACAGCGCCAGCGGGCATGTTGTCGGGACCGCGGCCGGGCAGATCGACCTCCCCGGGATCGAGACTGAGATCGAGGCCGCCCTGAGCGTCCGCGTGATCGACCACAGCGGCCGTGCGCTCGGCTGGCTGAACCTTCTCGACACCGTCGACGAACGGATTCTCGAGCCGACCTTCGTGAACCTCGCGCTGCTGGTGGCCAGCCAGATCGGCGTGGCGGTGGAGAACCAGGCACTTCTGGCCCGAGTTCAGCGCCAGCTCCTCGATGTCCAGCGAGTCCAGGCGCAGCTGGTCCGGGCCAGCAAGCTCGGCGCCGTGGGCGAGCTGGCGGCTGCGGTCGCACACGAGGTGAACAACCCGCTCACCGGCATCCTGGGCTTCTCCGAATTGCTGCTGGCCGAGCTGCCCGCCGACGATCCCCGTCATCAGGAGGCGTCGGTAATCCAGGCGGAGGCGGTCCGTGCCCGGGCCATCATTCGATCGCTCCTGGAGTTCGCCATGCCGCGACCGCCGCAACGAATCCCGAGCGATCTCAACGCCCTGGTCAGGTCCACCCTGGAGCTGCTGCGCTTCAGGACCCAGGAGGCCGGCGTCCGGATAACGGAGGAATACGGCGATCTGCCGTGCCTGGAGATGGACCCGGACGCCTTCAAGCAGGTTCTTGTGAACCTGTTCAACAACGCCATTGAAGCCATGCCCGGTGGCGGCCAGCTTCGCGTCTCGACGTGCGTGGAGGACGACCGTATCGGCATCGTCGTGGCCGACAGCGGGATCGGCATGGACGCCCAGACCAGGAGCCGGATCTTCACCCCGTTCTTCTCGACGCGGGAGGCGGCCGGCGGCGGCACAGGCCTCGGGCTGCCGGTCAGCCTTCAGATCGTCGAGGGTCACGGCGGCTCGATCGAGGTCCAGAGCGAACCCGCTAGGGGCGCCGTCTTCACCGTGTGGCTGCCGCGCTCATGGCCTGCCTTCGATGGCGCCATCATCGTGCCGGGCATTGAGCGGGTCGTCTCGGACCGGGCCGGCAATTCGGCTGGCGAGGATTCACGCGACGCCAGTCCCGTCTCCCGTTCCGACGCATCTGACGGCAGGCCCGCCAGGCGGGCGGGGGTGGCGGCATGACCTGGGACCTGCGGCCGCCCCACACGGGCAATGCCCGACCGCGCGTCCTGTGCGTCGACGACGAGCCGGTCATCCTGCAGATCCTGCGCCGGCTGCTCGAGGTGCAGGGTTTCGAGCCGGTCACGTGCGGCGATCCCGTCGCCGCCATCGCGCTCTTCGACGACAGCTCGTTCGACGTCGTCATCACCGACATTCACATGCCGGGAATGGACGGGCTGGCCCTCATGAAGGCTCTGCGGGCCCGCCGGCCCGAACTGCCGGTCATGGTCGTGACCGGCCACGGAACCGTGGACACGGCAATCCAGGCTCTCCGCGAAGGCGCCAGCGGAATGCTGGTCAAGCCCTTCACCGGTGAGGAGCTGCTTGGCGAAGTGCGGCGCGCCCTTGCCGCCTCGCAGATGCGCTACGAGGCCTTGCAGTACCGCTACCTCAGCCCGGTCCTGGATTCGATCGCCCTGACTCTCTCGACCGCGATCGAGGCCCGCAACCTGGAGACGGGCGAGCACTGCCGTCAGCTGGGCGTGCTTTCCGAGCGAATGGCCGCGGTGCTGGGCCGGGACGAGCGGGAGCGCATGACGATCCGCATCGGCGGGTACCTCCACGACATCGGCAAGATCGGCATCGCGGACGCGATCCTTCTCAAGCCGGGTCGCCTCACGGACGAGGAAATGGTGGAGATGCGGCGCCATTCCGAGATCGGGGCGGCGATTCTCGAGGTCCACGAAGCCATGGCCGACATCGCCCAGATCGTGCGGCACCACCACGAGCGCTGGGACGGAATGGGCTACCCGGACCGCCTTGCCGGAACCGCGATCCCGGTCGGCGGCCGCATCATCGCCGTGGCCGACGCCTTCAGCGCCATGACGAGCGATCGCATCTACCGACCCGCTCTGCCCGTGGATCGGGCCTGGGCCGAGCTACGAGCCCACCGCGGCACGCAGTTCGATCCGGAGATCGTCGCCGCCTTCGAGCAGGTCGTCGACGAGGAGGGCCACCTCCGGGCCCTCGATGACTCGATCGAACAGAAGCTGGACGCGGACGTCCACGTCCCGCTGTCCACATCGAACGAATGGCAGGCCAGGCTGGCGATGCTGCCCGTCCTCGAGCCCGTGGTCGTGACCGTCAAGGCCCGTGTCGAGGCCCTGGCCGAGGCCTGCCCGGTGGCGCCAGCCGGCGAGGAGTGCGCGGTCATCGCCTCCGGCGAAGGCTGCGAGATGGTCGTCCCCGTCGACGGCACGGAACCCGGTCGGCCACAGGTCGCCTGATCGCGGCGTCGACCGGACCTGGCAGGACGGGCAGCGTCGGGCGCTACCGCCTGGTTCTGCTGACGATCCAGATTCCGAGAAGCACCAGCAGAGCCGGCCCGAGCAGACGGCCGACATCGACGTTCGTGTAGCTCGTCGCGACATCGCTCCCGCCCCACAGGCACAGCAGAGCGCCGAGGACCACCGGCCAACCCCAGTTCCTGCCCGCGTGGGCCCTCATGGGCGCGATGGCGAGGACGCCGACCCCGAGGAACAGCGCCCCCCAGCCGCTGCCGCGGATCACTCCGGCCCCCGTCAACAGATCCGAGAGCGCGAGGGCCGTCACCAGGATGCCGATGTACAGCGCGGCGTCGCTGTGATCGCGCACCCAGACGAGCAGCAGGACGATGCCCAGGGCGAGGAAGAGCGCGGAGGCCCCGATCTCGGCGACCTTGAACAGCTGGCCCGCCGCGAGCAGCAGCCCAAAGAGGATCAGGAAGACGCCGAAAAGCGGGATGCGGCTTCGTCGCCCCGGCGTATCGGTTTCGAAACCCCAGCTGTTGATGCGAACCGCCTTGGGCGGCTGACTCGTGTCCTTCATGGCGCGAGAGTAGCAGCCGGCGCAACCGAATGCGGGCCGTCGGCGGAGGTGGCTCGCGTCGCCCTACTCGAGAGCCGCGTCCAGGCTGATGGCGACGTTGCCGACGAGAGCCCGCGAGATCGGGCAACCGTCCTTGGCCAGCTCGGCGATCGCACGGAAGCGGTCGTTGTTCAGGCCGGTCACTCGACCGCGCACGGTCAGCTTGCTCGAGATGACGGTCCATTTGCCGTCGATGCGATCGATGGCGACCTCCGCCGAAACCTCCAGGCGGTCTGCCGGCGAACCGGCCTTCGCCAGCTCGCTCGAGAACGCCATCGTGTAGCAGGTCGCGTGGGCGGCTGCCAGGAGCTCCTCCGGGCTCGTCCGGCCGTCGGCGCGCTCGGTCCGCGAGGCCCAGGTCACCGGCAGCGCGGAGAAGGCCCGGCTGGTGGTGGCGCTGACGTGGCCGTCGCCCTTAGCGAGATCGCCGTCCCATTTCACAGTTGCCCGACGAATAGCAGTCATGACGGACTCCTCATGTTGTCTGGACGAACGGATACTCTCACGCGCCGAACGGCTGGGCTACAGGATGGGCGGCCAGCCCGGGCGGCGGGACGGTTGCTACGAAACCGCAGCTCGGCCGGTCAGGGCGGTGCCCGCGGGCCCGGGGCGAGTCGCGCCGCCTCCGCGGCGAATCGGAACATCCGACGAAATCGCCCCGAACAGTGCTTTGTGGTCGCGGGTCGTCGGAGGCACCAGCGAGTCCGCGTTGCCGAACTGAAGGTAGGCGCGTAGAGCGTCGGCGAAGGCGGCCACGAAGCCGGGCTCGGCGAGTGGGTCGAACCCTGTCTCCCAGCCGAGGCCCAGGATGCGGACGGCCTTGCTCGCCCTGTCGATGCGCGGCTCGATCCGCCCCACCAGCCGATCGCCAAAGAGAATCGGCAGGACGTAGTAGCCCCAGCGGCGCTTCGCCGCGGGCGTATAGACCTCCCAGCGGTACTCGAAGCCGTACAGCGGCTCGAGTGCCTCGCGGTCCCACATGATCGGATCGAGTGGGGCGAGGAAGCTGGCGCCGGGGGCGCCGTCTCCCGGGCGGGCGAGCGCCCCAACGGCCTCCGCCGCGATCTCGCGTTCCGCCTGGGCCAGCACCGGCAGTTCATCGCCCACCACGAACCGCTGGCCCTTGAGGCCCTCGACCGTGGCTGGAACGATTTCGCCGCGATCCACGAGCTCGGCCCGCAGCTCCGCCCGCGACGCGGCCGGTCCGATGCCGACCCACAACTCGCCGCTGCCCGACGTGCCCAGCAGGCCGTGGGCCCGATAGCGGGACAAGAGCTTGTGGCGGCGTTGCTCGCGCTCCGGGATGCGCGTAGCCAGCAAGTCGGCTGGGAAGAGGCGCTCGACCAGGTCGTAGTAGCGGCGGTTGCCGTCCCGCCGGGCCAGCCCCAGTCGGCCGCACTCGGCGAAGGCCTCGAGGACCGCTCGCACGGCCGTCGTCGGTCCCCAGTACCAGGCGATCGATCCCTCCCGCTCGAAATCGGCCGAGCACTTCGGACCCTCCGCCGTGATCGCGTCGAGCAGCTTCTGTGCAAGCGGAGCCTGCTCCTCGATCAACCGGCCCGCCCAGCCAGTGGCACCGCGATCCCAGGCGATTCGGTAGTAGGGGAGCTCGCGCGTGGGCAGAAGGTTGAGGGCCTTGTTGTGCGCCTCGAAGAGCAGGCGCCGGCCGTAGAGCAGCTCGTCGGTCAGCTCGCGGCGATAGTCGGCGATTCGCGCCTGCAGGACCAGGTCGTGGTTTCGGCCGGCCACCTCAAGCGGGTCGAACTGCAGCGACCCGAACCGATCGACGATGGCCGTGACGCTCTCCGGCTCAGCCGGAAGAGCGCGTGGCGGGGCGAGCAGATGGCGAATCGCCAGGAAGCGGCGCGCCACGGCGAGACTGATCTGGTGGGCCATGGTGGGATTGTGCGCGACCCGGAAGCGGGCGGCTGGCAGGAATCGCCGCGTTCAGGCGTTGGTCCGGGCCGCTCTCAACAGCACCACTGCCCGAGGCCCCACGGTGATCGTCGCGCCGGCCGGGCCGCCACTTCCGGCGGAGCTCCCGAACAGCCCGCTGAACGTGTCCAGCTCGTATTCCCAGGTTCGCGGCGACCCCACGGCCGGCAGGGTGAACGTCAGGGGCTCCGACCAGCCGTTGATAAGCAGGAGTAGGTCGTCGTCGAGCATCGGCCGGCCTCGCTCGTCGCGGTCCGCGTCCCGGATGCCGTCCAGGTACGCCACGACGCTGCGCGTCCAGCCGGCGCTCCAGTCGGAGTCGGTCATGGTGGACCCCGCCGGGGTGAACCATTGGGTGTCACCCTGCATCGCCCCGGTCACGAACCGGCGGCGCCGCAGAACATGGTGGCGCCGCCGCAGCCCGACCAGCTTGCAGGTGAAGGCCAGCAGGTCCGCGTCGGCCGCCTTCCAGTCGAACCAGGACAGCTCGTTGTCCTGACAGTAGGCGTTGTTGTTGCCCCGCTGGGTGCGGCCGATCTCGTCGCCGCCGAGAAGCATCGGCACGCCCAGGCTCAGCAGCAGCGTGGCGAGGATCGCCCGCGACTGGCGCGCGCGGAGATTGATCACGGCGGCGTCGTCGGTCGGACCTTCGACTCCGCAGTTCCAGGAGCGGTTGTCGGCCGCGCCGTCGTTGTTCGACTCGCCGTTCGCCTCGTTGTGCTTCCGGTCGTAGCTCACCAGGTCGGCGAGGGTGAAGCCGTCGTGGCAGGTCACGTAGTTGATCGAGGCGTTCGGCCGGCGGTGGGACGGCCCGTAGAGATCCGACGAGCCGGTCAGCCGCGTCGCCAGATCGGGCAGAGTGCCGGCCAGGCCGCGCCAGAAGTCGCGAACGCTGTCACGGTACCTGCCGTTCCACTCGCTCCACATGTCCGGGAAGCGGCCCAGGTCGTAGCTGTCCGTCTGGCCGACGTCCCATGGTTCGGCTATCAGCTTCACGCGCGAAATCACGGGGTCCTGCGAGACGAGGTCGAAGAACGCCGAGACGCTCTCGAACGCGCCGTGCTCCCGGCCGAGCGCCACGGCCAGGTCGAACCGGAAGCCGTCGACGTGCATCTCGTTCACCCAGTACCGCAGCGAGTCCATCACCAGCCGCAGGCAGACCGGGGAGTCGACGTTGAGGCTGTTGCCCGTGCCTGTCGTGTCGAAGTAGTAGCGCGGCTGGTTCGCCGTCAGGCGGTAGTAAGTGGGGTTGTCGAAGCCGCGAAACGAGAGCGTCGGGCCGAGGTGATTGCCCTCCGCAGTGTGGTTGAAGACGACATCGAGGATGACCTCCATGCCGGCTGAATGGATGGCTCTGACCATCGCCTTGAACTCCGCCACCTGTGCGCCGGGCCTCCCGGCCCGGACCTCCGCCGAGTATCCGGCGTGCGGGGCGAAGTAGCCCAGCGTGCTGTAGCCCCAGTAGTTCTCGAGCCCCTGGGGTCGCAGGAAGCCGTCGTCGACGTGGTGGTGCACCGGCAGCAGCTCCACCGCGGTCACTCCCAGCGACCGCAGGTGATCCAGGGCAGCCGGCGTGCCAAGGCCGGCGTAGGTTCCACGCAGCGCCTCCGGAACGCCAGGGTGTCGGCGGCTGAAGCCCTTGACGTGGGTCTCGTAGATGATCGTGTCGGCGTATGGGATCGCCGGCGGTCGGTCGCCGCCCCAGTCGAAGCCATCCGCGAGGACCAGGCCGCGTGGCACGCACGGCGCCGAATCTAGCTCGCTGTAGCCATCGGGGTTGCCCGGCGGGTAGCCCAGGACCTCGTCGCCCCACGTGACGTTGCCGTCGATCGCCCGCGCATACGGATCGAGGAGCAGCTTGTTGGCGTTGCAGCGGAGGCCGCGCGCCGGCGCGTACGGCCCGACGACGCGGTAGCCGTAGCGCTGCCCCGGACCGACCGCTGGCACGAAGCCGTGCCATATGCCGCCGTCCTCCTCCTGTAGTTGCAGCTGCTCCTCGTGGCCGGCCTCGTCGAACAGGCACAGGACCACGCTGTCGGCGAGATCCGAGGCAACTGCGAAGTTGGTGCCCGTATCGGAAGCGGCAGCGCCCAGTGGATATGGCTTACCCGGCCACAATTCCATCTCGAGAGAACCCTCACTGGCTGGGTCCTTGACGGCCGTTGAGGCGTCAGCCTGACACACGGCGGGGCGCCGGTCCATACCCTGGGACGCATTCCCGCGCGGCTCTTTCAGACCGCGGCGGGGGTCTTCTCTTCCTCGACTTCGATCGGGATGGAGTCGATCGGAATGGGGGCGGCCGCGGATGTTTCCGTCGCTTCGTCGTCGGGCGGCGCGGCAACCGTGGCCTCAGGGCCCATCACCGCATCCACCGCCGCGAGCAGCGTCTCGGGGGAGAAGGGCTTGGCCAGCAGCGGATCCTCGTGACGGTCGCTGTCGACGATCTCCTCCGCGTATCCGGACGCGAGCAGCACCCGGAGGTCGGGTCGCGAGTTGCGCAGCCGGCGAGCCAGCTCGGGGCCGCGCATGCCGGGCATGACCACGTCCGTCAGCAGCAGATCGAACGGCTCCGGGCCGGTTTCCGCAGCGATGATCGCTTCGCCCGGGTCGGCGGCCGCGGTGACGTCGAAGCCCGCGCGGACCAGGACGCGCTGGGCGATCTCGCGCAGCACCGGCTCGTCCTCGACCAGCAGGATACGGCCCGTTCGACGGCCCACCGGGCGCGGCGCCTCCTCGCCGACCGCCGCCTCTCGCTCGACGCTCGGGAAGAAGAGCCTGAACGTGGTTCCGCGTCCCGGCGTGGAGTCGACCAGAACCGAGCCCTCGGACTGCTTGATGATGCCGTAGGTCGTGGCCAGGCCGAGGCCGGTTCCGCGCCCCTGGCCCTTGGTTGTGAAGAACGGCTCGAAGATGTGGTCGCGCGTCTGAGCGTCCATGCCCAGGCCGGTGTCGGTGACCGAGATGACGGCGTATTCGCCCGGGCCGATCTCTCGCGGACGCGAGCGATTCCCGGACGTGTACCTCTGGTGGCCGGTCCCGATCACCAGCTGGCCCCCGGATGGCATCGCATCCCGGCTGTTGAGGGCCAGATTGAGGAGGACCTGCTCGAGTTGCGTCCGGTCCGCCCTCAGGCAGCCGGCCGCCGGGTCAGGGGCGATCCGAAGCACGATCTGCTCGCCGATCAGGCGCCGGAGCATCGACTCGAGCCCGCCCACGACTTCGTTGACGTCCAGAACCTGCGGCTGGAGTATCTGGCGGCGGCTGAACGCAAGGAGCTGTTGCGTCAGGCCCGCCGCGCGCTCGGCTG
>PLOC01000030.1 GCA_003141955.1 Chloroflexota bacterium
TACAAGTGAATCGCGACACTAGCCCTCCAGCCAAGCCTCACGTCCCGCGCGGTTCGTTGCTGCACCGAACACGATGACCTGATATCGAGCGGGAATGGTGGTCCTGCACGACAGACGGAGAACGGCCGGGCCGGTGCGGTCCGCTGCTCGCTGACGATGGCTCGATGGCCGTCTCGCGCGGGCCGTTGACTGGGCACGAGGCCCAGATGACGGATTGGCCGGCCTGGGCCTGGATCGAGGAGCCGCCTCCAAGGCCTGCCCATGAGTCGGTGACCATGACGCGATCGCCAACCCTAAGCGGAGCCGCTCGCGGGGCCCGCACCGCCGCAACCCTGATCGCTGCCGGCGAGGCGGTACGTAAGGGTGGCGGTTCGCGGTACCTGCGGCGCAGTGATGGCGGAGGATCGCAGCCCGATGATCGTGAACAGTTCCTCGTCGCTAGCCCGGCGACTCGTGATAATGGGCAGCGTCCAGCGCGCGTGTCACGGAAATGCCCCCGCCGCGCCGATAGTGGCGTGGGCTTCTAGGTTTTCGTCGTCTGGCCTAACGGGTGACCGAGACCATGGAGATCAACGCAGCCGAGTCGGCGCCGCGTCGCCCGAATAGATTCCTAACGGACCTGGCGCAGGCTATGGGTTCGATCGCCGAGACAGTGCGGCAGGTGTCGATCGACCAGTGTCGCGCTGATGCGAAGGCGTATGTCGAGGCGCTCGGCTCCCAAACGGCGGACGAGGCGGGCACCATCAAGGAGGCCGCCGAGGCCGATGTCGACACGATCCGGGAGCGCTCCAAGGCGCAAGTCGAGCGGGTTCACGCCGAGACCGAGCAGCGGATTGCCCGGCGTCGCGAGCTGCTCGAGCAGCAGCTCCAGGAGTGCAACGCCAGCATCGAACAGGAGGTCGAGCGGGTCCAGGAGCGCGTCACCGCGTTCCAGAGCGACGTGGCCCTGTTCTTCGACCGACTGCTGCAGGGCGCCGACCCAACTGCCTTCGCCGACATGGCCTCACAGATGCCGAGCCCACCCCACTTCGATCCCGAGAGAGAGGCGCCGGAGAAAGAGCCCGAGAAGCTGGGCAGTGAGCCTGAGGGCAAGTCACGCGCCGAGATCGCGGCCGCGCGAGCGCCTCTCGCGCCCGGCACCTTGTCCGGCGCCGGGGCGGTCCGGGGGCGATATTACCCGGAGTGGTATCCCGAGGTCGAGCGGCTAAGAGAGATTGGCGACGAGGACAGCGCCATGACATTGCTTCTTGATATCGTCGCGGCTACCGAGGCGGAGTCACAGGCCGAGGGTGTCGCAGTTGCGCCGAAACCCTACGAGGACCTGGCCGTCATCTATCGCGGTCGCGAGGATGCCGAGGCGGAGATCTCGATCCTTGAACGCTTCGCGCGCCAGGGACACGCCCCGGGCGGCGTGTCATCGAGGCTCCTGGAGCGCCTGTCATCTCTGAAGGGACCGACCAGGCGTTGAGCCGGACGGGCCCTCGGCCGCGATCCTAGACGCTGGGCAAGATGGCAGGGCAGGCGCCCGAGCCCGCACCCGCATACGTCGCCCTCATTCACGCACTCGACCAGCTCGGCCGTCTGGGCGAGGTCGGCTGAGGTCGGCCCTTGCCCGGCGGGCATCGCGCAGTTGGCCAGGCGCGATCGCGCACTACGCGAACATTGTGGTAACCCAATGACCAGGACTCTGCCGGGGACGCCAAGGTGACCCTACCCAAACCCCTGCGGTTCCAGCGTCGGTGGCAACGTCAACGTCGCGCTAGCGGCCTTTCAGCCTAGCCACCGAAGATCCCGCCCAGACCTCCGCCCAACACGCCGCCGAGCGGTGACGACTCGTGTCCCTCTTCCTTCTCGATCTGCTCCAAGGCAACGACGATCGCCAAAGCGAGCGCGGCATCGTAGCCCGGTGAGACCTGGATGCCGTAGGCGTCGTGGATGGTGAAGAACTGGCGGGAGGCGACGATCACGTCTGTGCCGTCCTTCTGGATATGGAATTCGCGACCCATCCAGTTGCCGGTGACCTTCATCTGCCCGCCGTCTGCCGCGGTGATCGTGAAGTGCTCGCCAAACATCGACATCAGGGCTTTCTGGATCGTCGCGACGACCTTGTCGCCCTGTTTGACCTCGAAAGTCGTATGGACGTGCGCGAGCGACTTGTTGATCTCGTAGAGCTCCTGCCCCGAGGTGTCCTTGAGGAGCAGCGAGCGCCGGAGTGCCATGAGCTTGCCGTCCACCTCGAAGGCGTGGTTCCCGTTCGAGTCGTCGATCCACAGATCGCCGGTCATTGAGATCAGCTTCTGGTTAAGCACGAACGTCTGGCCGGTAGCGTCCTGTTCAGCGGCACTAGCAGCCGGTGCAGGAGCTACGAAAGGAGGCGGAGCCGAGGCGCCGGAAGCGGGTGGCACCCGCGGTCCGACGGGGGCGCCGCAACTGACGCAGAACTTGACGTCGTCAGCCAAGCCGCCGCCACACTGTGAGCAGAACATCGCCAAGGTCCACCTCTTGCTAACGAGCAATCGGACGCCTCTACAGTATGCGCAGGCGGCAACGCCGATTTGACGCCGAGTTGCTTCCTAGCCGCGTACGCCGCGCTGGCGCGAGGCGGGATAGCGCATTACTCAGGTCATAGAGTCTGAGCGCGGCTAACTCCTGCGAACCGTTCCGTCGCGGAACCACTTCACGACCGAGATTGCCAGATTCAGAGCGGCCTCCGCTTCGGGCAGGGTGACGTCCAAGGGAATGTCCGGCCTGGGGTCGCCGTGCCGCAGTTGCCCCTTCCAGATCAGGTCCAGCGCCTGGACGAACGCGAGGGTCTGGTCTCTCGGTTTGGATGGTGTAGCTCGATGCGCCAGTTGGTCGGCGCTGCCCGCATGTCCCTAATCCCCGTCCCGAGTGTCGCGGACGCGTTCTTCGGGGACACGACTGGTATGCCGACACCGCGACCCTGCGGCCGATCGGCCTGACCGGCCACAGCGCGGGGAGGGTTCTCATCCTCGCGGCCCGGCCAGATCCAGCCCAGACTCAGACCAGGACATGAGGATTCATGCTTGACCTGGGCAACCAGGGCTGAGGAGTACCGAGATGTCCGATTTGCGCGCCAAAGGCGCCACCAACAAGACCAAGGGCCAGGTCGAGCAAGGGCTCGGCAGGTTGACCGGTCACCCGCAAGAACAAGCCAAGGGCAAGGCCAGCCGGCATCGCACACTCGCAGTTAGTCGGGCCGCGACCCGATCTCGCGCACAGCTGGGAGAATGAGCATGAGATCCGATCCCTTCTCGTCCCTCGTCAGCATCATCTATCTCCTCATAGGCCTCGTCGTCGCGTCGAGTCACGCTTTCTTCACGAATCTGAACACAGTGATGCCGATCGTCTCGGCAGTCCTCGCCGTGCTGCTGTGGCCCCTCGTCCTATTGGGCGTCGACCTGCATCTCAAGTAGCAGGCCGAGGGAGGTTGAGGTAGGACTCGCCCCGGCGGGTTCCCCGCCTACGCGTACTTGTAGGCAACTATGAGCGTCACGACCAGCTGAGCCGACGTAGGCGTGGCGTCGTTGACCTTATTGCAGATCACCGGGGGGCTGGCGGGCGCGCTCCCGGCCGAAGCAGTGGCACCACTAGCGGTACCAGCCACGGGCGGAGTCACCACGCAATCGGGTGTCGCATAGGCGTAGCTGGTGTTGATCGAGATGCTGACCGAGTAGATGTCCTGCAGCTGCACACCCATCGATGTCGCGGCCGCGAGAGCCTGAGCGTGGGCATCGGCCAGGGCCGCGTCAGTGGCCTTCTTGAGCGATGCCGCCTGATTGGAGCCGTCGGCCTTGGAGTCCGCGCTGCCCGTGCCCTCGGCCAGGATCGTGCCCTGTGGGGCCACGCCGAGCGAGTCGTAACCGGGCGCGGGGTAGGCGATCGAGCTCGTCGTGCCGCTTGACGAGATCATGCTGCCCGCGGACCCCGGCAGGGTCGTGGTGGGGACACCGGGCACGTCGGCGCCGGCCGCCTTGGGCGCGATCGTGGCCGAGGCTGCTCGCGAGCCGCTTGACGCAGCGACCGTACCAGCGGTCCAGCCGATCGCCAGCGCCGCGATCGCAACCACCAAGAGCCCGGCCAGCACCGATCTGGTCGGCCGGGTGAATGTCGAGTGCAGGTTCATTGGCTGTCTCCTCGGGTCGGGCGATCTGGCTCAGTTCGAAATGTCTGACAAGGTTTGGACGCCGCGAACGAGGCGGCGGTTCCACCGGCCTGCATTTCGGATCGTTTCGCGGAACCCCCGTCCCGAGCCTGTGAAGCTAATGCTTGAGCTGGAAGGGTTGCCCGATCTCACACTACGCCCGAAACGGCGTCAGGCCATGGTGTCGGGGCGGGGAGGCGCCGGGCTCGGGTGGATCCTACCGGGAGAGCTACGCCATTCGAGCCTCTGCCTGAAGCTTGACCCGGAACGAGTCCGCCGCGCGCTCGATCCAGACTATCTGAGCGACGACTTCCTCGGCCTCACTCTTCTTGAGTGCACCCGTCTGGAGCGCCGTGAAGATGAGCAGCCTGCGGGTGAGTTCGTCGGCATCGAGCAGCAGATCGATCATGTCCGCCCTCGATACCGGTCGCAGTTTCCCAGTCAACATCTCGACCTCCGAGATCGGGCCGCCGCGAAGAACCGACATGCCGGAGCATCGCCGACGATCACACGCCTACCGCGCGACATGGCTCGCGCCGATGCCGCAGGTCTGGATGTGGGGGAGACCAATCGAGTGGAGTTGCGCGGCGATGCAGCCGAGGCCGCAGAGAGCGGCCAATACCAGAGCCGTCGCACTGAAGGCGTTGGCGCCTCCGAGGAGAAGGCCGGCGAGCAGGTCGGCGATGCGGGTTTCCATCGGGTTCGGTCCTTGGGCTCCTGGTTGATCGTCGAACTGGCAGTCATGCTGAGCTCGACAACTTCGCCCCGATCAGGGCGAAGGTAAGCGCGGCGTAAGGGTGGCTCGGCCGCCGCTGGTCGCAGGGGCCACTCGTGAAGGGCTGGAGTGGCCTCCCAAGGAGACATCGATGCGGGTCGCGGTGATCACGAACCCTTGGCGAATCGCCGCCGCGGTGGCGCTCCTGGCAGTGGCCAACTCGGGCTGCGCCTCCTCTGCTGCGACGACGAGAATCCCGAGCCCGCAAGCTTCGCTGGCGACGACAACGGCGGCGACAAGCAGCGCAAGTGCTTCGGCGAGCGCGCCGACGCTCAGCGTCTCGCCTGGGTCACCGGCCCCAGTGCCCCCGGCATACGAGAGCCAGTACTCGACCCTACAGAGCCAGGTCTCCTCGTTCGCCACGATCGCAGGTACGCCGGCCCCTGGGAGCTCCACGATCATCGCCAGCTCGCTGGAGTTCGCCAACGCCAACACCTTGACGCCCAACGTCCTGGAAGGAAATCCCCTGGCCTATTCGACCGCGATGATCAATGCCATGAAGGCTCTCGGCGAGACCGGGGTCACCGTCCAGGTGAACTTCCCGCTGCTCCTAGCTAGCTTCCCCGACAGCTCGACCTACACGAGCTTCTACAGCCAGATCGCAGCGGCTGTCCACGCCGCGGGGATGACGCTCATTGTCGAGGCGAACCCGCTGTTCGAGAACATCTCATCGCTGCCGGTGACGAGCTTCTATTTGGGCCTGACACTTCAGAGTCTGGCGGCCGACTACCGGGCGCAGGCACAGACGATCATCGACGTGATGCAGCCGGATTACTTGACCTTCCTGACCGAGCCCGACACCGACACCGCGCTATTCCACAACAGATCGCTCGACCTAGACAGCCCCGCCATCGGAGTCCAGTTCGTCAAGGCGGTCCTAGCCGGGCTGGATCGCAAAGGGACCAAGGTCGGCGCGGGCACCGGCACATGGCAGGACGCGAGCTATGATCAGAGCCTGCTTACTGGCACGACCATCGACTTTCTCGATGTCCACACGTTCCCGGTCGCGCCGAGCGACCTGACCAACATGGAGGCCCAGGTCGCAGCGGCGCACGCCGCCCACATGCCGATCGTCATGACCGAGTGCTGGTTGTACAAGGAGAGCACCAACGGCCAACCTGGCGAGAGCATGACGAGCGCCCCCGATGAGCAGAAGGTCGAAACCTACAGCTTCTGGGAGCCGCTCGACTCTGAATTCCTGACTGCCATGGTCTCCTACGCGCGGAGCAACGGCTTCGCGGTCGTGTCGCCCTTCTCTACGGAGAACTTCTTCGCCTACCAGAGCTGGACTTCGGCCCTCGACGCCGAGCCAGAGTCCGCGGTCCGCTCGAGCTTCAGCCGCCAGGTGCTCCAGGCAATACAGGCAGGCCAGATCTCCGGGGTGGGTGAGACTGTCAGGCAGCTGGCTGGCTAGGCGTTCCGGCGCGCAGGATTGCTGTCACGATCGAATGCCATGAAAAAGCGTGAAGAGGAGCCCCGCCGGTGACAACGTTGGGTTGTCAAGGCAACCAGCACCGGGAGGCTCCACGCCATGTTGTACGCCGGATTGGACCTGTCGCGCCAGAGGCTTGATGTGCACGTGCTCGACGAGGAGGGCCGGACGGTCGAGGTGATGGCCGTCCACCCCGACGCGGACGCTCTGCGCAACCTCGCCACCCATGTCAAGGGTCCTCCTGTGCATCCGGCGGCGGTTGCGCGGCCTCCGGGCACCCTCGTAAGTCAACCCATTCAACACTCATCAGGCCCTCGCCAGCCGGCGGCTGCGGCCGCACATACTCCGCCATCGTCGATCCCAAAGGGGGGCGAAGTGGGACCGACTAATCCAGACTAACGCCCGCCGCAACTTCCTGATCGGCCGGCGACACGAAGACCGAGGCTATCCGGGCCCTTCGCCGACGCCTCAGCGACGAGGTCTTCCGCCGACTCCAGGCCGATGAAGCCGCTCGAGCCGACTTGGAAGGCCTCGCGCGCGTCGCTGCTTGACACAGGAGCAACTGAGTGTGCCGGTGACCCACGGTACCCGACCTTGAACCCGCTCGGCGCGAGGCCTAGCCGAGGACGACACGGACCTGGTGCGTGGCGCCGTCGTCGGCGAGCGGGATCGCGGCGCCGCCGCCCGCCAGCGCCTGTCCGTCGAGCTCCGACGATGCCACCCCGCGACTGACCCCCTGCGGGTTCTCCACGACGATCTCGTATGTGGCGGAGTGGTAGCGGAAGTCGATCTCGTAGCGCGGCCAGGCGCGGGGGATGCAGGGGTCGAGAAGGAGCGTCGTTCCGCGCAAACGGAATCCAAGGATCCACTCGACGCCGGCCTGATACATCCAGCCCGCCGACCCGGTATACCAGGTCCAACCGCCGCGGCCGACGTGCGGCGGTTCGGTGTAGACGTCGGCCGCCATGACGTACGGCTCCACCTTGTATCTCTGGACCCCGGCCCGGGTGCTGGCATGGTTGATGGGGTTCAGTATGGAGAACAGCTCACCCGCCTTGTCGCCATCACCCAGCGCCGCGAAGGCGAGGACCGACCAGATGGCGCCGTGGGTGTACTGGCCGCCGTTCTCCCGGATGCCCGGCAGATACCCCTTGACGTAGCCCGGATCTACGTTGGAATGGTCGAACGGTGGGGTGAACAGCAGGACGAGACCGTCTCCGCGCCGGACGAGGTACTCCTCCACCGCGGCCATCGCCCGCTTCGCCCGGGGAGGATTGGCAGCGCCCGACAGGACGCTCCACGACTGGGCGATCGAGTCGATCCGGCACTCAGCGTTCGTGGCCGAGCCGAGCGGGGTGCCATCGTCGAAGTAGGCTCGGCGATACCAGTCGCCGTCCCAGCCGTCGCGCTCGAGCGCCCGCCGGAGCGCCTTCATGTGGGCCCGCCAGCGCTCAGCGCGAGGACGCTCGCCGCGGGCCTCCGCGATCGGTGCGAAGGCGGCCAGGACGGTGTGCAGGAACCAGCCCAGCCAGACGCTCTCGCCCCGGCCCTCGTTGCCCACCCGGTTCATGCCGTCGTTCCAGTCGCCCGTCCCGATGAGCGGCAGCCCGTGGGCGCCCACCTCCAGGCTCCGGTCCAGAGCCGCCACACAGTGGTCGAACAGCGAAGCCGACACTGGTGAGGATTCCGGCTGGAAGTAGGCGTCCGTCTGGTCCGGTCGCAGTGGCGGTCCCTCGAGGTATGGGACGGTCTCGTCCAGGACCGCCGAGTCGCCCGTGACCGCGAGGTAGCGATCGACCGCATAAGGCAGCCAGAGGCAATCGTCCGAGATGCGGGTTCGGACGCCCCGACCCGAAGGCGGGTGCCACCAGTGCTGGACGTCTCCCTCGGCGAACTGATGCGCCGCAGCCCGCAGGAGATGCTCCCGGGCGAGCTCGCGCTTCGGGGTCACCAGGGCGATGACGTCCTGGAGCTGGTCGCGGAACCCGTAGGCGCCGCCCGCCTGGTAAAACGCCGTCCTCGCCCACAGCCGGCACGCGAGCGTCTGGTAGATGAGCCAGCCGTTGAGCAGGATGTCCATCGAGCGGTCGGGTGTCCGCACCTGGACAGTGCCCTGGGTACCGTCCCAGTAGCTCGCCACGTCGCGCAGTATCGCCTCGTGGTCCGCCGTTCGCCCGCGCCGGATCAGGTCGGCCGCCGCCGTGGCCCCGTCAGCCTCGCCGAGCAGCACCAGGACCTGGGTCCGCGCTCCGTTGGCGAGCACGAAGCTGGTCTGCAGGGCGGCGCACGGATCCATCCCGGCGCCGGCGGCTCCCTGCAGCCGGTATCCGCGGTCCAGGCCGGCGGGCCGGTCCGGGGCGCCATTGCGGCCGAGGAATTCGGTCCGATCGGCCGTCCACGCCGTCTGCCGCCCGCCGAGGTCGAGAAAGGCGACTCGGCCGGCGAATTCGGTGTTCCACGGGTTGCGTACGAGGAGCGCCTGCGTCTCCGGCTCCAGCGCTGTGACGATCCGGGGGGCGCTGTCCCCGCGCGAGGTGCCCAGAGCCCACTCGGCATAGGCGGTTACGGACAGGCGCCTGGGGCGCCCGGATCGGTTCTCGATGGTCAACACTGACATCTTCAGGGGGTCGTCGAGCGGGACGAACTGGACGAGGTTGAGCCCGATGCCGCCGTGCAGGTGCTCGAACCGGCTGTAGCCGGCACCGTGACGGGCGACGTACGTGGATTCCTCGCAACGGATGGGCTGGGCCGTTGGACCCCACAACTCGCCGCTGTCGTCATCCCGGACGTAGATCGCCTCGCTCACCGGGTCGCTGACGGGATCGTTGGACCATGGGGTGAGCTGGTTCTCGCGGCTGTTCCCGGACCACGTATAGCCTGACCCGGATTCGGAGACCTGGAACCCGAACGACGCGTTGGCGATCACGTTCAACCAGGGCGCCGGGGTGGATTGTCCCGGGCCGAGGATGGTGACGTACTCACGCCCGCCATCGGCAAAGCCACCGAGCCCGTTGAAGAACTCCAGCTCCGGACGCGGCGCGGCCACCTCGCTCCTGGTCTGCCTCGAACCGGGCGGCGCTGCGGGCGGAGCGATTCTCTCGGGACGCTCCAGGCGGATGACCTGATCGGCAAGACTGCCCCGGCGGCTCAGCAGGACGGCCCGCGCGGCCGTCTGGAGGAGCGTGCGGTCCTCGGCGGAGAGCTGGTCGCCGCGCAGGATGTATACCCCGCCGTGGCCCGGATGGCCCTCGTGGACCAGGGTGGACTGGCTCGTGCGGACGAGGGTCTCGAGCGAATCGTGGAGGTCCTGGGCGTAGGTGGCGCCATGCTCGTTGAGGATCACGAGATCAACGTCGATGAGCTTCAGCCGCCAGTACTCGTGGGCCCGGAGCAGCTGCCGAACGATGTCGATCTCCTCGGCTTCGTCGATCCGCACCAAGACGATGGGCAGGTCGCCCGAGATGCCGTGGGCCCACAGGCCGGGTGCTCCCCGCTCGTTGCGGGCCAGCAGGCCTGCCGCCGGCCGCAGCAACGGATCGGAGTAGAGGATCCCATTGGCCAGGCGCTGGAAGAGGTGGGCCTCGTCGGGTTCGATCCCCAGGTGATGGAGCTGGACCTGGGCCTGCGTCCAGGCCAGGGTCGCCGCCCGTTCGAAGGTGGCCGACTCACGGTACTTGTCGGCCAGGTCCAAGACCTGCTCGCGGGACTCGGCGACGACCGTGGAGAAGATCGCGTGGGCGGTCGCGCCGGGGGCGAGCCTGACCCGGCACCGGAGGCTGAAGATCGGATCCAGCACGGCGCCGACCGTGTTCGAGAGTGGACGCCCGTCGATGACCGAGACCGGCGAGCGGACCGACCGGCCCCGGCCGAGGAAGCGGGCGCGATCCGTTTCGTACTGGATGACCCCGCCGGTCTCCTCTTCGACCGCCGCAACATGTGCGGCCCAGATCGGCTTCTCGTCGCTGGACCGTGGACGGCGGGTCGCCAGGAGGGCTCCTATATCGGGGGCGAACTCGGTCTGCACGAACAGGTTCTGGAAGGCCGGGTGAGCGGCATCGGCCGCCTGCGGCGCCAAAGCGATCTCCGCGTATGAAGTCAGCTCGATCTGGCGATGGTGCGAGCCGAGATTGGTCAGCGACACGCGGCGGATCTCGGCGTCGTGCTCCGCCGACACCACGACGATCAAGCGCGTCGCGATCGAGCCGTCGCGACGGGAGAACTCGGCGTGATCCTCCGAGTAGGCGACCTCGTAGCTATCCGCTTCCCTGCCGCTGGGCTGGTGGCCCGCCGACCACACCACTCCGGTGCCCATGTCGCGCAGGTAGAGATAGCTGCCCCACGAGTCACAAGTCACATCCTCGCGCCAGCGGGTCACCGCCACGTCGCGCCAGCGGCTGTAGCCGGATCCCGCGGCAGTCACCATGACCGCGTACCGCCCATTCGACAGCACGTGCGTCTGTGGGATCGAGCCGTGGGGCGAGGTGAAACGACGAACGACCGGCGGCACGAGATCGCGCACGTCGGCGGCGCTCCTCACCTCTTCGGCACGTGGCCTGGCCACGAGCACGTCGCGCGGTATCCGCTCCTGGAGCAGCAGCTCCGTCGCCTCGACGATCGGATCGGCATGGAAGCGCTCCACCATCGCCCGGTCGTTGAGGACGTTGCTGAGGGCCACCAGCGCCATCCCCTGGTGATGGGCCATGTAGCTCTTCACGATCGCGACCGCCGCCCCTTCGGGGAGCCGGCGCGCCGTGTAGTCGAGCGCCTCCCGAAAGCCGTACCGCCCGCCCGCTCCGGCATTGTTCAACCGAGCGAAGTTCCGGACCGCGGCCTTGGGCTGGATCATCGCTCCGAGGGCGGTCGCGTACGGGGCCACGACGACATCCTCGCTCAGACCCCGCTTCAGGCCGAGGCCGGGCACGCCGAAGCTCGAGTACTGGTAAGTCTGGGCGAGATCACGCGCGTTGAATGCCGATTCGGAGATACCCCAGGGCACCCCGAGCTCGGCGGCGTAGCTCATCTGGCGGGCGACGACCAGCCGGTACGTGTGGTCGAGCAGGCTGAAGGCGGGAGCGCGCATCACGAGGGCGGGCATGAGGTACTCGAACATGGACCCGGACCACGAGATCAGGGCGGAGCCACGACCGACGGGCGTCAGGGCGCGGCCGAGCCGGAACCAGTGGTCCGGGGCGACATCCCCCTTGGCAATCGCGACAAAGCTCGCGAGGCGCGCCTCGGAGGCGAGGAGGTCGTAGTAGCTCGGATCCAACGTGCCGTCCCGGACCCGAAACCCGATCGAGAAGAGCTTGCGGGTCGGGTCGAACAGGAAGCTGAAGTCCGTCTCCCGGAAGAGCCGCTGGGCCTGGTCGGCGATCGCCCGGAGTCGTCTAGCGAGCATCGCCGCGGCCGGCGATTCGTCGCCGGTTTCGAGGACCGGCGGATCGGACAGCTCGGCGATCGTCGGGAAGGCGGTCACGTCCAGAGGGGGTTGGAGCAGCGCGAGGTCTCGAACATGGCTGCTCACGGTCAGCCGAGCCGCCTCGGCCCAGGTCGCCAGCTCGCCCTCCGGACCCTCTCCACGCTCTGCGGTGAGGGCCGCGACAACGTCCGACAGCGTCCGGGCGTGCGCGGAGAGCTCGTCCAGGCGGGCCGCCCAGAGTTCGGGCGTCGCGGGGACGACGGGGCTGGCCCCTGCGGGCAGCTCGAGGGCTTCGTCGAGGTGCCGTCGGGTGAGCGTCTGGCTTCTCCGGTCGTCGCCGATCGCGCCGGCAGCCTCGCGGGTCAGCGCGTTCGCGTCACCGATCCCGGCCAGCGCGGCGCCGACCGGAAGCGGCTGGTCGATCATCTGGCGGCAAGCATTGGACAGCGCGAGCAGGTGGCCGGCGAGATTGCCACTGTCGACCGACGACACGTACGCCGGCTCGAGCCGGTGCAGGTCGCGCGTGTCGTACCAGTTGTACAGGTGCCCGCGGAACCGCTCGAGGCTACCGATGGTCGCGAGCGTGGCCTCCAGGCGCTCCACCATCTCGAGCGTCCCGATCCAACCGAAGTCGCGAGCCGTCACGGTCGCCAGCAGGTACATCCCGATGTCCGTCGGCGAGGTGCGATGCGCGACGACCGGCGTGGGATCGTCCTGGAAGTTGTCGGGCGGCAGCCAATGGTCCTCCGGACCCACGAAGGTCTCGAAGAAGCGCCAGGTCCGGCGGGCGGTCAGGCGGAGCGCCCCGACGTCGGCGGCCGAGAGCTGCTCTGCGGCCGATTCGGGGGCTGGCAGGCTGACCCATCGGGCGACGAGGGGCGAGAGCAGCCAGAGGACGATGAACGGCGCGGCGATCCAGCCCGCGCCCGGCTTCACGGCGAGAACGAGGACCGCGGTGGCTGCCGCGATCGCGACGCCGCCCGCCATCTGCCGGTAGAACCCCACGAGGTCGAGGTCGTGGCTGGCCTTGGCCTGCGCGGCGGTCGTCCATTCGAGGAGGTTTCGCCGCGTGACATACAACCGCGCTATGGTTCGCAGGATTGCGTCGACCATCAGCCACGCCTGGTGCGCAAGGAGCGTGATGCCGAGGCCCACGTGGGCCGCGGCGGTGGCGACGTCCGCACCCACGGCTCGCAGGTGGCTGCGCTTGGAGATGCCCTGCCGGCGCGGCAGCAGTCCGGCCAGGACGGGCAGCGCCGGCGGGACGATAACCGAAGCCAGGACGAATGCGGTCCAAAGTCCGGCCGAGACCGAAGGGAGTGTCCAAGCCGCGACGAGCGTGGCCAGCGTGAGCGGGGCAGACATGGTCCGCCGCAGGTTGTCGACCATCTTCCAGCGGGCGATGCCGGGCATGGAACTCGCGCTCCGCCGGCCCGTAGCGTCGCGGGCCCGGCCAAGGATCCAGGGCAGGAGCTGCCAGTCGCCGCGCGCCCAGCGGTGCTGGCGGGCCGCCGAGACAAGGTAGTTCGAAGGGAATTCATCGAAGAGCTCGACATCGGTCACCAGCCCAGCCCGGGCGAAGACGCCCTCAAGCAGGTCATGGCTCAGGAGCGCGTTCTCGGGTACACGGTCCGCCATCGCCGCGGCAAAGGCGTCGAGGTCGTAGATCCCTTTGCCAGTGAAGCTCCCCTCCCGGAACAGGTCCTGGTAGACGTCGGAGACGGCGGATGCATACGGGTCGATCCCGGCCGCTCCGGAGAAGCTCCGCTGGAAGATCGATGCCTCGTGCTCGGCCGGGAGCGCCGAGGTGATCCGTGGCTGGAGCACGCCGTAGCCCTGGGTCACCCGGCCGACCCGCGAGTCGAAGGTTGGCTGGTTGAGCGGATGGGCGATTGTCCCTACGAGGCGCCCCACCGCGCCCCGAGGCAGCCGCGTATCGGCGTCGAGCGTGACCACGTAGCGCACGTCCGTCGGCGGAGTGGACGCAGTCCGCCCGGTGGTCATGATTCCGGTCGTCGCCGAGCCGCGCAGGAGGGCATTGAGTTCGTCGAGCTTGCCGCGCTTGCGCTCCCAGCCCATCCAGCAACCCTCGGCTTCGTTCCAGCTTCGCTTCCGGTGGAAGAGCAGGAACCGGGCGCCTCCCCCGGGGGCCTCGCCATGGCGCTCGTTGAGCCGGTCGATGGCCGCCGCCGCAGCCGAGAGCAGCTCGTCGTCGCCGGGGACATCCTCGGTCGGGGCGTCGAGCCAGTCCGACAGCAGGGCGAACCGAAGATCGCCCTCGCGGTTCCCCAGGTAATGGACTTCCAGGCCGCCGACCTGGGCCTCTACATCCGCCTCGCTGGTGAAGAGCGTCGGCACGACGACGAGCGTCCGCAGCCGAGACGGCACGCCATCCTCGAGATCGAGCCGGGGCAGCGGCCTCGGGCCCAGCACGTTCGCGACCGCCCTGTTGACGAGGGCGATCGCGAGGTCGGAGGCCGGCGCGAGCGCGAGGATCGCGACCACGAGGATGCCGGGACCCGCGGCGCCTCCATCCCAGGACAGCAGGATTGGTACGGCGAGGATGAGCGCCGTGACCAGCGCGAGCGTCCCGAGGTAGCCACTCGCGGCGGCCCGGACATAGGCTCGCCGCAGCCGGCCCGCCAACGGCGCCCGAACGTGCAGGGCGCGCTCGAACGCAAAGCGGCCGTCGGAGATCAGGTAGTAGCCGGGATCTCGGCGCCGACCGACCACGGACGGTTCGACGTCGTCAGCCGACGGCGCGGCATCGGCCATCGCCGCAGCCTTCCGGGCGACCTCGACCTCGGTCAGGCCCGAACCTCGCGCCAGGTCTTCAACGGCGTGCCGGTAGCGATCTCGAGTCGCGAAGTCCATCTCCCCGAACGAACTTCGCGCACGAAGGACCTCATCGACCAGGCTGACGCTTTCGACGAACTGGGCCCAGTCGAACCACGAGATGAGGCGCATGCTCGTGATCACGTTTCGGACCGTCACGTTCATCGTCGCCTGGCGCTGGTGCTCGAGGCGGACCATCTCCTCGGCAGTGGTCCCCTGGGCCGCAAGAAGCCCCTCCTGCCAGCGGAGGACGGGGGTGACCGCAGGGTCCTGATCGCGCAGGCGCTGGAAGAGCTGGACGCGGGCCGCCGTCGGCAGCGTCGCGGGCGAGAGCCGGCGCAGGGCGGCCGCCGCGACCTCCGGGCTGTCCGTGCCGAGGCCGAGAAGGCCGTCGGCGAGCTCGTCCGCCTTCTGCCTCGCTGCCCGGCTTCGCACGATCTCCTCCGCGATGCGGCGGAGGTTGTCGACGAGGAGGATCCGGAGGCTGATCGCGATCGCCCATAGCTCGCCGATCGTGAGCGGCTCGACGCCCTGGTAGGCACGTACCATGCGCCGCAGGCTCTCCGGTTCGAAGCGGCTGTCCGTGTGCGCGATGTAGGCCCAGGCGAGACCCAGAACCCGCGGGTAGCCCGCGAGATGGCCTTGGGCCAGCTTGGGGAGCCCGCGGTAGTAGTCCGGGGGCAGGTCGTCGCGGATCTCGCGGAGCTGCTCGTCGACGACGTGGAAGTTATCGACGAGCCATTCGGCGGCCGGTGTGATCGACCGTTCGTCCTTGATCGCACTAGCCAGGACGCGATACGACTCCAGCAAGACGCGGCCGTTCTCGGCGATACGGGGTCCGACGGCGCGTCCCCGACGCGGCGTGTCGGTGACCACCTGGGCGGCGGCGAGAGTCCGCGCATGCTGCTCCAGCCGCTCGACGCTGAAGAGCTCGGCAAGGATCGGCTCTTCGAGCTCGGCCTGCGGGCGAACCCGACGCCAACCGCGTCCGGGCGGGTCTGGGAGAGGCTGGTTCGATCTCACCTTTCGCTCTCAGCGCATGGCCTGACCTGACCTGCACTCGCCTCAAGCTGGGGACATGTCGATAATGACGACCGCCCCTCGACTGGAGATCGCCGGCGTTCGCTCCCGCACCCGGGAGCGGCACGCTCGTCGCCATCCGTGCCCGCATCGCAAATCGCGGAGCGATGCGGTGGCAATCCGCCGACAAGCGCAGCCTCCTCGGCGAAGGCCGTCGCAAGCGGGCCTGTCTCCTGCGCAAGTCGCCGATGGAACGGGCCGTACTTCCCCATCACGCGGACCCGGTGCGGCGCATCGGGCTCTTCGAGCGCGTAGTCACCGTGTTCCGCGGGGCGATCCGGCGAACGGGATCGGCAGGATCAGCACGAGCGGACCTCCGATCAACAGGACCACGGCCATCGTCTGTATGAACTGCGCCGGACCGCTGCCATAGGCGCTCGCGAGCGCGATCGGGATCGAACTGATCACGAGTGTACCGAGTAGCAATGTCGTGGCAGCGTAGAAGAGAAGGGTCAAGGTTTCATCGGTTCGATCGTACTGAAGGCATGATCAGGTGGCGTCCTGAACCCGCTGTAAGAGTGAGGCCGGCGTAGGCGCCGAAGCGGACCTTGGAAGTCGCAGAGGAGACCACGCCGTGGAACGAAGGATAGCCCCGAGCACCCGGCTCGAGTGAGCAACCCCGACGAGCTGAGCCAGCTCGGACGCCTGGGGGGCAGCTCATCCTCCAGCCGGCCGCCGAAGACGAGGTCGCGGCCTTCCTCGGGCGGGCCCGCTCCGAGCGGACGTCCGAGGCAGCGGGCTCGCGCAACGGCCACCGACCCCGCCGGGTCCAGACCGTCGAGGGCGAGATCACGATCGCCATGCTCCAGGTCCGCGGGTCACGCGCCGTGGTTGGGCCGACCGGCCCTCGGCCGGGCCCATGCAAGGAGCATACTGGAGCCCCTCCGAGGGGAGGCAGAGGCGAACAGCGGGCTGTTGCTTCTCGTGCACTTCGTGGTGGCCGTCGCGCTGCGGCCGGCCTTTTTATCGATCCGGCGCCTGGGGCGCGGGCACTGCGAGGGTGCGATGGTGGCAGGCGACGCGCCGGGGCGGGTGGAGACCGTCATCGCGTGGACCGGAGGGCGGCGCGTCCACCTGCTCACCTGGTGTGAGATCAGCGAGGGGCGCCGGGCCAGCGTGGAGCACGCCGCTTCCCGCATCTCCGACGTCGATGACCTCGAACACGCCCTCCTGCGCGTCTTCGGGCACCGTGCGCAGCGCAGGATCCGGGGCCACGCGACGCTCGACGTCTGGTTCGAGGTCGGGTAGCCCGCGAGCAGAGCGCACCACGATGCAGGACAAGCCCGCCCGGCCGGCATCCGTGCGGACGCCCGCCTCGCGAGGCTGCCCATTCAAGCGACCGGTTCTCTTGCAGGCGATCACGGTCGCGACTGCGTCGACGGCGCTCCCTCTCTGTGGCCCGGGTACGCCTGCCCGCGGGGGCATGGCCGCTGCGGCCCGAGCGCCTACTCCAGGTAGCCCCGCAGCTTGCGCGAACGGCTTGGGTGGCGCAGCTTACGCAGCGCCTGCGCCTCGATCTGGCGGATCCGCTCGCGCGTCACGTGGAAGTCCTTGCCGACCTCCTCGAGCGTGCGGGCTCGGCCGTCCTCGAGGCCGAACCGGAGCTGGAGCACTCGGCGCTCGCGGCCGGTCAACGAGTCGAGCACGGCCTCGATCTGCTCCTTGAGCTGCTGGTTCGTCGCCGCCTCGGCCGGCGCTAGCGCGCCGCGGTCCTCGATGAAGTCGCCGAGGTGGGAGTCCTCCTCTTCGCCGATCGGGGTCTCCAGCGAGACCGCCTGCTGGCTGGCCTTGATGATTTCGCGCACCTTCTTCGGGGTGACCACGACCTCCTGGCCCCGCGACATCGCCTCGGCGATCTCCTCCACCGTCGGCTCGCGGCCCAGCTCCCCGAGGAGAGAGCGCGAGACGCGGTGGAGGAGGTTGATCGCCTCCACCATGTGGACGGGGATGCGGATTGTGCGCGCCTGGTCGGCGATCGCGCGGGTGATGGCCTGGCGGATCCACCAGTGGGCATAGGTGGAGAACTTGTAGC
>PLOC01000018.1 GCA_003141955.1 Chloroflexota bacterium
GATCATCGAGCTGGAAGACGTCAGCCGCATATACGACACCGGCAAGGTCCAGGTGCCGGCCCTGGTGGACGTCAACCTGACGGTCGCCAAGGGTGAGTTCATGGCCATCATCGGCCCGTCGGGCTCCGGCAAGTCGACGATGATGAACATCCTCGGGTGTCTCGACCGGCCGACCAGCGGTCGCTACGTTCTCGACGGCCAGCCCGTCGACGAGCTCAACGACGATGGCCTGGCCTATGTCCGGAGCCGCTCCATCGGCTTCGTGTTCCAGAGCTACAACCTGCTGCCGCGCACGAGCGCCCTGGAGAACGTGGCCGCGCCCCTGATGTACCAGGGCGTCGGCCGCCGCGAGCGTCTCCGAAAGGCCCAGGAGGCCCTCGAGCGCCTCGGCCTGGGCGATCGATTGGACCATGAGCCCTCCGAGCTCTCGGGCGGCCAGCAGCAGCGGGTCGGGATCGCCCGGGCTCTGGTGACCGAGCCCGCGTTGATCCTCGCCGACGAGCCGACCGGCAACCTCGACTCCCACTCGGGCGCCGAGGTGCTCTCGCTCTTCAAGGACCTGCACGCCCTGGGTCGCACGATCGTGCTCATCACCCACGACATCGACGTCGCGACCGCGGCCGATCGCGGCGTTCACATCCGCGACGGCCAGATAACCGAAGCGGTGCTCGCATGAGGCTCATCGACCTGCTCCAGCTGGCCATCGGCCGCCTCGGCACCGGCAAGATGCGGACGGCGCTCACGATGCTGGGCATCATCATCGGCGTGGCCTCCGTGGTCGCCCTGGTCAGCGTCGCCCAGGGTGCCACCAAGGGCATCAGCAACCAGCTCAACGCCCTGGGCACGAACCTGCTCACGGTCAGCCCGGGCTTTTCCCGCGGCTCGGCCACGCGGGGCTCCTTTGGCTCGGCGACCACCCTCACCATCGACGACGCCAGCGCCATCTCCGGCCTGTCCGGAGTCGGGTACGTCGCCCCCGAGCTGACCACCTCCAAGCTCGTGATCGCGGGCACCCAAAACGAGACGGCCCGCATCATCGGCACGACCCCGGGATACCTGCCGGTCTTCGCCTACGACATGTGGACCGGCTCCTTTATCAACCAGGCCTCGGTCGATAACAACCTGCGGGTCGCGGTCATCGGCGGCGCGACCGCGGACAACCTGGACCTGACACAGAGCTCGATCGGCTCGACGATCTACATCGGCGGCCTGCCGTTCGATCTCATCGGGATCATGCAGTCCAAGGGCGGGACCGGCACCCAGGATGACGAGGTCATCGTGCCGCTCTCGACGATGCAGGAGCTGTTCGTGGGCTCGGCCAGCGTCTCGACGGTCGGTGTCAGCGCCACCAGCCAGGGCGACATCAACACCGTCTCGGCCGAGATCACGGCACTGCTCGATCAGCGCCACGACATCACCGCGAGTGAGACGGCCGACTTCTCGATCACGACCCAGGCCCAGCTCCTGGGCACGGTCAGCTCGGTGAGCGACGTGCTGACGCTGCTGCTGGCCGGCATCGCCTCGATCTCGCTTCTGGTGGGCGGCATCGGGATCATGAACATCATGCTCGTCTCGGTCCGTGAGCGCACGCGCGAGATCGGCATTCGAAAGGCCATCGGCGCCCGCGGCCGCGACATCCTCAGCCAGTTCCTGGTCGAGGCCCTGGCGCTCTCGCTCGCCGGCGGCGTGATCGGCATCTTCTTCGGGGTTATTGCCTCACTCGGCATCGGCATATACGCCGGCTGGGGCTTTGTCTTCAATCCGATCACGGTCGTCGCCGCGGTCGGCTTCAGTCTCCTGGTGGGTGTCATCTTCGGTGTCTGGCCCGCCAGCCAGGCCGCCCGGCTCGACCCCGTCGTGGCCCTTCGATACGAGTAGACAGTTCCAATCGCGGAAGTTGAAAGGGGAACCTCATGACAGCAACGCCCAAGCCGGCCAAGAAACAGGATCGAACGACGATGGTGCTGCTCCTCGTGGCGGCATTCGTCGCGGTCGGCGGGATCGGCTTTGCCATCGGCCACCTCACCGGCGGCTCGTCGGCGTCGGCCGCGAGTAACCCGGGCGCGCGCGGCGGTTTCGCCCGTGCGTCGCTGGCGCCGGGCCAGACGTTCAACATCAGCCAGTACGGCGGCGCCGGCGGCGCCGCCCGGCTCGGCGGGCTCGGCGGGATTTCCGGCGGCATCTCGGGCACGGTCTCGTCGATCAACGGCTCCACGATGACGATCACACTCGCCAACGGCACCACGGAGACGATCGACCTGACGGGCACGACCACCTACCACAACGAGACGGCCGGCAGCGCCAGTGATGTCACGCCCGGCAGCACCGTAACAGTCCAGATCGACACCAGCGCCCTGGCCAGCGCCTCTCCGAACCCGAGCGCCTCGGGCGGTCTGACTCTGACGGCCAAGGACGTGCTGATCACGACGCCGTAGGAGGCGACCCTTGCACGTGCTCGTCGTTGAAGACGATGCCCGCCTGAGCCGCCTTCTCAAACGGCTCCTGACACAGGACCGCCATGTCGTCGAAACGGCTCTGACCGCCGAGGACGGCCTCGAGATCGCCACGTCCGGCACAGAGCTGGACGCCATCATTCTCGATGTCGGCCTGCCCGATCGGTCTGGCTTCGATGTGGCACGGCTGCTTCGGCGGAACGGCTCGCAGGTCCCGATCCTGATGCTGACGGCGCGTGACGCCGTCAGCGATCGGGTCGAGGGCCTTGACGCCGGAGCGGACGACTACCTCGTCAAGCCATTCGCCTATGAGGAACTGCTGGCCCGGCTGCGAGCGCTGGCCCGACGGCCGCCGACGCGCAAGGCCGTGGCCCTGCGCTCCGGCCCGTTCGAGCTGGACGAAGCCACCCGGCGCGTGACGGTCGGAGGCAGGCCAGTCGATCTCAGCCAGCGCGAGTTCTCGATTCTCGAATGCCTGCTGAGGCGGCCCGGCCAGGTCCTGTCGCGCGACCAACTGCTCGACTACGCCTGGCCTTACGGCGTCGCCCTGACGCCCAACACGGTCGAGGCCTACATCCACCTGCTACGGGAGAAGGTCGGCAACAATGCGGCGGCTCACATCGAGACTGTCCGCGGCGTTGGCTATCGCCTGCGAGAGGGCTGACCCGTGAGATTCCCGAGCCGCTTGCACCTGCGGCGAGCCCGGAAGACCGACGTAGAGCCGGAGGCCCGGCCGGCCGGCCGGAATGGCTCGGAGGAGGACGCCCGCATCCTGCGGCGGACGCGGATGCGGCTGATGGCCGTCAGCGGCCTCGTGACGATGCTGATTCTCGTCATTCTCGAGGCTTCCGTCTTCTGGATGGTGTCCACTGCAGTCGAGGAGGGTGCACAGGCTCAGCTCAAGCTGGCTGCCGGCATTCCACAGGCCGGATCGGATGACCCTTACGGATTCACCGTCGTAGGGCCGACGGCCGGCCTCATTCCGATCCTTGTGGATCCTCAAGGCCACATTGGCACTCGCGACCTGCCTGTGGTCCCACCCGGCTTGCCTGACCAGGCCAGTCTCGCGGCGGTGAAAGAGCCTGGCGACATCGACATCCGTGACATCACGGTGGCGGACGGGACGGCCTACAGAGTCATCAGCTTCTTCTCAGGTTCGGCCCGGTACGCCGGCTACAAGGTGCAATGGGCCCAGAACCGCACCGGCGAAGTCAACCTGCTCAACACCCTTGGCGTCGTTCTGCTCGGCGGTGGCCTTGTCGCCCTGCTCGCATCGCTGCTGGCCGGCTATCTGTATGCCGGCCGCGCTCTCGTCCCGATCCGTGAATCAATCGATCGGCGGCATGCCGCGCTGCAGCGGCAGCGCGAGTTCGCGGCCAACGCCAGCCACGAGCTGAGGACGCCGCTCACCGTCGTCGGGGCGAGCGTCGAGGACCTGAGACGCAACCGGCGCAGCCGGGTCGAAGACGTCGGCGAGGCGATCGACGACATCGACGCCGAAGTCCGGCACATGACCGCCCTGGTGGAGGACATGCTGCTGCTGGCCCGGACCGACTCGGGCGCGATCCAGATCGAACCCGTACCGCTGGACATGGCCGACGTCGCGGCCGAGGCGGCTTCGTCCCTCGCGACGTTGGGCCAGCAACGCGGCGTCCAGGTCGTGCTGGACCCACTTCCGGCCACCGTCGAAGGAGATCCGCTGCGGCTTCGCCAACTCATCACGATCCTGGTGGACAACGCCATCCGCCACAGTCCCAAAGGTTCGACCGTGACCGTGAACGTTCGGCCGGATGCCGCGGCGGCCTGGCTGTACGTCGAGGATCAGGGGCCCGGAATCAAGCCTGAGGACCTGCCCAGGTTATGGGAGCGGTTCTGGCGCGCCGACAATGCGCCGGCGGGAGGTACGGGCCTCGGCCTGGCCATCGCGAAGTGGATCGTCGATCAGCACGGCGGGACGATCGGGGCGATGAACCGGGAAGAGGGCGGAGCCCGCTTCTGGGTTCGGCTGCCGCGTTCGGCTGGCGCGTCGTCCGCAGCCGCCGATAAGTCCCCGGGGAACCATTCGGGCGAGACTCTCCAATGGAGCGCTGACGACCCGGGCGAGTCGGCCTCCTGACCGCACGCGACCCTGACCGCGCCCTGCCCGCGCTCAGCCGAAGAGCAGCCGCGCCTCGGCGATCAGGCCGACGCAGATGATCGCGGCCCGCAACAGCTGCGGCGGCAGGCGCCGGCCGACTCGCGCCCCGATCTGGCCGCCGACGACCGAGCCGGCGGCGATCAGCAGCGCCACGTCCCAGTGAACGGGCGCGATCAGGGCGAAGAGGATGGCCGCTACGCCGTTGACGACCGCAGCGAGGACGTTCTTGAGGCCGTTCAGGCGCTGGATGTCGTCGGGCAGGAATATCGTGAGCAGCGCGATCATGATGATCCCCTGGCCCGCCCCGAAGTACCCACCGTAGACGGCCGACCCGAAGAGGGTCAACGACAGCGGCCAGGCTCGATGGGCCTCCGGGTGTCGATGCTGCGCCAGGGCCCGTGACAGGCGCGGTCCGATGGCCACCAGCACCAGGGCCACTCCGATGAGGATCGGCACGATGGCCGCGAAGGCCCCGGGAAAGGCCCGCAGCAGCAGTGCGCCCGTCAGCCCGCCGGCACCGGCGACGACGCCGAGCCGAAGGGCGCGCCCGCGCTGACCGGCCAGCTCGCGGCGATACCCGAGCGAGCCGCTGATCGAGCCCGGCACGAGCCCGACGGTGTTCGAGACGTTGGCGTCGATCGGCGCATAGCCGAAGGCGAGCAGGGTGGGGAAGGTGATCAGCGAGCCCGAGCCGACGATAGTGTTGATCGTGCCCGCGGCCAGCCCTGCGGCGAGTATCGCCCCCGCCTCGAGCGGCGTCACAGGTCGGCCGTCGAGCAGCGGGCGGTCGGCCAGGAGATTGCCGGCTGTCTCACCGGTCGATCGTAGCGGGGACCGGCGAAAGATGCGGTCCGCCAGCGGCGCCTGGCCGAAGGTGGGGTGGCCTACGGGGGTCGAACCCGTAACCTGCGGATCCACAGTCCGCTGCTCTGCCGGTTGAGCTAAGGCCACCGTTCGCGTGCCCCAGCGTGCTCGGCGGCTGGGCCGCCCGCGCCACTGCGGTGGGGCGACCGGGAGTATAGCCGGTGCGGCCGCCGAGGTGAGCCCGGATCCCCGGCGATCGCTGTAGCAGGGCCGGGGGCAGGCCCGTTGACCGCCGTCAACGGCGCCACGCACGGCGCCACCCCTCAGCGTAGGGAAACCCCTCATCAATCGCACTCGACCGTGGTACCACCTGACGGCGATCGACGGGACGAGAGGACGGGGGGACCGGCGGGCCGGCCGGCCCTACGGTGAGACCAACAAAAAGCCAGCTGGGAAAGACATGCCAGTCCTCGGCGCAATCAGATCCTTTGCCGCCACCGCCTCGACGCG
>PLOC01000013.1 GCA_003141955.1 Chloroflexota bacterium
TTATGAATCGGGGCACTAGCTCGCGAAGATGGCATCCGGGCCTGGTCGGCCGTGAAGCGGGCAAGGCTGACAATTCGCCTCGACTTCAGGCGAGCGGGAGGGTTCTCATCCTCGCAGCCGGCGCCAGATCCAGCCTAGGCTCGGAGAAGGGCATGAGAATCCATGCTCGACTTGGGAAGCCACGACTGAGGAGTACTGAGATGACCGATCTGCGCGCCAAAGGGGCCACCAACAAGGCCAAGGGTCAAGTCGAGGAAGGGCTCGGCAAGTTGACGGGCGACAGGCGCGAGGAAGCCAAGGGCAAGGTCAAGCAGGTTCAAGGCAGCGCCCAGCAGAGCTTGGCGGACATCCAGGACGCCGGCCGACGGCCTTCGGCTGACAAATAGCGGATGACGCGCATCCGCCAGCACCCACCTGGAAAGCGAGGGCAATTCGTACCTCGTCCATAAGCAGCGTCCCAATAAAGGAATAGCCATCATGGGCATCATCGCTTGGATCGTCCTCGGGGCGATCGCCGGCTTCATCACGAACATGATCATGGGCGGCTCGGAAGGCGTCATTGCCACGATCATTCTGGGCATCGTCGGTGCTGTCGTCGGCGGCTATCTGGCCGGCACGGTCCTGGGAGTCGCCGACGTGACCGGCGTCAATGTCGAGAGCATCGTCGTCGCTGTGATCGGTGGCGTCGTCCTGGTCGCGGCCTACCGGCTGCTCATGGGACAGCGCAACGCCCAGGTCTAGGAGTTCGATCCGACGGGTTGCGCCATTCCGGTGAGTACGCCAGCGGGGAGCTCACCTGAGCCCTAAGACCTTGGCCCGCTGAGGCTCAACGTTACGGCCAAGCATCGGGCCAAGGCGGCACAGCCCCGGCAAGTCCCCCGATTTCATCGGGAGGAGAAAACGATGAATGCTTCCGAAGTCCGTCAAGCGGGCAGCGATGTGTCCGCGACCGTGATCGACGCGGCCACCGATCTAGCGTCCAAGGCGCAGGAGGGCGCCGCGGCGGCGGTTGCGGGTGCCCGGGTCGTCGCCGACGAGGTGGGGACACGCCTACCCGGCATCGCTTCGGCCGGCGCCGGAGGAGCTGCAGAGTCAATGAGAATGCTCCAGGAGTTGTCCGATCCAAGGCTCCAGCTGCTGATGGCATTCTCCTTGGGCGTCGGGGCAGGACTCTGGATGGCCGGTGCGCCGCGTCTCGTAACCCTCGCGGCGTTGTCTCCTGCGCTGGTGGTCGGAGTCGCGATCGCATCACGCAAGCGGGGCAATCAGGGCCGGGTTCACCGCCGGTAGCACTGAACGCGTGGTTGGTCACAGCGTGGCAGAAACCTGACAAACGTGGCCGCTAGGGCAGCCGCAACCGAAACCCTCAGCTAGCGACGGGGCTGCGATCTCTCTCGCGGCCCCGTCGCTATTCAGCCATCGGGTCGCGTAACGGCTGCGCTCCGTGGCGTGACCAGCCTGCCAGCAAACGTGCGACGCTCACGAAGCCCTGCCGTCGGACCGCTTGCCGTCTAGCCGAATATCGTCGTCAAGATCAGGCCGACGGCGGCCACGCCCATGACGATCGTCGTGACCCACCCGATGATATTCAGAAGAGAACCGTTGGTCCGCTCTCCCATCGCCGCGCGATCGTTGCAGACGAGCATGACGAGGAAGATCAACGGCACCGCGATAAGGCCGTTCAGCACGGCGCTCAGTACGAGGGCCTTAATGGGATTGATCCCCAGGAAGTTGATCGCCATTCCGACAAGCGTCGCTGCGACGATGACAAGGTAGAACTGCGGCGCCCGAGCGAGCTTGCGATCGAGCCCAGATCGCCAGCCGAAAGCCTCGGAAACGCCATAGGCCGCTGACCCGGTGAGCACTGGCACTGCCAGCACACCGGCTCCGATGAGCCCGATGGCGAGCAGGAGCGCGGACGCATCGCCGGCCAGCGGACGCAGTGCCTGAGCCGCATCCGTTGCTGATACAACGTCGTGCTTGCCCGCCACGAAAAGGGTGGCACCCGTAGTGAGGATGATGAAATACGCCACGATCTCCGAGAAGACCATCCCCGCCATCGTGTCCCATAGAGCGTATTTGAGCTCGAACCGAGTGGCCCCCTGGCGGTGCCGGAGGACGCGACGCCCGATGCTGATCTGCTCCTCGACTTCCTGGCTGGCCTGCCAGAAGAAGAGGTAGGGCGAGATGGTGGTGCCGAGCAGGGCGACGAGAATGCCGATGTATGCCGGGTCGAGAGAGATGGTCGGGATCAGAGACCCGAGCAGGACCTTGACTAGGTCGGGCCGTGCAAAGAGGGCCGCCCCAATGTATGCCAGCAGGGCCAGGGACAACCACTTGAAGACCTTGTCTATGAGGCGGTAGCCTCCGAAGACCTGGAGGGCGATTATCCCGAAGCTGACCGGCACAATGAAGACGATGGGCAGGATCGGCGGCACGAGCAGGTTGATAGCCGCCGCTATCGCACCGATGTCCGCCCCGGCGTTCAGGGTGTTGGCAATGACCAGGCCGATCACCGCCGGATAGAGGGCGCGGTGGTAGTGCTCCCGAAGCACGCCGGCCAGCCCCTTGCCGGTCACCAGGCCGATCTTGGCGCACATGTACTGGACGGCCGTCTGCATCGGCAGCATCGCGATGGTCGTCCAGAGCGTGGCAAAGCCGTACTGGGCGCCAGCCTGGGCGTATGTCCCGATACCCGACGGATCGTCGTCCGATGCCCCCGTGATCAGGCCCGGTCCAAGGGCCTTGCCGAGGCGCTTCAGTGAGTTCTTCTCGGCCCGTAGCTCGGCTGCCTTGGGATCGACAGGCCGGTCGGAGTGCACTTGCGGCTCGCCCGCTCTTGTCGATGCGTTCCGTTCGGGCACCGCGGGATCTCCTCCACTCTGCGCAGGGTAGGCGACCAGCGTGCACGCACGCTGAACAAAGGGGCCCCGGATGCTGGGCGGCTCAGACTTGGGCCAGCATATCTGAAGCTGCGGATGGCCGGCTGTGGCAGCCCCGCCGGACGGCGCGTCAGCGCATCGAGGCGACACGACTCCCGCAAATGGTCCGCGCTGGTCCGCCAGGATGTGCGGCCAGCGTGACACAGCCCTCCCCGCCACGGCTCCCCTCCGCGTCCAGCCAATGGCATGCCGAGTCGCCCACTCGTTAAATCGTCCTGGACTCCCACGATGGTTTCACGATGGCAGTTATGGGGTTGGAAGCAGACCTGAGTTCCGAGTCCCCATGAAGCCAATTTCGTCGGCCTCGGTCTGCGTCGCCTCGACCCCCCTTGGCGTGCCGTTGACGGTCGCGTCGATGACAAGGAAATGGTGCACGCGGTCGACATGGCGCTGTTTGGCCATGGACTTACCCCGTGACTTCCGCTGACCGTAGGCGGCAGGTGAAGCAGGTTCGGAGCAGAGGCGGGACCCGGACCACGTCCGTCGGCTTCACACGGCCGCCCCGCGGTGGTCGGCAACACTAAGATTGGTCAGGGGACGTCGCACTGTGAGAAGCTCCAGAACACTTATCGGGGCTGCCTTCGCGGTGGTCGCGGCGCTGTCTATCGCCGGCGGCGTCGCGGCCAGCAGCACTGTCGTCGTTCGGCCGGGCGACGTTGGCATGACCTGGCTGGCTTCGGCTCGCCCCGGCGGCTCATCGTCGTTCGTGACGGGGCCGGCGACGGCGCCGCTGGGCATTGGAAGCCTCCAGTTCACGAGAGGATGTCCCGCTCGTCGTGGA
>PLOC01000009.1 GCA_003141955.1 Chloroflexota bacterium
GGCCCGGAACGATCTACTAGTTCGTCGACGGCGCAGGCCGCCAGCGTCGCCTTGTGGGTATCGATACCGATCGCCGTCATCTACGCACCTCCGCGTCCGGGGTTCGGATGGACGCGGGTCGGATGGGCAGTCGTGCGTTCAGTGAGTCATGCTCCTATCAGGCCACGTCCGACCCGCTCGATCGCCAAGGCGGAGGCACTTGCGCATGAAGCCACGGCGCAAGCCGGGCTGGATAGTGGGGAGCCATCCGCCTCGCGGTCTAACCATCGCACGCTCGCGATGGCCAGCTCAATCTGACGCACGGATGGTGGTGCCCGTTCCACAGCGTGACCGGCTGAGCGCACTCCGCTGTGGTACTCGGGCCCAGGATCTTCGGGAGGGAGCACCGACCTAGCCGTAAGATGCTGGCATGGTCGAGCTCGACGCCTACGCCGCTGACTGCCGGGTGTATGGCCACGTCGAGCTCGTCGAGGCTCGCTTGTCCGACCACCTCAATAGCACCCTGGAGCTGCACATCCGAGACGCCCAGCTCGAGGACCTTGCCGACGGCCACGTGGTCGCGATGCCCGAACTCACCGTGGGGCATGAGGAGATCTGCGCGGTGGTCGCGAGCGGGCCGCGAGGCGACGCGGCACGTCGGCTGAACACCCGGACGGCCCGTGTCGAGGTCGAGGTCGGGCCGTACCGAGTCCTCGGAAGGGTGCACGGGCCGCCGACGGCGGACCCGTTCGCCTCGGTTCTGCGGCGCGCGGCGTGGCTGCCAGTGACCGAGGCGACCGTGACATATCGGCGTGGCCCGGACGACGTCACAGACAAGGTGACGACGCTCCTCGTCAATCGCCACCTCATACGCACTTTCCGAGTGGCCGAGGCCAGCTCCAACCGTCCCTGGTAGGCCCCGAGCGCCAAAGGCGGCGACACGCGGTGCGATCGCTTGTCGGCAGGTCGGGGCACGACGCACGCGTGGTGGTGTGGGCCGCACGTGGGCGTCTTCCAGCCGGACGAGATTAGACGGCTGTTAGATCGTGCGGACGTGCGGAGCCGCTCGGGCCACCGACCTCCCGCCTTCCCGGCATTAACCGACGCCGGCCAGCCTGACGGATCAGGGCGCGACCTACGATGCGGACGAGAACCAGCACAGGCTGGGCTCGACTCCCCTCGGTCGGTTCGGCTCCCACCGTGCGTTCCCGACGCGTGGCCGAGACGACCAACTAGCTCTTCTTGGGTCGCGGACTCGCGGACGGAGCGACGGCCGTCTCAGCTGCGGCTGGGGCGCCCTTCGCGGACTGCGCCTTCTTGTCCTTCTGCGCCTTCTTGTCCTTCTTTCTGGCCATGACATTCTCCTCGATGCGGCGGTTGGTCTGGCACGCTAGAGCTCGCCGACCAAGCCTGAGTGTAGGGGTGCTCTCGGTTGCACGGGGCGCCGCGTTGCCCCGTGGTGGCGTTGCGGCGGACCTCCTGGTCCTCTCGACACGCCGCCGCCCACTTCCGGCGACATCAAGCCACGGCTGCCAGCCTGGAGCGTCAGGGCCAGCTGGCCGACGTGGGCGATGACCCGGATGTTCTCGGCCCGACTCCTTGAACCGCTCGACCCAAGCTTGGCGCCGCACCCGACACTACGTTCGCATCGTGCCAGCTTCTGCCCGTGCGTGCCGGAGTGCCAGTCGGTACGCTACAGCCATGTGGATTCAGAGGGGCACGGTCCGGGCCTACTTGGATGGTCTGCGGGACACCGCGGCGATGCCCGGCGCGACGGAACATACGTATCGCGAACCACTCGTTCGTTTCCTCCGAACGGCGGCGGAGGATCTCGGCCTGGGCCAGGTCCAGGTACATGGTGAGCTCCGACTTGCCGATGTCGGGCAGCCGGACCTCCAGGTCGTCAACGCCGACGGGTCGGCCATCGGCTACGGGGAAACGAAGAATGGACGGAGAACCTGAGGGGCGAGTTGGCCACCAGCCTGAAGGGTGCCTACGGTCGGCGTCCGAGCGTCGATGAAGTGGCCTGGTACGTGTTCGGCGCGCTGTCTGCGCCGCGCTACCGAGAGGACTTCGCGGCAGCTCTGGCCATCGATCATCCACGGGTTCCGTTCCCAAACAAGGTCGAAGCCTTTGTGCATATGGCGGAACTGGGCCGGCGGCTCGGAGCCGCTCATCTGCTCGAGGCGCCGATCATGCACGACGTGCGGTTCGTCGGTGAGGGGAGCGGTGTCGTCGAGCAGATCCGCCACGACCCTGACAACGGCTCGGTGAGCATCAACGTCTCACAGCGGTTCACGGGCGTGCCTTCTGAAGCATGGAGATGTGGACTTGGCTTCCGTCCTCTGGAGCACTTCCTGACAGACCGGAAGGGCCGGCGCCTGGACGGTGCACAGATAGCCATGTTCCAGTCAGCGATCACCGCGGTGCGGGAGTCGATCGCCCTGGGTCCCGAGCTGGATGCCGCCCTCGCCGACGTGCTGGCCCAGACGCTGGAGCTCAAGCTGGGGGCATTCCCGCTCGGGACGGTTGAGGATGGATGATCGGCCGAAGCGGGCCAATGTCAGGGCAGTTTCGGCCGACGACGAGATCGAGGACGGCAGAATGAGGCGGACATTTCGGACGATGGCTGGCCGAAACTGAGATGCGTGGACGGCCGTGGCGCGTCGGGCCTCGAACCATCGCACAGCGCGACGGCGTGTCGAGCGTGACGCACAGCTCGTGTCGATACGAAGGGCCGTCGTGCCCCTACACTCGAACTCAGCGGCCTACAGCCCCAGCGGGAGGGCCTAGTGAGGCGAGGCAGAACAGGTGGGCTGCATTCAGTAAGGAGAGCGATCTTGGGCAAGGCCATAGGCACATTTACGGTCACCGGCGGCAGCGAGCAGACCATCCGCGAGGCCCCGGGCGAGATCAAGCTCACCCGCGTGAGCGGGACCCAGCAGTTTGGCGGTGGGATCGTGGGTGAAGGTTCGGTCGAGTGGGTGTTCTGCTACCGCCCAGATGGTTCGGCCACGTTCGTCGGCCTCCAGCGCATCGAAGGCTCGATCGATGGGCTGTCGGGCAGCCTGGTGATGGAATCGGTAGGTGACCATGACGGCGGACGCTCGCAGGGCCACTGGCGCGTCATCCCCGCATCTGGAGCGGGCGAGCTGGCTGGCATCAGCGGTGAGGGTTCGTTCGAGGCACAGGGCGGTCGCGAAGTCCCGTACGTGTTCGACTACGAGTTGGATCGACGTCCCTGAGTGAGGCTGAGTGCGCTCCCGGCCGGACCGTCACCATCCAGCGATCGTGACCGTCGGCCCCAGGCCAGATCAACACCATCCTCAGCTCGATCGGGAACGCCCTCTAGGATCACGGCCGCTGGCCCGTCCGGCCTAACGCCTGGTCGGTCCCTTGAGAGATGCCAGTCGCTCCAGGAGCTTCGTTGGCACGGCCCCCGGGGCGTGTTTTTGGCGCGCGAAGCGTTCAAGGATCGAGATCTCCGCCTCGACACCCACGCGACCGCGATAGATGACCGCCAGCTCCTCGTAGGCCGCTGGCGCAACAGCGAGGTCATCCGCGTGTGACTCGGCCTCTGTCGCCTCGACGATATCAAGAAGCAGTGACACGGCACTGTCCTCGTCACCAATCTCCCGTAGCCGCTCGACCTCGACATACCACTCCGGGTAATACCGCCCCCGGACCGCCCCGGCGCCGGACAACGTGCCGGGCGCAAGAGGCGCGCGGGCGGCCGCGGTCTGGGCTTGTGCCTTGCCGTGAAGCTCACGATCCAGCTTCTGGCGCTCGTTCTCCGGCGTCTCGCGGCCCAGATCCTCGAAGCCGGGCGGACTCGGCATCTGCGAGGCCATGGTGGCGAAGACCGTTGGATCGGCGCCCTGGGGGAGCTGGTCGAAGACCCGGGCCACTTCGTTCTGGAATGCGGTAACGCGCTCCTGCACGCGCTCGACCTCCAGTTCGATGTCCGAGTCGTACTCCGCCAGCTGCTGCTCGAGGAGCTCGCGGCGCCGTGCGATTCGCTGCTGGCTCTCGGCGCGAACCCGCTCGACTCGTGCCTTGGAGCGCTCCCGGATAGTGGCTACGTCGGCCCCGGCGGCCCGTTTCATGGCGCCCGCCTCGTCCGTCGTTTGGGAGCTGAGCGCCTCGACGTACGCCTTCGCGTCCGCCCCGCACCGTTCGATCGACGCCAGCTTCGCCGTCTCTGCAGCCGAGTGCATGGCTTGCGCCAGATCCGCGAGGAATCGGTTCGGGCGACGCGGCGCCGACTCGTTCACGTTGATCTCCATGATCTCGTTACCGCCGCCCTGTCCAGACGACGAAAACCCAGGAGTCCACGCTACTACCCGGCGCGGCCTGGCGCTTCCGTGACACGCGCGCCCGCTGGACGCCGCCCATTGTCGCGGGTCACGAGCGACGAGGGCCTATTGGCGATCATGGGGCGGCGATCGATCGCCATCACTCCGCCGCATGTACCGGGAACTGCCGCCCTAACGTACCCCTCCGCCGGCAGCGATCACGGTACGGCGATGCAAGCCCCAGGAACGGCTTGTCTCAAGGTGACGACCAGGTCGTCGTGTCAGACCGCACGCATCCTGTGGCCGCGATCCTTAGAGCCAGTCCCGAACCGATGCCCACGACATCGAGTCGGTACAATCCGGCTCTATGCCTGCCAGCTTCGCGGAACGTTTGGTGCGGGTGCTCTCAACGCCGAAGTACCTGAAGGTCCCCGAGCTCACCGTCTTCTTCTGGATCGTCAAACTGCTCTCGACGGCCATGGGTGAGTCCACTTCGGACTACCTGGTCTTTCAGATCAATCCGTATCTAGCCGTCGTTCTTGGCTGCCTTGGCCTGCTGGTCGCCCTGGCGATCCAGCTTCGGATGCCTCGGTACATCGCCTGGGTCTACTGGCTGGCCGTCGTGATGGTGGCCGTGTTCGGCACCATGACGGCGGACGTGCTGCATGTTGTCTTGGGCATCCCGTACGTCGTGACCACAGTCGGGTTCGCGCTATCGCTGGCGGTGATCTTCGTGGCCTGGTACACGAGCGAGCGGACTCTGTCGATCCACAGCATCGACTCGCCTCGTCGAGAGCTTTTCTACTGGGCGACCGTCATGGCGACGTTCGCCCTTGGAACAGCGGCGGGTGACATGACCGCGGCGACCCTGGGCCTCGGATACCTGCTGTCGGCCGTCTTGTTCGCCGTGGCGTTCGTCATCCCGGCAATCGGCTATCAAAGGTTCGGCTGGGATGAGACCGCCTCATTCTGGACGGCGTATGTCATCACGAGACCATTGGGCGCCTCGGTCGCCGACTGGCTAGGAAAGCCCTTCCTTGGAGGACTAGGCATCGGCGACGAGAAGGTCGCCGCCGTCCTGACCATCCTGATCATCATCTTCGTCGGGTATCTCGCGATAAGCCGCAAGGACATCAGGGCCGACCGGCCAGTGCGCGTGGCGCCTGACGCTGTCGACTCTGCCTGACCTCCGGTGCCCGACCTGAGCCCGGCACGACGCAGCCATGGTCGCCGCCCTGGCGGACGACGATGATTTGCGTACCCTCGCTACCCATTGCTCGCGCCGAGTGGAGCTCGGGTCATATCCAACCCTGCTGCGGCGTCCTCTTCATCCTGGCGCTCGTAGCGGCCGGGCAGGCCGTCTATCGCTCCATTCTCGTTTGACGGGCCGTCGGGCACGGCATCGATGGGCGGCAATGGTCCGACATTGGCCCCGATTGGGTCTTCGTTGAGCCGCGCGTCCCCTGCGGGTGCGGTGACGATGTCCACGGCGTCCGGGGTGCGCGGACTGGTAGCACTGTCGTTGGTCACGGGATCTCCTTCAGGTACGCGGGCGATGAATGCGCGGATCACGTGCTAGTGGTCATGAGAACCGTGGCGTCGTTGTCCGGGCGCGTTTGAAGTCGCGTGCGACCGGCTGCCGGACCAGGAAGCTGGAGAAGAATCGTCGCCCCTGACTGCCACGAGCCCGGTGAACAGACTGTTGATCAGGGTCAGAGGTATGGCACCCCAAACTGCAGCAAGACCGCGCCCTCGCACTCGGGACGCGGTCTCGTTCAGCCTGAGGATCGGCCGCCCTCAGACGCCCGATCCTCAGCGCCGGTAGAGGCTGAAGCCGCCGCCGAACAGCAGGATCAGGATGATGATGACGAGTAGGAGTTCCATGGGGACCTTCTTTCGTCCACAGCCTGCTCGTCCGTACCCGCTGGAACGAGGATGGAAACCCCATCTTCTGCCTGCTGGCCGCTTTCCGGCTCCGACCCTAGGGTGGTCATAGCGTCGAGATCAGGCCGTTACCTGCCTACTCCAGGTAGCCCCGCAGCTTGCGCGAACGGCTTGGGTGGCGCAGCTTACGCAGCGCCTGCGCCTCGATCTGGCGGATCCGCTCGCGCGTCACGTGGAAGTCCTTGCCGACCTCCTCGAGCGTGCGGGCTCGGCCGTCCTCGAGGCCGAACCGGAGCTGGAGCACTCGGCGCTCGCGGCCGGTCAACGAGTCGAGCACGGCCTCGATCTGCTCCTTGAGCTGCTGGTTCGTCGCCGCCTCGGCCGGCGCTAGCGCGCCGCGGTCCTCGATGAAGTCGCCGAGGTGGGAGTCCTCCTCTTCGCCGATCGGGGTCTCCAGCGAGACCGGCTCCTGCTGGGAGACCTTGATGGTCTCGCGCACCTTCTCGGGGGTAACCACGACATCCTGGCCGCGCGACATCGCCTCGGCGATCTCCTCGACCGTCGGCTCGCGGCCCAGCTCCCCGAGGAGAGAGCGCGAGACGCGGTGGAGGCGGTTGATCGTCTCCACCATGTGGACCGGGATGCGGAT
>PLOC01000060.1 GCA_003141955.1 Chloroflexota bacterium
GCGGCCGACGGTGCGCAGGATCACCTGGTCGGGCGGAGTTGCCTCGACAACCGCGCCGTGGCATCCGATGGAACTCTATTACCTGGCCCTGATGAACTGCACCCGCACCGGCGGCTGGGTCACCAGCAGCGGCTCCTGCAGTTCCGTCACGCACCACGTGATGCCGGCGCAGGATCCCCTTACATACAACACCGCCATCTCCAACAGGGTCTCGCGGCCATACTCGAAAGCTCTCGCCGACCGCAATGTCCTGACTCACTACCTCAACGGGACGACCCCTCACTCGAGACTGGCCGCGGCGGGCTTCCCCAGCGGCTCGTGGGGCGAGAACTTGTCCTCGCCAACGTCGAGATATGCGTCCGGGATGATTCACACAGAGATCTATTTCCAGAACGAATATCGCTGTCGGTCGGGCCAGTGCGAGTTCGCGCACTACTACAACATCATGGACCCGTACTTCCGCAGTGCCGGCGTCGGGATATGGGTTTCCAACGGTCACGTGAGGCTGACGATTGACTTCTACGGCTGACGTTGATCCTCAGAGCCGACGGTCGCCGGACTGAGGCGGCTGCGGAGCCGGCTTCGCGCAGGCCTCCGAGGAGCCCGAACCGGACGACGGCGAACTCCTGCGGCGTGTCCGCGAGGCCCGAGTCGCGGTCGCGAGTTCCGCAATTGCAGTCCACAGGGCGCCCCGCAACGGCCGGGTGATTGCCTGATGCTAGACTCCCGCCGATGAGTGGCAACCTTGTGATCGTCGAATCGCCCGCCAAGGCGAAGACGATCGAACGCTATCTAGGCCCGGGCTATACGGTTCTGGCGTCGTACGGACACGTGCGCGACCTACCGGAGAACCCCGGCAAGAACCAACTCGGCGTGGACGTGGAGCACGACTTCGCGCCTGTGTACGAGGTCGTCGCGGATCGCAAGAAGCAGCTGTCGGCGATCCAGAAGGCGGCGGCGCGCGCCGACCTGATCTACCTCGCGACCGACCTCGATCGGGAAGGCGAGGCGATCGCCTGGCACGTCGCCGAGGCGGCCGGGCTCGCTCCGGACAGGACCCGCCGGGTCACTTTCTCGGAGATCACCGAGTCGGCGATCAAGAGAGCCTTCGCGGAACCGCGCTCCATCGACATCAACCTGGTGGACGCGCAGCAGGCCCGCCGCGTGGTCGACCGCCTGGTCGGCTACACCCTGAGCCCGCTGCTGTGGCGCAAGGTCCGAGCCGGGCTCTCGGCCGGCCGCGTCCAGTCCGTCGCCGTTCGGCTGGTCGTCGATCGGGAGCGCGAGATCCGCGCCTTCCTGGCCCGCGAGTATTGGACTCTGAAGGCGACGCTTCTGGCGCCCGATGGCTCGCCGTTCGAGGCCGACCTGGTCCGGGTGGGGGGCAAGAAGCCCGATATCTCCGACGGCGAGACGGCCGATCGCCATGCCGCGGCGATCGGCGCCAGCCATCCGGTCGTGACCGAGGTCTCGGTCAAGCAGGCGAACCGGAACCCGGCGCCGCCCTTCACGACGTCGAGCCTGCAGCAGGAGGCGAGTCGCAAGCTCGGCTTCTCGCCGAAGCGAACGATGAGCGCCGCCCAGCGCTTGTACGAAGGCGTGGAGACGGACGAGGGTCAAGTCGGGCTGATCACCTACATGCGTACCGATTCGGTCGTACTCTCGAGTCAGGCCATGGCCGAGGCGGCGCGCGTCATCGAGTCCCGCTTCGGCGAGACCTACACCACTCCCAGGGGACGTGCCTTCAAGACCAGGACGCGCAATGCCCAGGAGGCTCATGAGGCGATTCGGCCAACCTCGTTCTGGCATGATCCGGAGGCCGCGGCGAAGTTCCTCAAGAGCGACGAAGCTCGCCTCTACAGGCTGATATGGCAGCGCGCTCTGGCCAGCCAGATGGCCGCCAAGGCGCAGGAGACGACGACGGCCGAGCTGGCCGCCGACGGCTACGACCTGCGGGCGACTGCCACCCGTACGACCTTCGACGGTTTCTCGCGCGTCTACACCGAAGGCCAGGACGACTCCGAAGAAGAGAAGGAGTGCAGCCTGCCGCCCCTTTCGGAGCGGGACGTGACGACCGTTCAGGCCGTGGACAGCCAGCAGCACTTCACCGAGCCGCCGCCGCGCTACACCGAGGCGACCCTGATCAAGGCTCTCGAAGAGCACGGCATCGGCCGCCCCTCCACGTACGCGGCCACCATCTCGACGATCGTGGATCGCGGCTACGTGAAGGTGAAGGAGCGCCGTCTCCATCCCGAGCCGGTCGGTGAGATAGTGACGGACCTGCTCGTCTGCCACTTCGGCGAATTCGTGGACCTCGAGTTCACGGCTCGCATGGAGGAAGAGCTGGACGACGTTGCGAGCGGCAAGCGAGCCTGGGTCCCGGTCGTTCGCGCCTTCTACGGGCCGTTCCGCGCGCGGATCGAGGAGAAGACCAAAGAGCTTCGCCGGGCGGACTTCACGACGCGACCGTCGGACGAAGTGTGCTCCGAGGGCCACCCGATGGTGATCAGGTTGGGGCGGTACGGCGAATTCCTGGCCTGCTCCATGTACCCGGAGCACAAGGAAACCCGGGAGCTTCCCGGCGCCGACGGCCGGACACCAGGTGCGCCGGCGGTCGGCCCGGACGGAACGCCTGCGGAGCCGGGGCCGGTCGAAGCCTGTCCAAAGTGCGGGGAGGCGGGGGGCGGGGTGCTCGTCGCGCGGCATGGCCGTTTCGGGCCGTTCATGGGCTGCTCGCGCTATCCCGATTGCGACTACATCAAGAAGGACGGTCCGCCTCCGCCGGCTCCGTTGGCCTTCGACGTAGCCTGCCCAACGTGCCACCAGGGCAAGCTCGCGACGAGGCGCGCCCGCCGCACGGGCTCGCTCTTCTGGGGCTGCTCCCGTTATCCGAAGTGCGATTACACGACCTCGCACGAGCCTGTCGGCGCCATCCATGACGCGGACGACGGGCCGGTGGGCCGGGCCGGAGAAGCGGCACTGTGCCTGGTCTGCGGCGCCGCCGTGGAGCTGCCGCCCGGCGAGGGGATCGTCGGAAAGAGGCTGGCGGGCGGCGAGCCGAATCCAGCGGCGCTGACCCGGCCGAGTTCTGGCCACGGCGCGCGCCGGACCCGAGTCAGGGCCACGGCGAGGGGTGGCGCCTCGCGTGCCTCCTCGACGCGCAAGGCCGCGGGAACACGCGCCTCGAGATCCCGCGGCGACTGATGACCTCGGGCGTGGGTCCGGGCGATGAAGGCGCCGCCGCGGCGGTCGAGCGGTTCCTGCAGGCGCTACGGGCGCGCGGTTCATCCGTTCACACGATCCGCTCCTACCGGACGGCGCTCGACGGATACACGGGCTGGCTGTCGGCCAACGGCCACGACTGGCGCTCCCCATCCCGAGCCGCGTTGCGGGCGTTCCTGGGGTCGCTGTCGGAGGGGCACGGCCGGCGCACGGTGGCGCAGCGGTTGGCCGCGTTGCGGTCGTTCTACCGCTTTGCCACTCGCGAGGAGCTGGTGGCCGGGAACCCGCTGGCGGCCCTGCCGACGCCACGGCAACCACGCCGGCTGCCGGCAGTCCTCTCGATTGCCGACACCGAGCGGCTGATCGAGGTCGCCGGCGAAGAAGGGGACTGGGCCCCTGTTGGGACGGCGCGGGCCGCGACGGAGCGCGCGCTGGCATTGCGCGACGTGGCGATAGTGGAGACGGCCTATGCCGCCGGGCTGCGGATCGGGGAGATGGCCGCGCTCAGCATAGGTTCGGTGGACCTTCGCCGTGGCGAGGTGCGGGTGACCGGCAAGGGCCGAAAAGAGCGGATCTCGCTGCTGGGACGCCCGGCCCGAGAGGCCCTGCGGTCGTACATCGACTACGGGCGCCCGGTGCTGGCGCGGCGAGCGGCCCCTGCGGTGGACGGCGCGCCGGACGTGGGCGTCCTGTTCCTGAACCATCGCGGCACCGCCCTGGGCGTGCGTGGCATGCGCTGGCGTCTCGACCGCCTGAGAGTGGCAGCCGGTTTGCCGGAGGGCGTGTCGCCCCATACGCTCCGCCACAGTTTCGCCACGCACCTGCTCGATGGAGGTGCGGACCTGCGCGTGGTCCAGGAGCTGCTCGGCCACGAGAGCCTGGCGACCACGCAGATCTATACCCATGTTTCGCCGGCGAGACTGCGGGCCGCGTACACTGCCTCCCATCCGCGTGCACGACTGCAGCGCTCGAACGGAGCAGCCGACGCCGGCTCTTCGTCGGATGGCGCCGCAGAATAGCGGCGAGCCGGCCTGGCCGGGCCTCCGGCTCGTCTCTGAGCGGTGACCCATCCACGACGCGACTTACGGAGGCAAGCTGGATGCCTGGGCAGGTCACGGGTGAAGCAACCCGCGCCGAAAGCGGCACATCGTCTGGTGCTTCCGTCGTCGACCTCGCTCCGGACACGGCCAGCTGGGACGCCTTCGTCTCGCGCTCGAACCCCGGGTCGTACCTGCAGACCTCGGCCTGGGCCGAGGTGAAGGCGGCGAACGGCTGGACGCCGCTCCGGTTCATGGGCTCGAGCCTGGTTGGCCGCGCGGATGCCGGCCGGCCGCCGGCCGACCCCGACGCCCCCGAGCACGAGGACGCCGCCGCGGACGAGCAGCCTGGACGCGAGACGGCGTTCGGCGTACAGATGCTGCTTCGCCGGCCGCGGCTCTTTCCATGGGCCTTCGCGTACGCTCCTCGCGGGCCCGTGCTCGAGGCCTGGGATCCATCCACGCTCGGTGCGTTTACCGCTGGTCTGCGCCAGGTCCTGGTCTCCGCTCCGCAGCGCGTTTCCCACGTTCGCATAGAGCCGGAGATCGAGCTCGACGGGCCGTGGGACGTGGACGGCGTGCTGCGCCACGCGCTGCGTCACGCGGGCTGGCGGCCCGGCACCCCGGTTCAGCCGCCCCGCACACGCCAGATCGACCTGCGCGCGGACGAGGCTGCGCTCTGGGGCGACCTGCGCAAGAAGTGGCGTCAGTACGTCAACAAGGCTCGCAAGAGCGAGATCCGAGTCGTCGACGCCACGGACGATCGCCTTCCGGAGTTCTACTCGATCTACCAGGAAACGGCCAGGCGGGCCGGCTTCATCATCCGGACCTACGAGTCCTATCTGGCTGTGTGGCAGGCGTTCGCAAAGCTCGGGATGGTCCGTCTCTTGATGGCCGAAACCCAGGAAGGGAAAGGGCTGGCGACCCTTTTCGTCTTGCGCGTCGGCGATCGCGTGATCGAGCCGTACGGCGGGATGACTGCCCAGGGCGCCGAGAGTCGCGCCAACTACCTGCTCAAGTGGGAGGCGATCCGGACCTCGCGCGAGCAGGGCGCCGTGAGCTACGACATGTGGGGCCTCTCGCACGAGGGAATCGAGCACTTCAAGAGCGGATTCGGGGGCCGTGAAATCCGGTATGTCGGAGCCTGGGACCTGGTGCTGGACCCGGCCGGACGGCTGGTGTTCGATAGCGCCCAAGCCTGGCAGGACAGAATCGGGCGGCTGCGCCACGGAATCCGGCACGTCCGAGGCGGCCGCAGGGAAGCGGCCGGCTTGGAGGGCGTCGACGGGGCCGGAGGCGGGGAGGGCATGGCGTGACCTCCGGCGCCGCCCGGGAGCGGGCGCTGGCGGAGTTGATCGAGGCGGCCGAGCCGAAGACGACTCGCCGGCTGGGCGAGCTGATAGGACGACTCGAGGCCGAGGGCAGGCTGCGAACCGTTCTCACGCCCCAGGTGCCGGTGGACGAGGCTTCGACCGGGCCCGTGGCGTTGGGCTCGCTGTCCATTCGGGGGATCGGCTACGACTCCAGGCTCGTCCGGGCCGGTTTCGTGTTCGTTGCGGTCCCGGGCGAGCACGTCGATGGCCACGACTACGTGGCTGCGGCCGTCGCGCTGGGGGCCGCAGCCGTGGTCGTGGAGCGGCCGATCGCCGGATTGCCCGGCCCGCAGATCGTGGTCGATCGCAGCCAGGCAGCCCTGGCCGTGGCCGCTGCCTGGTGGTACGGCGATCCCAGCCGCGAGATGGGGGTAGTGGGCATCACCGGCACGGACGGCAAGACCACGACCTCGTTCCTGGCCACGGCCGTGCTGGAGGCGGCCGGGATCTCCACCGGCTTGCTGACCACCGCCGAGCTCAAGGTCGGCGAGCTTCGGAGCGCGAACCCCGAGCACGTGACGACGCCGGAGGCACCGAACCTGCAGCGAACGCTGCGGGCCATGGTCGACGCCGGCAATCGGGCCGCCGTGGTCGAAACCACCTCGCACGGGCTGGCTCTCGACCGTGTCGGCGGCGTCGTCTATGACGTCGCCATCTTCACCAACCTGACCCACGAGCACCTCGAGCTGCACGGCACCTTCGAGGCGTACCGCGACGCCAAGCTGAGCCTCTTCCGGCGACTGCGCGGCGACCAGGTTCCGCGCAAGAGTCTTGCGCGCCGATGGCCAGCGGCGGCGATCGTCAACCATGACGACCCGTCCGCGTCTCTCTTCGAGGCGACCGCCGTATCGACCGGGGCCGCACTCATGAAGTACGGCCTGTCGCCCGAGGCTGACGTCCGAGCCGTGGCTGTCGAAGAGGTCGCCCGCCAGCTGAGAATCACCGTCGAGACGCCCCGCTGGAGCGGCGAGGTCACCCTGGCGCTCGTGGGCCGCTTCAACGTCCACAACGCCCTGGCCGCAATCGCCCTCGGCGAAGCGCTGGAGCTGGAACCGGCCGCCATTCGGGCCGGTCTGGCCGGCGTTCGGCGAGTGCCAGGACGCATGGAGCGAGTCGACTGCGGCCAGCCGTTCGGCGTCATCGTCGACTACGCCCATTCGCCCGCCTCGCTGGAGACGGTCCTGGACCAGCTTGGGCCACTCGCGACGGCCGAGGGCGGGCTGATCGCCGTCTTCGGGTCGGCGGGGGAGCGCGACNNGCCCGGTGACGTCGTCCTGCTCGCCGGGAAGGGTCACGAGCAATCGATCATCATGGGCGACGGACCCCGAGCCTGGGACGAGCGAACCGAGGCCATCGCAGCCCTGGGGCTGATGGGGTTCCGCCGCGACGAGCGCGACGAACACGACAGCGGGAGCCGCGGGGCGCCCAGGGAGACCGAGAGCAGATGAGATCCTGCCTGATCCAGATCCTCATCATGGTGGCGATCGTATTCTGCCTGCTGTGGTTCGGCCTCCCGCTCGGGGTCAGTGCGCTCGCGACGGCGGCCTTGAACGCCACGGGCTTCAGCGGCACCGACACGAATGTCGAGGTCTCGGCCGATCCGCCCTTCATGCTTCTGACCGGGCATGCCGACACGATCCGGATCCGCTCGAGCGACGCTCGGATGGGCAATCTCGATGCCGCGGACGTCGACGTGACGCTCGGGTCCGTGGAACTGCTCAGCCGCGACATCGGCACCGTCACGGGGACCCTCGACGGAGTGCGCGTCGCCGCCCCCAACGGCGATCCGGTTTCCATCGACCAGGTCACATTGGAGGGATCCGCCACGGCGACC
>PLOC01000074.1 GCA_003141955.1 Chloroflexota bacterium
TCCACGGCGACGAGATGTACTACATCGTCGCGGGCCAGCATCCCGCCTTCGGGTACGTCGACCAACCGCCCCTCACGCCGCTGCTCTCGGCCGCGTCGGTGGCCCTGCTCGGGGTTTCGCCGACGGCCATCCGGCTACTGCCCGCGCTCGAGATGGCACTCGTCGTGATCCTCGTCGCGCTCATCGCGCGTGACCTCGGGGGCTCGCGGCGGGCGCAGGTCCTCGCGGCGATCACGGCCGCCCTGTCTGGCTATCTCGGCGCAGGGCATCTCGACACCACGACCGAGCCCGACCTGCTCGTCTGGGCGATCGTCCTGTGGCTGCTCGTGAAGCTGCTCGCGGGCGGTGACCGGCGCCTCTGGCTGGCAGTGGGCATCGTGGCTGGCATCGGGCTCGAGAACAAGGACACGATCCTGTTCCTGGGAGCGGGTCTGGCCGTGGGTCTCGTCCTCACCCGACGCTGGGATATCCTGCGCTCGCCGTGGGCCTGGGCAGCCATCGGGATTGCGCTCCTGATCTGGGCTCCGAACCTTGCCTGGGAGGCGGCGAACGGCTGGCCGCAGCTCGCGATGGCGAGCGCCATCTCCCAATACGCCGGCGACAACCGCGGCCAGATCGTGCCGCTCCTCTGGCTCTTCACAGGCCCACTCCTCTTCCCGGTGACTGCCGCGGGTCTGGTCTGGGTTCTGAGATCCAAGCCGGCGGCGCCGTGGCGTGCGATTGGGATCGCGGCTCTGGTCGGGCTCGCTCTTGTCGTGATCAGTGGCGGAAAGGCCTACTACGCGATCGGCGCCGTGCCGGTATTCATGGCGGCCGGGGCGATCCTCCTGGATCGCTGGCTGGCCAGTGGCCACATCCGCATCAAGGTCGCGACCTTCACGACGGCCGCCGTTTGCTCGGGCGCTCTCATCGCCGTTCTGACTCTGCCGATCCTGCCGCTCGCAACCTACGCTAAGACGACGCTCCCGGCCACGGTTCCCGACGTCGCAAACACGGTCGGGTGGCCGCAGTTCGTCACGACCGTGGAGGGCGTGGTGGCCACACTGCCCGCGGACGAGCGAGCCCACGCGGTGATCCTGACCAACGACTACAGCGAGGCGAGCCCGCTAGTGCTACTCGGCACAGGGCTCCCTCCGGTGTACTCGGGCCACAATTCGTTCTGGGACTGGGGACCCCCACCAGCCGACCGCACGGTGGTGGTGCACGTGGGAGACTGGAGACCGACGGACTGGAGCCAGTTCTTCGTGGGCTGTCACGTCGTCGCAACTATCGATAACGGGCTCGGCATCGAGAACGGCGAGCAAGGAGAGGCCGTCTCGGTATGCACCGGCCTGCGGGCGCCATGGACCACGCTCTGGCCAGAGCTACGGACGATCAGCTAGAGGCGGAACCATCGGGTTGTGTCGGGGACCGTCGGGCTGGCGTTCTTTGTGCTCGGTGCCTTGACTTTGCTCTCACTCTGGTGGGCGACTGGCGTCTATCGAAGGGCGCTTACGTAAGGTCGCGGGGCCGCGACGAGCACGATGCAGCGATCGTATGCAGGACCTTCAGCCTGGCCGAACCCCGCCGGCCGGAAGCGCTCGCCGCAACCAGGATTGACGAGGGCGGGAGGCTTTGCGAGACTCGCCCCGCTGGGCGGCGGACACAGGCAGGAGGCGGGTCGTGAGCGAGAGACGCCGGGACGGACCTGAAGTGGCCGTTGTCTGCGTGCCCGATGTGCCCGAGCGGCACGAGATGGGCAAGCTTCCGGCGAACGTCGAGGTCGTCCTCCTGCCCCGCCAGGCCGACCCGCTACCCGATCTGAGCCGGGTGGAGCTCCTCGTCCCAGCCGACTGGGCGAGGCAGCTTGTGCTGGCCGAGTTCGGAGCGATGACCTGCCTGCGGGTGGTCCAGACGCTCAGCGCCGGCGTCGACTGGCTGCGGGGGCAGGTGCCCGCGGGGGTCCTGGTCTGCAACGCCCGGGGCGTGTACGACGGCCCGGTGGCGGAGTGGGTAGTAGGGGCGATCCTGGCTATGCAGCGAGGCCTGATGACAACCCGTGACGCCCAGCTGGCGGCAGATTGGCGCCCGTTCGTGGCCGACGAGTTGGCAGGCCTGCGCGCATTCATCCTCGGTTGCGGGTCGATCGGCTCCGCGGTGGCAGCGCGGCTGCGGCCCTTCGGTGTGGAAGTCGTCGGCGTGGCCAGGGTGCGACGGGAGGGGGTCCTGGGGCTCGAGGACCTCGACGAGGCGCTGCCCTCCGCCGACATCCTTGTCGACCTGCTGCCGCTGAGTGCGGAAACGACCGGGCTGCTGGACGCCCGCCGCCTCGGGCTGCTGCGGCCCGGGGCCCTCCTGGTGAACGCTGGGCGCGGCGCGACGGTCGATACGCCGGCCCTGGTCGACGCCCTGCGAACCGGTCGATTGCGGGCAGCCCTGGACGTGACCGATCCCGAGCCGCTGCCTCCGGATCACCCGCTGTGGCGGTTGCCGGGCGTCCTGATCAGCCCGCACATGGCCGGCGACTCGCGGCGGTCGCTGGCCCGCGCCTACGCTCTCGCCGGCGACCAGATCCGGCGGTTCGCGGCCGGCCAGCCGCTGGAGAACCAGGTGCCAGCCCACCTGCTCACGTGACTGCGTGGCCGGGCCGCCGCGCCGGTAATCGACCCATGACGTGATCGCGGGTGCGCCCCGCAGCGGGCGAGCCCGCGGCCACGTCTTGCCCCCGGAAACCCTTCCGAACTGGACTCCTCGTCGCGACGAACTGGCCGCCTCTCCAGGCGCCTGCTTGGTCTCGTTACTCTTGGGCCGCTCAAATGCGAGAATCGCGTCCTAAGCAGACAGACCCTCGGCCCGGACGAGGGGGCCATGAGGGCTACCGGCTGCGCGCCCTGGAAAGGCTCCGGCCCAAGACGCATTGCAGGTGAGCCTGGGTGAACGAAGAAGCGGCGCTCGGCAACCCCACTCTCAGCCCGGACACCGTGGACGGTGAGACCATCCAGACGGTCGGCGCCGTCCGTCCGCCTCGCGCCCATTTGAGCCGACGCAACGACCTGCTGCTCGTGGCCGCAGTGGCGGCGTACGCGTTCCTGCTGCTGACCTTGATGGTCTGGAGAGGTATCGCGGTCACGCCGGATCTGCTGGTAGTGAGCCTCGCGCTCGTGGCCACGGTCTTGGGTCGCGGCAAGCTCTTCTTGAGGGACTGGATCCCATTCATTGCGCTCTTCCTGGCCTACGAGTTGATGCGCGGCTATGCCGACAAGTTTGGCCTGCCGATCCACGTTAGCGGCGTCATCTCGATCGATCGGCTCATAGGACTGGGCCAATTGCCGACCCATATCCTCCAGGAGCTCCTCCACAGCGGTCCAGCCACGAGTCCGGACAACCTGGCCACGATCTCGGTGATCTTCTACTGCCTTCATTTCCCCCTTCCGCTGGCCATCGGATTCCTGTTGTGGATGCACCACCGACGCCTCTATTACGACTTCGTGGCGGCCCTGATCGTCCTGTCTATGGCTGCTTTCATAACCTTCCTGCTCGTGCCGGTGGCTCCGCCATGGTGGGCAGCCCAAAACGGCTACGTCACGGGCGTCCTACACCTGAGCGACGCCGGGTTTCAAGGGCTGACCAACCTCGTGGGCGTCAATAACTACTTCTTCTCCTACCAGAACCTGTTGAGCATCAGCTCGGATAATGTGGCCGCGTTTCCATCGCTTCACGCGGCGTATCCCTTCCTCGCCTTCCTGTTCGCGCGGCGGGCTTTTGGCAAGGTCGGCTGGCTGATGCTGGCCTATTCGACGTGCGTCTGGGTCTCGATCGTCTACCTCGGAGAGCACTGGGTAACAGACATCATCGGCGGTGTGATCTACGCCTCCTCGGCATACTTGACGATCACGCGCGGTCCCCGTTGGGGCAGGCGATTCATCGAGAAGATTGCCGATGAGGAGCTCGAGGCCGGGGTCGAGGCCGAGGAGGAGGGCGACATCGGGGCCTTGCGCCGCCTCGGTCGGCATGCACGCTGGGCGCTAGTCACCCAGGGTCTGGCAGTGGCGATCGTCGGAGCCGGTATGGCTTATAGCATGAGCACACTAGGGTGGGCCGGCGGCTCGCAGAGCGCCCTTTATCTTCTGCCCTGGCTGGCCGTCCTGGGCGGCTTGTGG
>PLOC01000016.1 GCA_003141955.1 Chloroflexota bacterium
ACAACTTTCTCTACTGCATCGAGACAGCCATCGCTCAGGCAATGCAACTACGCGGGGAGCGGTTAGGCTCGGGGCATGGAGATCGAACCGGAGAGCGCAGCCGTCGACCGCGCCCGACTGTCCCTGGTGCCGCCGCAGGGCCTGACGCCGACGCAGGTTTCGTCGATCCGAGCGCTGCTGTGGGCCGCCTTCGGCGACAAGCCAGATGAAGCGATGACCGAGGGGGACTGGCAGCATGCCCTTCGCGGCACGCACTTCCTGCTCGAGCTCGACACTGAGATCGTCGCCTACGCGTCGGTCGCTGAGCGACAGCTTGAGGTCGGCAGCCGCCAACTCCGAACCGGCTACGTCGAGGCTGTGGCAACGGCGGTCCCTCACCAGAGACGTGGTCTGGGATCTCTACTCATGACGGCCGTCAATGCCTACATCCGCGAGGGGTTCGAGCTCGGGGCACTTGGCACCGGACGCCACCACTTCTACGAACGGCTCGGCTGGATCACCTGGAAGGGGCCTACGCTGGTCCGGACGCCGGAAGGTCCACGTCGTACTCCCGACGAGGACGGATCCGTTCTGGTGATGTTCACACCGGCTTCGCCGGAGCTCGACCCTGCCGCGTCGATCAGCTGCGATTGGCGTTCAGGGGACGCTTGGTAGAACCTTGAGTCGTGGCGTCGGCCCGCTCCCGGATTGGGGTGGCCGGCGCGTGAGGCACCGAACGCCCCTGAGCCACCGGGATCAGCAACGATGGCGAAGGCGTGGCGGCTCCACTCCGCCACACTCGACCACAGGAGAGCCCGTCGACAAGTCGCCCAACCGAAGATTGAACCGAAATGCCGGATTGGCACTCTTACTGTCATGGAGGGCGCGATCATTCGAGCCGAGATGGCGGACGAACCGGCGGTTCTTGGAATCAGCGCACAGCTTCTGGGTGCGGCGTGTGCCGGTGACAGGGACGCCTTCGGGCGCCTAGTCAGACCGCATCTCACCCCCGCGGTGGGCGCCGCGACGCTCATCACGGGCAATGACTCCGATGGCGCCGACGCAGTCCAGGATGCGCTGCTGATGGCCTGGCAGCGCCTCTCCCAGCTGCAGAACCCGGAGGCGTTCCCGGCCTGGTTCCGAAGCATCGTCGTCCGGGCCGCGCTGGCAACGGCACGACGGAGTCGGCACATCGGGGAGCTGGACCTCGAAGTGGTGGCACCGCCAGATCAGCTCGATCGCGCCCTCAACCTCCGAACGCTCCGCCGCGCGCTCGTCCGCCTGGACCACAAGGATCGCGTCCTGCTGACATTGCACCACTACTGGGAGCTGCCGGTTGCAGAGACGGCCCGCTTGCTGGGCGTGCCAGAAGGAACGGTCAAGTCGCGCGTGCACCATGCCATGAAGCGGCTTCGCGCCGCCTACGAGGCGGAGGAGCGACGATGAACGACGAGCGTGGCGATATCTTCGAGGCCGACGCGGCCGCCGGCATCAAGAAGCTTGGTGCGGCCGATCCTGCCGTCGTCGAGCGTCTCCAGGGGACGGTGACGAGCCTGCCCGATCGCAGGCGCCGGCCGGCGTTCCGGAGCGTGGTCAGCGCTCGGCGGATGCTCGGCCTGGGCACCGCGATAGCTGTGGTCGCGATCATTGCTGCCACCCTTGTGCTGCGGCCCGCCGGCCCCGGCAGCCCGAGCCCGACAACGGATCTGAGCCTCGTCCAGTTCGCGAAGGATCCGCGAATGCTCGCCTGCGAGAAGGCCGGCGATCGGACCCTGAACGACGTGCTGTCCGCATTCGAACTGGCGCACGGCAAGGACTACCGGGCCAATCTTGAGATACCGCTCCAAGCGGATCTGGCCAGCGCGGAGCAGCCAGCACTGGTGGTGGTGTTCAAGACGGGGGACTCGTCCTCTTCGATTGGCGGTAATCCACCGCTCGTGTTTACTCCGCCGCCTGGGACTCGCAGCGTGTGCGTGGGCCTGACCGGGGTGAAGGATCCGGTACTGATCACGAACGTGGACGAGTCCAAGATCATCTTGCCGCCGGCGTCGTCGCCGCCGGGCCCGATCGCGGGCGTCTTCTTCGCCAACACCAGGGCCGCTCTCGCGGCGATGGCCTGGGACGCGAGCCGGCAGTCGCTTTGGATCGTGAACTGGGAGACCGGGCCCACCGCCCAACTCATCCGAGTCGGCCTCGACGGCAAGAGCGAGAGCTGGCCGCTGCCGAACGGCCCGAACATCCAGATCCAACCTGTGATCCAAGCCGGGCTGGTCCAGCCAGCCATGCCCGCCGCGTGGTATGGCTGGGACGCAACGGACGTGGTCGTCGACGGCGAGGGCAAGGTCTGGATCGCAGCCGGATACGGGCTGGTCCGTTTCGATCCTGACACAGGCAAGAGCCAGCTTCGGACATTCACGGAGTCGGACGCGACCAAGGTGTATGTGGATGGCGGTCACTGGCTCTCGGCGATCGCGGCGGATGGCGATGGAGTGCTGGTCGCCCGCAACGGCGAGTCGGCTCTGACCAGGGTCGACGAGTCGCTCGCAGACGCGGGCACCATCACCTTGCCGTCGAGCTGGACCGGCGTCCGGGGTATCGCCGTCGTGGGTGATCGAATTCTCGCCGGCGGGGCCTCCGGGCTGGGCATGTTCGATCGAACCGGCGTCCAACTCGGCCAGGCCAGCATCGTGGTTCAGTTCGCATCGCTGCGGCCGATGGGCCCCGACAGGGCGGCCGTCGTCCCAACGACGATCGGCGACAGCGTAGCGACAGTGGTCGACCGGAACGGTGCCGTCGTCGGCACGGTGGCCATCCCGATGGAGCCCATCAGGAGCAACCTCGGCTACGACCGCCTGGTCCTCGCCACAGACTGGACGAACCACGTCTGGTACGGCGAGTGGGACGACGAGGCGCCGGTCTACCTCGTGGAGGCGGCCCTGGCCATGCCGCATTGATCGACCTGTCCAGGGTGGGGCCGCAGGAGGTGAGCGACAGGCATCAGCCCAGGACTCGCTTGTTATCTCGGCCTCAAGTCCTCTCGCCCCGACCATTCAGGTAGGTTCGGCCTTCCCTTCCCCACTCGGCGCGCAGGAGAACCCCACTGCCAAACAGGGCTGACTGTCAGTCGGTGTGAGTCGACTCTCGGACGGCCCAGCGGCGCCCGGCGGGCCGCCGCGTCTGAGTAGCTGCGTCCGCCTTGGAGCGCTCGAG
>PLOC01000107.1 GCA_003141955.1 Chloroflexota bacterium
TTCTGGTTCAGCCACGGCTTCGTGGACCGGATCGTGCAGCGAGCCAGGCTGCGTGACGAGATCATCTCGCTGCTCGGGTTCCTCATCGCTCCGCTGAACGGCCACGCCGAGCCGCCGGCCGGCCCGACCTCCCGGTCGCGGTCGTTGCTCAACGCCCTGACCGGGGCGCGCAACGCCGACGGCAACGGCGACTCTCGCGCCTCCGAAGCAGGACAGGCGCGCGGGGAGGCCACCAATGGTTGACCGACTCCTGGGCCGGCACGGGCCCGGTGAAAGCCGCGCGGCCGATCCGACCGACGCGGTCTGGGCGCACGTTCAGCAGGCTCGCAACCTCAAGCGGCCGCACACGCTGGAACTGGTCAAGGCCATGGCCGACGAGTTCATCGAGTTGCACGGCGACCGGCTCTTCGGCGACGACTCGGCGATCGCAGCGGGGCTCGCCCGCATCGCCGGCCGGCGCGTCGTAGTGATCGGCTTCCAGAAGGGCCAGGACACCGAGGAGAACATCCGGCGCAACTTCGGCCTGCCGCATCCCGAGGGCTACCGCAAGGCAATGCGGGTCATGGACCTGGCCGAGCGCTATGCGATGCCGGTGCTCACGTTCGTGGACGTCCAGGGCGCCTTCCCCGGCGCCGCGGCGGAGGAGCGAGGCATCGCCGAGGCGATCGCGAAATCGGTCGGTCTGATGTCCCGGCTCCGGACCCCCATCGTCGTCGTCATCACCGGTGAGGGCGGCTCGGGCGGAGCGTTGGGGCTGGCCGTGGGCGACGCGATAATCGCCCTGGAGAACTCGATCTATTCGGTCATCAGCCCCGAAGGCTGTGCCGCGATCCTGTGGCGCTCCGGCGAGCAAAGCCACCAGGCCGCCATGGCGATGAAGGTCACCGCCGGCGAGCAGCAGGAGCTGGGCATCGTCGATGTCGTCATTCCCGAACCGGGCGAGGGCGCCCACACCGATCCCGTCGAGACTGCCCGGCGGATCAAGGAAATCGTTCTTGAGCGGTTCGACGTCCTCGGCCGCATCCCGCTCGACGAGCTTGTCGAGGCCCGTTTCAAGAAGTTCCGGGTAATGGGCCCGTACGTCGTCGCCGACCGTCCGGCGCCGCCGCCGGAGCGCACCGGAATCGCCGATCGGCTGCGGGGTCTGCTGTCCAACATGCCGTCGATGCCGTCCCTGCCCGGCACCCGGCGCGACGTGCCGCCCGGCCGCGAGGAGGGCTAGCCGATGCCACAAGATCGAAACGGCCTGACCGCCGCATCCGCACGTGCGAGGGGCCTGGACGCGCGCACGGAGCGCGACCATGCGGCCATCTCCGATCTCGCCGACGATCTTCTTCCCGCACTGATCGCCAAGCTGGCCGCCAGCGGCCTGGGTGAGATCGAGGTCCGAGAAGGGGAGTGGAAGGCGCGCCTCCGCAAGCCCGCCGGGACGGAGGACCGCAAGGGATCGGGACACAGCCCAGGCGACGGGCACTCCGGCCACGGCCACGCCGCGAGCCGCGGTCCGGCCGCGAGCGCCGGGCACATCACCGCCGATGAGCGCGAGCGACTCGCCCGCGAGGAGGCCGAGGCCCAGGAGGCGGCGAACCTGCCGATCGTGGCGACTTCTCCGGCGGTCGGCGTCTTTCAGCCGCGCAAGGACCTGGCCGCCGGGATGCGAGTCCGTGCCGGCGATCGTCTGGGCACGGTGGACGTGCTCGGCGTCCGCGAGGACGTGATCGCGCCGGTGGACGGCGTGATCGGGTCGAGCCTGGCCGAGGCCGGCGAGGCCGTGGAATACGGACAGGAGCTGATTCGGATCGAGCTGCCGGAGAACTCTCGAAGTCTCGAAGCCAACGGAGCGGACCGCGAGGCGGCCGCCGTCCTCGGGGAAGCCTGATGTTCAGCAAGATCCTGATCGCCAATCGGGGCGAGATCGCCCTCCGGATCCTGCGCGCCTGCCGGACACTCGGCGTCGGCGCGGTAGTCGCCTACAGCGAGGCCGACCGCGACAGCCTGGCCCCCCAGCTCGCCGACGAGGCGATCTGCATCGGCCCGGCGGACGCCCGGCGCAGCTACCTGTCGGCCCCGGCCGTGATCTCGGCCGCGGTCGTGACCGGNNTTCATCGGTCCGTCCGCCGAGGTGCTGGAGCGTTTCGCCTCCAAGGAGGCGACCCGGCGCCTGCTCGAGGCCCACGGCCTGCGCACCATTCCGGGCTCCGGCATGCTGCGCGACGAAGCTCACGCCCTCGAGGAGGCCGAGCGCATCGGCTTCCCGGTACTCATCAAGCCCTCGGCGGGCGGTGGCGGCAAGGGGATGCGCCTGATCAAGACCCCGCGCGAGCTCGAGACGTCCTTCAAGGTCAGCCGCTCCGAGGCCAAGGCCGCGTTCGGCGACGACTCGCTCTACCTGGAGAAGTACCTCGACGACACCCGCCACGTGGAGATCCAAGTAGCGGTCGACCGTTACGGGCACGCCATCCACATGGGCGAGCGGGACTGCTCCGTGCAGCGCCGCCACCAGAAGGTCATCGAGGAGACGCCGAGCCCGGCTCTCACCGAGGCCGCCCGCCAGGAGCTCTGCTCGCGGGCCGTTCGGGCGGTCGTCGAAGCCGGCTACGAGAACCTCGGCACCCTGGAATTCCTCGTCGACTCCAGGGGCGAGGCCTACTTCATTGAGATCAACTGCCGCATCCAGGTCGAGCACCCGATCACGGAGATGTGCACGGGCATCGACATGGTCGCGATGCAGATCAGGATCGCGGCCGGCGAGCCGCTCGGCATGACCCAGGCGGACGTCGTCTCCACCGGCCACGCCATCGAGTTCCGTATCCTGGCCGAGGATCCGAGCCATGACTTCCGGCCCCAATCCGGCCAGGTGCTCGGCTATCTTGCCCCGGGCGGGCCGGGCGTCCGCATGGACACGCACATCTACCCCGGCTACGAAGTGCCGTCCTACTACGACTCGCTCCTGGGCAAGCTCTCCGTCTGGGCGCCCGATCGGGCCGGGGCCATCGCCCGCGGCGACGCCGCGCTGCGCGAGCTGCTCGTGGACGGCCTGACCACCAACATCGACCTCCACCGGGCGATCCTCGCCAACGAGGTCTTCATCGACGGCAAGGTGACGACGAGCCTGCTCGACCGCGTCGGCAGCGACCCGTTCGTTGCCGCCGGCAACCGCTGAAAGCCAGTCCGAGGAGCCGCCCCGTGCCAGAAAACGCCGCGCCGAACGCGCCCATCCTGACCACCCGGCAGATCGAGCAGCTGATCCCGCACCGTTGGCCGTTCCTGCTCGTCGACCGGATCGTCGAGTACGACGCGGAGGCCAAGCGGATCGTCGGCCTCAAGTCCGTGACCGCGACGGAGTGGTTCTTCCAGGGCCACTTCCAGGGCCAGCCGATCATGCCCGGCGTCCTCCAGGTCGAGGCCCTGGCCCAGACTATGGGCGTCTTCGTGGCCCAGCAGCCCGGCTTCGGCGATCGTCTCGGGCTCTTCGCCGCGATCGACGAGTGCCGCTTCAAGCACATAGTCACGCCCGGCGATCAGCTCCGTCTCGAGGTGACGATGGAGCGCCTGGGCAGCAAGTTCGGCCGAGGCAGGGGCATCGCCACGGTCAACGGCGATGTCGCGTGCGAGGCTCTCCTGAGCTTCATCATCGCCCCCGAGAGCGCGCTACGCTGATGGTCCGAATCGCCGCCCTCTCCGACNNGGCGACCTGGCCTTCAACGGCCCGGACCCCGCCGGGACCGTAGATCTCGTGCGCGAGCTCGAGCGTGCCGGCGCCTTCGTCATCTGCGGAAACACGGACCCGGCCGTGACGGACGGCGACTACACGGCCGCGTTCCCCTGGTTCACCGAGGGCGCGCCCGACGCTTACCGGGTCGCGGCGGAGTGGGCGCGCGACCAGCTCGGCGATGAGCGGGTGGACTACCTGCGCCACCTGCCCTGGGAGCGCCGGCTGCGGGTCGATGGCACCCTCGTCCTGTTCTGCCACGCTTCTCCGGGATCGCTGACGGATGGGCTGCCGGCCGACCTCGATCCGGTCGTCACGATCGACCGCGTGGGCAGGACCGACGCGTCGGTCATCGTCTGCGGCCACACCCACGTGCCGGAGGTCCGCGAGATCGGCTGGCGAACGCTCGTCAACGCCGGCAGCGCCGGCTACGTCTTCGACGGCGACCCGACGGCCAGCTGGGCGCTCATCGAGATCGACGAGGAGGCAGTCAAGGCCGAGATCCAGCGCACCAGCTACGACGCCATGGCGGCGGCGAACGCGGTATCCGCGCGCGGCCTTCCGGGCGACGTGTACAGGGCCGCCACCATCCGCACGGGGAAGCACGTCCGATGAGTTCCTACGCTCAGCCCCGAGTCGTCGTGACGGGCATGGGTGCCGTTACGGCGCTGGGTCTCGACGTCGCCACCACCTGGGACGGCCTGGTCGCAGGCCGCTCGGGCGTGGCCACGATCACGCAGTTCGATCCCTCGCGCCTGACCACCCGCATCGCCGCCGAGGTCAAGGGCTTCGATCCCTCCGCCGTCCTCGACCGCAAGGAGCAGCGGCGCAACGACCGCTACGTCCAGTTCGCGCTAGTGGCGGCACGCCAGGCGATGGACCAGGCCGGTCTCCCCGCGCGTCTGGAAGGCGAGCTGGCGGAGCGGACCGGGGTCGTCATCGGAACCGGCATCGGCGGCATCCAGACCCTGGCCGACCAGGTGCTGCTCATGGGCGAGCGCGGACCCGGCCGCATGTCGCCGTTCCTGATCCCGATGGCGATCGGCAATCTCGCGGCCGGAGTGACGGCCATCACCTTCGGCCCGAAGGGCCCGAACTTCGGCGTCGTCTCGGCCTGCGCCACCGGCGGCCACTCGATCGGCGAGGCCTGGGAGATCATCCGGCGCGGCGACGCCGACGTGATGCTGGCCGGCGGCTCCGAAGCGACGATGCACGAGTCGCTCGTTGGCGGCTTTGCGGCAATGCGGGCGCTCTCCACCCGCAACGACGAGCCCGAGCGGGCATCGCGGCCCTTCGACCGGCATCGCGACGGATTCGTCATAGGCGAGGGCTGCGGCGTCGTCGTCCTGGAGTCCCTCGACCATGCCCGCGCGCGCGGCTCGGAGCCGCTCGCCGAGATCGTCGGCTACGGCGCCACGGCCGACGCCTCCCACATCACTCTCCCGGCTCCCGGTGGAGCGGGCGCCGTCCGGGCCATCCGCCGCGCCCTCGAGAAGGCGCACCTGAGCGTAGACGACGTGACGATGGTCAACGCCCACGCTACTTCCACACTCGAGGGCGACCCGCGCGAGCTCGAGGCGATGCGCACGCTCTTCGGCGACCGAGCCGGTCAGGTGAGCATCACCGCCAACAAGAGCATGATCGGGCACACCCTGGGTGCCGCCGGCGCGATCGAGGCGATCGCCACGGTCATGAGCATCCGCACGGGGATCGTGCCGCCGACCATCAACCTCGAGGAACCCGACGAGGCGGCCGCGGGGCTCGACCTGACCCCGGGCAAGGCGCGCCGGCGCAACATAGAGGTCGCGGTATCCAATTCCTTCGGCTTCGGCGGACAGAACAGCGCCATAGTGATCCGGCGCTGGAACGAGTAGAGGGCGCGACGATGGCTGGACAAGGCAAGAAACCGGGAGGGCCTGCGGATGCCGCACCCGCGACGGGCGCCGCGCCCCAGCAGCCGGCCGCCGAGGCTCCCTCCCTGTCGGCTGAGGCCGCCTCGTTGCTGGGCCTGATCGACAAGCTGAGCTCGCTGCTGGAGAAGAGCGATCTGGTCGAGCTCGAGGTGCAGGCCGGCGAATCCGCCATAGTCCTGCGAAAGCCGGCCGCATTGGTGCCGGCGGCGGCTGCCACGGCGGCCGCGACTTCCGCCGGATTCTCCGATCCCGACGGGTCCGCCGCGCCGGCCGAGCCCGCCGTCCCGATCTCCGCGGCCAGGGCTGTTCGCGCGCCCCTGACGGGCATCTTCTACGCCGCCTCGTCGCCGAGCGCGACGCCATACGTGACGGTCGGCCAACAGGTTGCCGTCGGCCAGGTCATCGGCCTGATCGAGGCCATGAAGCTGTTCAACGAGATCAAGTCCGACGCTTCCGGCAGGGTCGTGCGCATCGTGGCGGAGACCGGGAAGCTGGTGAAGGCGAAGCAGCCGCTGATCGAGGTTGAACCGTAATGGCCGGGTCCGTGCACGGGACTCGCGTCACCGGGTGGGGAGCCTACGCGCCGAGCCTGGTCCTGACCAACGCCGACATGGAGAAGATGGTCGAGACCGCGGACGAGTGGATCGTCAGCCGCACCGGGATCCGCGAGCGCCGCATCGCCGGACGGGACGAGACCACCGCCAGCATGGCGGCCGTGGCCGGACTGCGGGCCATCGCCGTGGCCGGGCTCCAGCCGGACGACATCGACCTGATCCTGGTCGGGACGCTCACAGCGGACTATCCGATGCCGTCCGCCGCGGCCCTCGTGAAGGACGCTATCGGCAACAAGCGCGCCGCGGCGATGGACCTGGCCGCGGCCTGCTCCGGCTTCGTCTACGGCTACGCCACCGCCCACGCCTACATCGCCAGCGGCATGGCCCGGCACGTCCTGGTGATCGGCGCGGAGACGCTCAGCCGGTACACCGACTGGACCGACCGGGGGACGTGCATCCTCTTCGGCGACGCAGCCGGGGCGATCGTGCTCTCGGCCTCGGACGGACCGGGCGGAACGCTGGGCATCGAGATGACGACCGAACCGGCGGGCGCCTACTTCATCTGGCTGCCGGCCGGAGGCGCCGCCCGCCCGGCGACCGGCGCGACCCTGGAAGCTCGCGAGCACTACATGAAGATGAAGGGCAGCGAGACCTTCAAGATGGCCGTCCGAACGCTCGGCTCAACCTCGGTGCGGGCCATCGAGACGGCCGGGCTCGGCCTGGCCGACATCGACCTCGTCATCCCGCATCAGGCCAACATCCGGATCATCGAGGCTCTCGCCAGGTCGCTCGACTTCCCGATGGCGCGAGTCTTCGTCAACGTCGATCGCTACGGCAACACTTCGGCCGCCTCGGTGCCGCTCGCCCTGGCGGAGGCCGTCGGCTCCGGCAGGGTCAAGCAAGGCGACCACATCCTGCTCGTGGCTTTTGGCGCGGGGCTCACGTCCGGCGCGATCACGCTGCAGTGGACCGCCGATCCGGCTGCCTCGGACCGGGCCAACGCGATCGGCCCCAGCGACGTCACCGTCCTGCCCGGCTACCTCGAGCCGGTCAATCCATTCCCGCCCGCCCTGGCATGGCTGCTCGAGCGGTCCGAACAAGGGAGTCCGAGATGATCGATCTGTCCGGCAAGTCCGCTCTCGTCACGGGCGGCGCACGTGGCATCGGCAGGGCCATCTGCCTGAGCCTGGCCCGCCAGGGCGCCGACGTCGCCTTCGTGGACGTGGGCCGGGCAGAGGTCGCCGAGGCCACCGTGGCCGAGATCCAGGCCCTCGGGCGCAAGGCGCTCTACATCCAGGCCGACGTCACGGATCCGGAGGCCTGCGTCAAGGCCGTTGCGGCGGTGGTGGAGACCTTCGGCAAGGTCGACATCCTGGTCAACAACGCCGGCATCACCCGCGACGACCTGATCATGCGCATGCCGATCGATGACTGGAAGAAAGTTCTCGAGGTCAATCTCTTCGGCGCCTTCTACATGATCAAGGCCGCCATCCGCCCGATGCTCAAGGCTCACGCCGGCCGAATCATCAACATGTCGAGCGTCTCGGGCCAGGCCGGCCAGATGGGCCAGGCCAACTACTCGTCGTCCAAGGCCGGCCTGATCGGACTCACGAAGGCCACCGCACGCGAGGTCGCGTCCCGTGGCATCACCTGCAATGCCGTCGCGCCCGGCTTCGTCGTCACCGAACTGACCAAGGACCTGCCCGCCGCTCTGACCGACCAGATCAAGGCCCAGACTCCGCTCGGGCACTTTGGAACGGTC
>PLOC01000058.1 GCA_003141955.1 Chloroflexota bacterium
CCGGCGAGCGTCCGCAGGGCGTCAGCGTCCGGACGGACGGCGGAGACCTCGACGGTTCGTCCGGCCTCGTCGAGCACATGCACATCAAGCCTCTGGCGCGACAGGTCCAATCCGACGTACAACATTGCATGGAGCCTCCCGGTGCTGGTTGCTTAGACAACCCAACCTTGGCACCGCGGAGGCTCCTTTTCATGACATTCCATCGGGCCATATCTCATCTCGACCACCTCGACCCGCCCGCGGCCCCCGTTCGCCGTCGCTCAGCTTCACGCACCCGGTGGGCAGCAATGCCGTGCGCCCCTCTGCCCGGGCCACGCCAAGCGCGGGCGCAGGTCACGAGGCTTCCCAACGCGGCGACAACGCCGACTGGGCGGGGCCGGGCTCCTCAGCGCCTGACCCATCTTCGTGGCGCACCAAGTCGCGGACGTGACCGTGAATCTCGGCTTGACGGACCCTGCGCCAGGTCGGAGCATTGGGAGTGAAGTTTTCGGAGCTCACACCATAACGGCAGAGGGAGCCGAGAGATGGCGACACTCTCGCGAACAACTCGACCCTTCGGCTCGCGCGTCATCGGTTCCGGGTCGCTGCGCTGCGGGCCGTCCCATCGGGCGACCTGCCTCTCGCTGGCGGCTGGCCTCCTCGCCGTCTCTGCCCTGGCCGGGTGCGGCGGGGGTACCAAATTGCCGGTCATCGCACCCATCGTCAGTGAGCAGCCCGCCGCACCCACAGCCAACACGCAGCCCGGCCAGAGCGCCGCCGCGCCCACGGCCAACATGCCATCCGGCGCGACTGCCGCCGCACCAACAGCGACGCTCGCTCACGGACCGACCGGGTTCAGCGCCACCGGATCGATGGCGAACGCTCGCTTCGGCCACACCGCGACGCTTCTTGCCGACGGGCGCGTCCTGATCGCCGGAGGCCTCAGCAGCGACTTCAGGGTGTTCGCCTCGGCTGAGCTGTACGACCCTTCGAGCGGCACGTTCAGCGCGACCGGATCTATGACGCAAGCTCGCGCTTACGCCACCGCCACGCTGCTGCCCGACGGCCGAGTGATCATCGTTGGCGGGCAAGACGGCAACGGGGATAGCCTCGCCTCAGCCGAGCTGTACGACCCAGCGACGGGGAAGTTCAGCCCGACCGGCTCGATGACGGCCGCTCGCAGTTGGGACACGACCACGCTCCTGCCCGACGGCCGCGTCCTGGTCGCCGGAGGCCAGGCAAACGGTGATGCCGATGCCGTGCTCGCCTCGGCCGAGCTGTACGACCCCGCGACCGGGAAGTTCAGCCCGACCGGCTCGATGACGGCCGCTCTCAGTTCACACACCGCGACGCTTCTCTCTGACGGGCGCGTCCTGATCGCCGGAGGCGTTAGCACCGACCTTGAGGCGCTCGCCTCGGCCGAGCTGTACGACCCCGCGACGGGGAAGTTCAGCCCGACCGGCTCGATGACGGCCGCTTTCAGTTCACACACCGCGACGCTTCTCTCCGACGGGCGCGTCCTGATCGCCGGAGGCATTGGCACCGACCTTGAGGCGCTCTCCTCGGCCGAGCTGTACGACCCCGCGACCGGGAAGTTCAGCCCGACCGGCTCGATGACGACCGCTCGCTACTCGCAGTCTGCCACGCTGCTCTCCGACGGCCGCGTGCTCATCGCAGGCGGGAAGGATACGTCCGACAATAGTCTCTCCTCGGCGGAGCAGTACGACCCGGCGTCCGGCACATTCAGTTCGACTGGGCCTATGACGACCGCCCGCAGTTTTCACACGGCCACGCTGCTCTCCGACGGTCGCGTCCTCATCGCCGGAGGTGGGAACCAGACGTTGGCGGCGTTTGCTTCGGCCGAGCTATACCAACCGTAGCTTGCGGCCCGCCCATCCAAGTGACGCAAAGGCACCCGCGTAGGGAGATGGGGGAAGCCGAGGAGGAGACTGCGCGGGTCACTCTTCGCCAGGGAGGCAGACGCTTCGCGGCCCTCCGCCCTTGCGAGGCCCTTACCTTCTGCTGGGATCGCGCCTGTCGGGTCGAGGTCAGCATGGCTCGATCGAGGTCGGTGTGTGGGCGTCCACAACGCGATCTGGATCGGCGCGTTCGGCTCCTGTCTGCCGTTCCTCTTCGTGCTCTTCTCGCTCGTGCGGTCCTTGCGCACCATGCCGGAGCCGCTCGCTGAGCCTCACTCGATCGCCTAGCGTGCGTGCTGCGCAGGCACGTCACCTCTTCACTCAGGAGTCATCGTGACGGCGAGTCCAGTCTCGCGGTCCGAGCGCTGTCGTAGGCCGACCGACTCGAGCGTCTCCGGCCATGGTTCCGGCTGAGCCCGGTTGGGGGCGCAGCGCCGGAATCGAGACGGGGCCGCGAGAAGTCCCGCAGCCCCGTCGTTAGTTCAGGTTTCGATGGCGGCCGCCCTAGCGGACGCGTTTGTCAGAAGCGCTAGATGATCCGCCGGCGTCGCCGATCGACCAGGATCAGCAGGCCGCCGATGGAGGCGACCAGGGCGAACGGCAGGAACCAGATGGTGGAGCCGGTGTGGTCAGAGCCGGGTCCAACGCCCGTGCTGGTAGGTGGAGGCGTGGGGGCCTTGGTCGGAGAGGGCGTCGGCGTGGGCGCTGGGGCCGCGACTCCGAGGCCTGCGCTCGCGGTATTACCCGTGAAGGGGAAGCCGCCGAGGTTCGCAGTGACGGTGTCCGTGTAGCTGCCGGCGACTGCCGCCGTGACAGGCACCGAGAACACGCATGGCGAGCCGGTCGCGACCGAGACCGCAGAGAGCACGATGCTGTCCGGTGCGGTCACCTTCAGGCTACCTGCACCGCATGTCGTGACCGCAGCGGCGCTGGTTACCGTGAGTCCTGCCGGCAGCGTGTCGGTCAGGTCGATGAAATGCAGCACGTCGGGGTTGCCCGCGGGGTTGGTGATCGTGAAAGTGAGCTGAGTGGTGGCGCCGACGGCGACCGAACTCGGGTTGAAGGCCAAGGCTAGCGATGGGTAGGCATCCACGTTGATCGATGCGCTGGCGGTGTTGCCCGTGCCGCCCTCGGTCGATGACACGGCACCGGTGGTGGTCGTATAACTGCCCGCCGCGGATCCTGTGACCATCGCCGAGACCACGCATTGCGAGCCGTCTGCTATCGAGCCACCCGTCAGGGCGATCCCGTGGGGCGCGGTGCGAGTCAGCGTCCCACCGCAGGCGCTCCCCGAACCATCCGACACACTCAACCCGCTTGGGAGCGTGTCGGTGACGCCGACGCCGCTAAGTGCCCCGTTTCCAGCGGCATTGGTGATCGTAAGTTTGAGAGCCACAGCCTGACCCACGGTCATCGAGGGCGCGGCGAAGGCGGCGCTGATACTGGGCGGGAGGACGGCCGTGGCGGCGCCGACGAACGTCCGGTAGGCGAACGAAGAGCCTGCTGAACCGTAGCGAGACCACCCGCTGTCATCGGACCATGACTGGGCCCCTGTATAAGGGTCGGCGGTGCAGAGGTGAATGTCGCTGCCCGTGTTGAACACGATTGCGTACGCTGTCCCCGACGTGATCGTGACCAGCGGGGTTGGGAAGAATTGGACCCACGCCGGGGTCGAGGTCACAGTTGCGGTCGCGGTAGCCAGTGGCGGGTCGACAGGCTTCCCTAAGCTGGTGTTCTCGATTGACGCGATCACCGTGGCCGTACCGGTGCCGTCCCAGCTCATCCACAGGTCCACCTCGGTCAGCGTCCCGGACTTGTCGGCAGTGAATGTCTGGGCCAGCGGATAATCGGGAGCCCCGCCCGAGCAGGTAGGGGAGAAATCGGTCGAAGGATTCGATTGATCGAGAACCCCGGAGGTCGCCAGGGCCGACCCCGGCAACAGGCCCAGCAACAACAGGCCCGCGCACAGCGCGAATACGGGACGTTTCACAGTCGAGAGCCCCTCCTCCGTCGATAGCAACGCCATCAAGCCCCGATGGCAGTCCGTCAGGTACACACAGTTCTGCGTTGGCTGCGACGTGACGAGATTCCACGGCTGGGACGCCGAGGCCGCAGATCCTCCGGCGCATCGCGCCGCTGCGGAGACCGGGCCCATTCTGTGCGCTCCCTCACCTCGCGTCTAGTGTCGGGTGTACGACATTGCTGCCGTTCGCCGGCCGACCGTTCGGCTTGCCCCGTGGCGCTCGCCAGCCCGCCAATCAGAGCTGCGGCTTCGTTACCGATTCGTCTCCGCCGGCAGC
>PLOC01000032.1 GCA_003141955.1 Chloroflexota bacterium
GCGGCATCGTCCGCGTGTACGATCCTTGCGATCGCTAACGACCGCCGAATGAGGAGGATCGCAAGATGCCCAGCGTGGTGTTGGAGGCTGGTCCAAACCAGATCATCGTCGTCTACTCACCGGCTGACACAGCCGCCGAGGTTGATGTGGCCGCCGCATACGGAGCAGTTGCTACCGATGCCGCCGATAGGTCAGCCAGCGGCTGGCGCATCGTGTCAACGACCGCGGTTACGACGCGCCATGCCCAGGCGTTCATGGGTCGCGAGGGCAGCGGCTACGAGACGAAGATGTCAGTCGTGGTCGTCTACTCGAAGCCCTGACTGGTAAGGGGTCGATCAGGCGCTGGTAAGCGTCTCGCAAACCGCGGCCTTGGCGGCACGTCGGTACTCCGCCACGATCGCCCGATCGTGGACGGGCGAGAGGATTCGAACCTGCGACCTTCGGCTCCGGAGGCCGACGCCGAGACATCGACGCCCCGTCCTCACGCATCCGATCTCGGGAACGGGGCGTCGAGCGCTTGTCGCCGGTCAGCTTCCGGTCGGGGTGCCGAGCCAGAAGCGCGTGCCGTCGGTGTTGGGAACCATCAAGCCGGCCGAACCGAGGACCGGGAGGTTGCCGTCCGTCAGCGGCGCGGTTGGCAGGTCGCCAGTCTGAGGTAGGGCGACGAGCCTCTGATCCCTATTGAAGCCCCAGACGCTCACCTTGCCATTCTCCGGGTTGGAGACCAGGAGGCCGTATGCCCCGTTCGTTAGCAGGTTGTTGCTAAAGACCTGCGGATCCGGATCGGATGTCCAGACCCGGCCGTCGGTTGAGGTCCAAGCCCGGCTCGTCTCGACCTTGCCCCAGGTCGTGCCGACCGCCAGAAGGGTATTGTCGTTGATGCGCTGGACGCTGGCCGAAGCCTGGCTGCCGGTCAGCGCCGGGCTCAGGGCATCCCTGGACCACGTGCTGCCGTCTCGAGACCACCATAGCGAGGGCGTCTTGGGAGACGTTCCTGTCCCGCATCCCTCCGCGGGCACCGGCACCGATGCAGCCACCACGAAGCCGCCGGCGAAAGCCGTGGCGCCGTCAACCAGGATGCCTTTGGTTCCGGCCGTGGCCATGTTCACGGTCTTCCACGCCACGCCGTCGGTTGAAACCCAGATGTCGGAGGAGTAGTCGGTGGCGACGTAGCCACTGGAGCCGGCATCGATGTACGTGTAGGTGCTCTTGTCGATCCGGCTCCACGACAGGCCGTCCTTGGACAGCCACAGGCTGTTGTACGTCGTTGGCCCGCCGCACGTTGCCAGCTCGCCGTGGCCGTAGGCCAGGATCCCCGCCGGTCCCTCGACGAGCCCTGCCACGACTTCCCATGCATCAAGGCCCTTCACGTCGAGCGGCTGGCCCTTGGTCCAGGTCAGACCGTCGGCCGAAACGTACGGAACGATCGCGATCGACTTGGAGTCGTCGTCCGCGGTCATCACGGCCGTCTCTCGGAAGACAACGAAGCCGTTGCTCCATCCGAACACCTGCGTGTCGGTCGAGGTCGTGTTTCCTGCGGCGTCGGTCGTGTTGACGGGCGCCGGCAGGCCGTTCGATGTCGGGCCGGCGGTCCAATGAACGCCGGTCCAGACCGGAGCCTGCAGGAGGGTGGGGGAAGGGGACGCCGTGGCAGTCGGCGGCGGCGTGGCGCTCGGCGGCGGCGTGGCCGTCGCATTGGATGCCGTGGCGGTAGTGGACGGCGAGCCGGAGGCCGCGGACGTGACGCCCGAGCCCGAACTCGGCGCAACGGAGGGTGAAGCAGACGGCGCCACGCAGGCGGCGAGACTGAGCAGCGCGAGTGCAGTCAACGCCAGCCGTGTGCATCTGCGAAGCCCTGTCGGCATCCTATCTAGCTCGACCTCGTGGTTCATGTGTACCCCCTTGTTCGGCGATCGTTGAGTGGTCCATCGGACGGCAGCATCCCGTTGATCGTGACGCGGCCAAGCCGATCGGGCAAGCCTCGTTCGCCACGGCGATCATCCCTCCAGATCGCGCTGAATCGCGAGGCGAAACCGACCGGGCATGAAGTGGCGCGGCCGAGAGGAGTAGCGCCGACACCATACGGGTGATCGTCAGGGGTGCAAGCCAAACGCGGATCGAGTCTCCTGGGTCGACCGCCTGAATCACGACGGCTCCGACCCGGGCGCCAGGAGGCTTCAGCCGCCGACCGTGAGTTCGAGGCTCTGGGCTGGCGCTGCATCCCGGGGGCCGTTCACTCTAGTACTTCGTGTAGATGTCCCCTGATTTCTGCCACCACGTCGAGTCGAGATTGAGCAGGTCGGATTCTGGTACGCCCCAATCGAGATACAAGGTACTGCCATTCACATACCAGGCGAAGGTGTTGGGCCCATCGGTCTCGATGATGTTGATGCCGCTCGACGTCGTGAACGACCTGGTGACATTTGTCGTCCACGTGCTGGTGATGCCGCCGGCGGTGATGTAGTCGAACTCAATCGAATTCCCACGGAAAACGAAGGCTTGTTGATCGCCGGTATCCAGCGTCGTTATCCATCGCCCCTGTAGCTCGCCAGGTAGCGCCGAGCCACCAAAGGCCCCGAGGCCATACAGGAGCGCCCCCGCAACCACCACGATCGCCAGTCCGATCAACGCCACTCTGGGCGTCAGAGCGAAGCCTCTGACCGTGACGAGCGGCTTCTCTCCACCGGCGGGTGCGCCCCGCGCCGGCGTGAGTGGTGCTTGAGCCGGGGCCCCCGTCGCGCCCGGGGACGGGGCTGTCGGTGGAGGAGTTGGGGCTGACGATGCCGTCGCTGCACCGCATGAGGGGCAGAAGCGCTGGTCCGCGGTCGCGCGGGGCGCACCGCAGTTGGGGCAGAAACCGAACCCGGTTGTCATCGCCTTCCTCCCGAGCCCCGAGCCCCGAGCCCCTCCTCTTGGAGGCCGTTCGGCTCGAGGCCGCAGCATTACACCGGTCGGGGCCCGGTCGGGGCCCGGTCGGACCCGCCGCCGCTTGCAACCCAATCCCGGCCCAGGACGATCTCCATCCTATCCCTCAACGGCTGCGTCGCAACGACCCCCCCGCGAGCCTTGCGGTCAGTCCGCCGCACAGTGACAGTCACGGCCACAGGAGGAAGGCAGGGGGCCTTTAGTCCAGGGTCGACGCCACCGCGGTCGCCAGAGCTTCGCAAGCACCAAGGCAGGGTCTGTTGCGGCCGGAGACTCTCGGCCTTGAGACACCTTCCGCCAGAGACGAGGTCCCGATGGTTATGAGCCCACGAGACGTTCGCCGCCAGGACCTCGTCGGCGGTCTGATCCACGAATACTACGGACGCGCCGCGTGATCGAATCTGGGTTCTCGACCCCCACGGGCCAAGGTGATGCTTACTCCGATCCGGGCCCCGAACGCCAACGCCTAGGCCGAACGGGTCATCGAGACGGTCCGGGCGGAGTGCACCGATTGGACGCTCATCCTCGGTCGGCGGAATCTCGATACAGTGCTCCGCACTTACGCCGAGCACTACAACCGCAGCCGGCCCCATCGCGCTCTCGCCCTTGCGCCACCTGTAGCCGAAGACGAGGCCTCGCTGCCTGTGAGCCCTCGAGATGTTCGTCGACAAGACCTGCTCGGCGGCCTGATCCACGAGTACGGCGGAGTGGCCGCGTGATCGAATCTGGGTTCTCGACCCCCACGGGGTGGGCTCGTAAGGCTGCTCGAGGGCCGCGTCTCGCCTGGCGCTTCTCGGCCTAGCGTAGCCCGCCCAATTCCATGCCGGGTCCGTCGTCGGGCCGCGCGACGAAACCCAGGCTCTCATAGAAGCCGCGCTTGCCGCGGGCACTGAAAAGCTGGACCTGGAGCAGGCCCGCTTCCTGGCACCGGGCGACGAGGCGCCTCATGATCTCCGTCCCGATGCCGTGGCCGCGCAACTCCGGCATCACGATCACATCCACGATCAGGGCGTGGAGGACCCCGTCGGACAGCACGAGGCCCGTGCCAGCGATCTGGCCGTCACAACGAGCGCAGATCGCGTACCAGGCGCCCGGCAGTGTCGCCGCCAGCCGATCAGCAGGCACCTCGGAAGCCTCCGACCAGCCGCTCGACCGAAAGAGGCGTTCGAACTCCTGCGCCGTCGGGAGCTCGGCCTGATACTCGATCGCGAGGTCGTCCAGACTCACCGGGGTTGCCCATCCAATTCAGTTGGGCCGGCCACTGACCAATTGCGCATCAGCTGCTGCCGGGCCTGCGATCGGCCGATTCTAGCCGCGTCACGGAGGTGGGCGTGGACGGCCTCGCTCCCTATTCAAGCCATAGGGTCGAGTCCGCCGAGGTGGCAAAGTCGACCATCAGCGGCTCCAGCCTTCGGCCCGCGCCCGGCTGCCGAGCCGGTTCTTAACTCCGCAGGCGAGAGTCAGGGTATTCATCCTCGCGGCCGGCCCAGGTCCAGCTTACCGTCAATGACAGCAGTGGCTGGAGCGTGTCCCGGCGGTGGACCAAGTGCCCCGCTTCCCCGGATGCCTCAAATGCAATCTGACGTGCCAGAGCACGAGTCGCCGATGACAACCCCAGAGAACCCAGCTCGCCTGTTGCTGACCTGGCAGCCGTATTACCCGCACCCCGAACAGCTCGAAGGCAGCGGACGCACATACATCGTCAGCCCACGATAGGTGGGCAAGGAGACTAACCAGTGAACCGCAAAGCCATCGTTCTTACCAGACTCGCAGCCTTGGTGCTGCTCATCGGCATCGCGGCAGCCGGCTGCGCCACGAGCGGCGCCAGTGCCAGCGGGTCCACGAGTCCGACATCGACCGCGCCGTCGAGTCAAAGCGCTTCGGCAATCCCGACTCCGATCGACTCTGCCGCACCAAGCGCGACAGACTCTGCCGCACCAAGCGCGACAGTCATGACGGGCCCGACGAGCACTGCCGAGGCAACCAACGCTCCGGCCCCAACAGCGGCCGGGCCGGCATCAGTGGATCTTGGAACAGCAGGGAATTATGTGCTTCTGTCCAAGGCAGGAATCTCAACCACCGGGACCACCAAGATCATTGGCGATATTGGAGTGAGCCCAATCGCCGCGAGTGCCATCACCGGATTTGGGTTGGTCCTGGATAAGTCGCGTACATTCTCGACATCAACTCTCGTGACTGGGAGAGTCTACGCAGCCAACTATGCGGCCCCAACGCCGAGCGTACTCACGACGGCGGTAGAGGACATGCAAACTGCATACACCAACGCTGCAGGGCGGGCAGCTGATGTCACCGGGCTGGGCGCTGGAAACATCGGTGGGCTGACGCTCGCCCCTGGCGTCTACAAGTGGGGTACCGGCGTCACGATCCCCACAAACGTCACTCTCTCGGGCGGCAAGAACGACGTCTGGATCTTCCAGATCGCGGGGACCCTCTCCATCAGCTCCGCCAAGCAGGTCATCCTTGAGGGCGGCGCACAGGCCAAGAACGTCTTCTGGCAGGTTGCTGGGGCAACAACCCTCGGAACCAACTCGACGTTCAATGGAACTATTCTGGACAAGACGAACATTGCGCTACGGACGGGCGCAGTTCTGAACGGTCGAGCACTGGCCCAGACTGCAATTACGCTTGAGGCCAATAGAGTCAACTAGGGTCTGATCCACTTTCCAGGACACCTAGTTGAAATCCCCACGGACGCCGGCGTCCGTGGGGATTTCTTTGTGAGGCTCCGTCTGCCGGGCTCGAGGCTGAGACGCGCGCCGTCGATGTCGTCGACGTGAGGTCTATCCCTTCTCGCCTGGAGGGATCACGAGCTAGGTTCCGAGACTGGTCGGTGCGATTAGTCCTTTGGAATGGCTGGAGGTAGCCTCGACGGTGCGGGAACGAGGTTGCGAGGTTCTCTTGCGGCCGCGACCGCCCGGAATGTTGCCCTTGGTGATGTAGATGGTCGTCCCGCGGACGCCGTAGCTAAGTGTTCCGCGTCAAGAATCTTGGACACTTTCGGGCTCGAATGGGTGTGATCGATCGGGCTCTGCGAGCTAGACCGAGAGCGGCGTAACGAACCTCAGACTCGGCCAGGTGACGATGGAATGTCATGAAAAGGGGCCTCACCGGTGACAAGCTGGGTTGTCAAAGCAACCAGCACCGGGAGGCTCCAGACATGTTGTACGTCGGATTGGTGCGCCACGAGGCGC
>PLOC01000070.1 GCA_003141955.1 Chloroflexota bacterium
GACAAGAAGCTATGGGATCTAGCCCCGATCGAGAAGTTCCAGGGCCGGCGCCAGGCTTTCGAGGGATTCGATGGTGATCGGGTCGACGATGAGCTGCACTTCGGCCACGCCGGCGCGGGCATAGGCGCGCAACTCCTGAGCGATGGCCTTCGGCGGGCCCTGTAGCGGGTTCGGGGTCCTGTCGAGCGTGCCGTCGCCCTGGCGTCGCCCCGTGCCACCCGGCATTCGCACGAGAACCACCACCGTGGCTTCGACCGTGGCAGGGTCGCGGCCGGCCGTGGTGCAGGCGGCGGCAACCCTGGCCAGCAGCGGCGCCACGCCGTCCGGGCTGTTGCGAGTCTCAGCGTGCCAGACGTTCCACGACTTCACGTACGGCAGAGTGATGTTCAGCATCCGCTCGCCGATGGAGCCGATCATGAGCGGCGGGCCGCCCGGCCTGGACCGCGGCACGAGTTGGCAGTCGCGGGCGCTGAAGTACGTGCCCGCGAAGTCGATCTCGCCCTCGGCCAGGAGCGTTCGGATGATCGTGAACGCTTCCTCGAAACGAGAGATTCGGTGGTCGAACGGCACGCCGTAACCGCGGAACTCGGCCTCGTTCCAGCCAGCTCCCAGTCCCAGGATCAACCGGCCGCCGGAGATCTCATCGACCGTGGCCGCCTTCTTGGCCAGTACGGCGGGGTTGTAGAACCCGACCGGCGTCACCAGGGGCCCGAGCGTCACTCGCGACGTGATCGCCGCGGCGGCGGCCAGGACGCTCCAGGCGTCCCACGGCGCGTCGGCCGTGCCGTCGGCCAGGTGGTACAGGAAGTGATCGCCCGTCCATATCGAGTCGAAGCCCAGCGCCTCGATCCGCCGGATCATCGCGGCCAGCTCCGGCCAGCGCACCGGGCGCTCGATCTCGGGCAGCTGAACCCCGACCCTGAGCGGGCGCCGTCCCTGAGTGGTCGTGTCCATTCAGCAATCCTAGCGCCGCGGCGGGGTCGCGGCCCGGGACAGCCGGGTCCGCGCGGGCACGGCGGCCGGGCAGCGCAGCCTACTGCGCGCCGAAGAGCGCCTGCAACCAGGACTCGAGCGGGCTCTGCGGCTGGGAGACAACCTGCGGGTTGATGCCGGTCGAGCCCGGCGCGTCGGCAGGCAACGGCGGCGCCGCCGGATCGATCGTGAACGGGATCTCGCGAGGCGAGCCGAGCAGGTAGCCCCGCGCCGCGAAGTCGATGAAGCCCGTCTGCTGGATCACCTTGAGCTCGGCCTGGAGCGAGTCGATCTCGCGCACTTCCGCGGCATTGCGTGCTCTCATCGCATCGACCTGATCTGCGGCGGCTGCCGCCTCACCCACCTGGTGAGCGAAGACGCCGACCAGCCACAGGCAAACCAGCCCGGCCACTATCACGGCCAGCTTGCGTCGGGAGAGTCCGAGCGACGGACGGGCCTCGGCGGAGGCCCGCGCCTCCTGCTCCGCGTAAGGGTCCACTTCGTTCCGTCGCATTTCGAGAATCGTAGCTGGCAGCAGCTGACGTGTCAACCGAAACACATGCTTGCCCACGCTGCTAGACTCTGTCCAGGATTCGCACGGACGTTCTGTTTGAGGTGCGGGCATGCGCTACTACCAGTCGGCCGGGGTTGAGCGGGTGCTGGCCCAGATTCTGGCCGAACCGTCCCTTTCGAGTGGCGTGGTCCATCGGGCCACGATCTCCGCCAGGCCTGCAGATCTCGTGCCGATGCCGGACTGGCTGGATCGGCGGATCGTCGCCGGCCTGGGATCCCGCGGCATCACCAGCCTTTACCGTCATCAGGCGGAAGCGGTCGAGGCGGTTCGCGCCGGGCAAGATGTCGTCGTCGTCACGCCGACGGCTTCGGGCAAATCGTTGTGCTATCTCGTCCCGACGCTGCAGGCCCTGGCGGATGACCCCACGGCCCGGGCGCTGTACCTCTTCCCCACCAAGGCGCTGGGTCAGGATCAGGTCGCGGAGCTGGGGGAGCTGAGCCGCGCCGCCGGCCTCCGGATCAACGCCTCCACGTACGACGGCGACACGCCGAACCAGATCAGATCGGCCATCCGATCGGCCGGCCAGGTGGTCGTGACGAACCCGGACATGCTCCACGCCGCTATCCTGCCGCACCACACCAAATGGTTTCAGCTGTTCGAGCAGCTGCGCATAATCGTCATCGACGAGCTGCACACATACCGCGGCCTGTTCGGCAGCCACGTCGCCAACGTCCTGAGGCGGCTGCTGCGGATCTGCGCCCACTACGGTTCGCACCCGGTGATCGTGTGCTGTTCGGCCACGATCGGCAACCCCGCGGAGCTGGCAGCCGCCCTGACGGGACGGCAGCCGCGCCTGGTGGACCGCAACGGCGCCCCATCCGGCGAGCGCCACGTCCTGATGGTCCAGCCGCCCCTCCTGGACCCGGCCACCGGAGCGCGTGGCTCGGCGCTGACGCTGGCCACTCGCTGGGCCCTGCCGTTCCTGCGCGCCGGCCGCCAGACCCTCGTCTTCGGCCGGTCGCGGATGGGCGTGGAGCTGATGCTCTCGACGCTCCGCGAGTCGCTGCGACTCGGCGACGGGCCACGGAGCCGCGTCCGTGGATATCGGGGCGGATATCTGCCAACGGAGCGTCGGGCGGTTGAGCGCGGCCTGCGCGACGGGGAGCTGCTGGGCGTGGTCAGCACGAACGCCCTGGAACTGGGCGTGGACGTCGGCCAGCTGGACGTGGCCATCCTGGCGGGCTATCCGGGCTCGATCGCGGCCACGTGGCAGCAGATGGGTCGCGCCGGACGGCGGCAGGACACGAGCGTCGCGGTCCTCATCGCCGGCGGCGGTCCGGTGGATCGGTACGTCGTCGAGCATCCGGAATTCCTGCTCGCCTCGGCACCGGAGGAAGCGCGCCTGGACCCCGACAACCTGCACGTCCTGCTGGCCCATCTCAAGGCGGCCTGCTTCGAGCTGCCGTTCGAGCCCGGCGAACTGTTCGGTACCGCCGCGGCGGAGCCGCTGCTCGCCTTCCTCGGCGAAGAGGGTCTGGTGCGCCGCGCCGGCGACGACCGCTGGTACTGGTCGAACGAGAACTTCCCGGCGTCCTCGGTCTCTCTCCGGGCGGCGGCGGAGGAGAACGTGGTGATCATCGACACGACACCGGACCGGCCGCGCGTCATCGGCGAGATCGACATCTTCGCCGCCCAGACGCTCGTCCACGAGGACGCCATCTACATCCACGAGTCCACGCAGTACCACGTCGATCGGCTGGACTGGGACGAGCGCAAGGCCTATGTCCGCCGCGTCGACATCGACCACTACACCTACGCCGACCGGGCGGTCACCCTCAAGCCGCTGGAGACGTTCGACGCGGCGCCGGCCGGCGGCGGGAGCCGGGCCCACGGCGAGGTCATGGTCTCGAGCCTGGTTTCCATGTTCAAGAAGCTCAAGTTCGGGACGGACGAGAACCTGGGCTGGGGGCCGGTCCACCTGCCGGAGATCGAGCTTCAGACAACGGCCTACTGGCTCATGGCCGGCGAGGCGGCGCGGGGGTGGCGGCGGGCGGACCTGGACGTCGCCCTGCTGGGTGTCGGCCGGGCGATGCAGGCGGTCGCGGCAGTGCTGCTCATGGTCGACCCGCGCGACCTGGGGCTGGTGAGCCAGGTTCGATCGCCGCACAACCAGGAGCCGACGGTCTACCTGTACGAGTGCGTGCCCGGCGGCGTGGGCCTATCGGAGCGGCTCTTCGAGCGCCACGACGGGCTTGTCGCGGGCGCGGCCGAGTTGATCGCAGCGTGCGATTGCGCGAGCGGGTGCCCGGCCTGCACCGGGCCGCGGCTGGAGCCCGATGTGGATGCAAAAGCGCTGGCGTTGCGGCTGCTGCGGGCGCTGACCGCGGAGCGGACGGCGGACGGCGCCGCCCCGACGGCGGCCGCCTGAGTCGTGGACGGGACGCGTCTCCAACGCCGCCTGACCGACCTCCGGCGCGATCGTGAGGCGACCGGACGCGCTGCCACCGCGCGGGCAGAGCGCTCGGGCGAGGGGGATCCGGACATCCGCCGGACGATCGCCTCCATCGTCGCCGCGGCCGATTCGTTCGGGCCGCCACAGCCAGTTTGGCGCGACGTGGGTCCGGTGGATCCCGCATCGCTGGCGCGCCGCCTGGCCGCGGGCCTGGATGGCGATGCCATCGAGACGCCGCGCGGCTGGTATGTCCGCCGCGAGCTCCGGCCCGTCTATCTGCCGGTCGATCGGTATCGGCTGGCCGGCCTGCCGGGGATGCCGCCGCCCTCCACTCCCCTTCTCTGCCTGGACACCGAGACGACGGGCCTGGGCAGCGCCGCCGGCACGGTCGCCTTCCTGATCGGCCTGGCGTGGTGGGAGGGCGATCGGCTGCGACTGCTGCAGCTGGCCCTGCCGGACCACTCGGAAGAGGGCGCCCTGCTGGACGCCCTCCGGGCCGAGACACCCGGGAACGCCTGGCTCGTGACCTACAACGGCCGAAGCTTCGACTGGCCGCTGCTCGAGACGCGGTTTCGGATGAACCGCGACCGGCCGCCCGCGACCGACGGCCACCTCGACCTGCTGCTGCTGGTTCGGCGGCTCTTCCGCCACCGCCTCCCGGACGCCCGCCTGCAGACCGTGGAGCGGCATCTCCTGCGCCGCCATCGCGCCCCGGACATCCCCGCGTCGGAGATACCCGCCATCTACCACTCGTTCCTGCGCGGCGGGCCCGTGGGACCGCTCCGCGTCGTGGCCCGCCACAACGCCGAGGACGTGGTGACGCTCGGGCGGATCCTGGCGCACCTGGAACGCGGCTACGGCATCGGCGAGGTGCGGCGCTGGGCCCCCAAGGGCGATCTCGTGCGCCTGGCGCGGCTCTTCCGCCACGAGGGTCGGGTCGACGAGGCGGCGGCGTGCCTGGAAATCGCCGGCGAGGGGGTCGACGGCGGCGATCCGGAGGTGGCGCTCGCCACGGTCGAGCTGGCCCGGCTGTTGCGCCGCGCGGGTCGGGTCACCGAGGCGGGCGTCGCGTGGAGCCGCCTCGTGACGGCCCCGGGGCCGCTCGCGGCGCTGGGCTGGATCGAACTGGCGAAGGAACGCGAGCACCGCGAGCGCGACCTGGCGGGGGCGTGGGCAGCCACGGACGAGGCTCTCCTGGCGCTGTACCGCAGCCGGGGGCATGGGCAGGCGGCGTTGCGGCGCGGCCTCGAGGCGGACCTGGCGGGTCGCCGAGCCCGGCTGGCGCGCCGGCTCGATCGCGCGACGATCTAGCTCCGCGGAGTTCCCGCGGTCGAATACGACAGCCCGGGCGTAGTCGCATCACAACCCGGACGGCTACTGCGGCTGGCGCTTCGGCACGTCCTGCCCGGCAGCGGCGATCGTCGAGCCGAGCCGGGCAGTCACCTGCGCCCCAGTGGGCACTCCCGCGAGACCGGCGCCCTCCACGGCGCATGATCCGGCGGCCGCGGCGAAGCGAAGAGCCCGCGACGTGGCCACTTCCCCATAGAGCAGCCACGCGGCCATGAGCGCGGCCAGGAACACGTCGCCCGCGCCGGTCGGGTCGACGACCTTCGGAGCCGGGATTGCCGGATAGCGAATGAGCCGCGTTTCGCGCATGGCCAGACCGCCGCGATCGCCCGCGGTCAGGACGACCGTCGCCCGAGGGGTGAACGCGCGCAGCTCTGGAAGGCCCACGCCGGGTGCCACGTCGTCCACGCTGACGCAGACCAGGCCGGCCGCCGCCAGCAACCGCGACGGCGCTGGGTCCACCCGCTTCACCCAGCCGTCGGCGGCGAACTCGCGCAGCAGCCCCTGCCAGCCGACCGCCACGCACGCGTCCTCTCGCGCCGCGGCGAGGCCCGCCCACTCCCCTCCCACCTCGCCGGCCACCGGCCCGAGCAGCCAGCCCCGCGCCCCGCGCCACTCCGCCGGCAGCGCCGCGGCACGCACGGCGTCCCCCTCCGAGTGCCAGCGCTGGCGGCGATGCCCGTCTCGCTCGATGTTCTCGAAGACCGGTCCGTGCTCGAGCGGCACCCGGTGCACCAGAACGCCGGCCGTCTCGAGCGAGTCCAGCTCGATGGCATCGGCGGCCGGTCCATCGACCCCAATCACGCAACCCACACGCAGACCGAGCCTGGCCGCTGCGAGCGATCCGTACGCCACGGCGCCGCCCAGCCGCCAGCCGCGCGGATCGTCCGAAGTGACGTCCCGCGAAGCGGCCCCAACGACGATCAGATCGGGACGATCGCCCGAACCCCCGGTCGACCCGTCGTATACTCCGTCCGCTTCCGACATGCACCCCTCCCTGGAGTCGAACCGTGTTCTTCTACGAGCTTCGCGAAGGCGACGACGACATCTTCGCCGACGTGCTCCTTGTTCGCGAGGAGGAAATGGAGGCGGACGACTTCTTCGAGCTGGTGCAGGAGATCCGGCGGCGGGTGCAGGACACGTTCACCCAGGACACGCTGATCGAGGCCATCGCCGAGGAGCTCGAGCGCGACCACGCCTTCATCCCGATCTCCGACGACCGTCTTTCGGCGTCGGTCAACGTCTCCAAGCTGGACGATGAAAACTACCTGGCCAGCATCGACTCCGACGATGACGACGATCCCGACGCGCCGGACTACCGCGGGATCTTCCTCGACCTCCCCCGCGAGGGGTTCCTCCCGAACTGACCCGGTCGGGGTCAGGGCGCCGAACCGAGCCTGGGCGAGGTGCCGTTCTTGCCCAACTTCAGCCTCGGAGATGCTAAGCAAGGGCGCCGCAGTCGAGCAGCGCCGTCGGGGCTGACCGCCGGCCGATCCACGCTGCTGTCGGGCACCGCGAGCCGCCGTGAAGGGCCATTTGGACCCGGCGCGGACCCATCCCCTCCCTTAGCACCGCCCCGGACGAAGATGGGCAACGACTGCGCGCCAGAGCCCGGCGGGCCACCCGGCAGCGCCGGCCAGCCACCCGGCTGAACCGTCGGCGGGCCGGCGGCCGGCGCGCCACCACGCGGCGCCCTACTTGCTGAACAGGATCTCGACGACGTCCCCGTCGTGGACCAGGTAGGTCTTGCCCTCTGAGCGCAGCTTGCCGTGCTTGCGGGCCTCGGCCATCGTCTTGAGCGCCAGCAGATCCTCGTAGGGCACGACCTCGGCGCGGATGAAGCCGTGCGCCAGGTCCGTGTGGATCGCGCCGGCCGCGTCGACCGCGTTCGAGCCGTCGGGGATCGGCCAGGCTCGGACCTCGTCCGGCCCGGCAGTGAGGAACGAGATCAGCCCGAGCAGCCGGTAGCTGAGCCGGATCACCCGGTCCAGGCTTGACTCCTTCAGGCCGAGCTCGTCCATGAAGATGACCGCCTCTTCGGGCTCGAGCTCGCCCAGCTCCATCTCGATCTTGGCAGACAGAGCATCCACCAGCGCCCCGGCGTGCCCGTAGCGCCCCGCGATCCCGGCCACGATCTCCGCCTCGCGCGGAAGATCCGCCTCGCCGACGTTGAGCAGGACAAGGACCGGCTTCTGGGTCAGGAAGCGGAAGCCGCGGATCGACTTCTCCTCGTCGGGGGTCAGGCCCTGGCTGCGCAGCGGCCGCCCCGCCGCCAGCGGTTCGTGAAGCCGCTGGAGCAGAGCCAGCTCTCGATCGTTCGCTTCGCGCTCCGCAGCCGTCCCGTGGTGGCCGCTCGCCCTGAGCCGCTCCAGGCGCTTCTCCATGACCGAAAGGTCGGCGAGCGTGAATTCGAGGTCGAGCCGTTCGAGATCGCGCCATGGGTCGACCGCACCCTCGGGGTGCGGGACGGCCGGGTCTTCGAACGCCCGAACCACATGCAGGAGGGCGTCCGCCTCGCGCAGGCGGGCCAGCTGATCGGCTGGCAGCTCTTCGGTTCCGACCCGGCCCTCGGTCGATGCGGGCGGCGCCGGCAGATCGAAGTAGGTGACGTCGGCGTGAACGATCTTCTTGGGCTTGAAGATCTCGGCCAGTCGATCGAGCCGCTCGTCAGGGACTTTCACGGTCCCGACGTGCAACTCCATGCCGCCGTAGCCGCCGGTCTGGGCGTGGCCCCGGGTCAGAGTGTTGAAGACGGTCGTCTTCCCCGAGCCGGCCAGCCCGACGATGGCGATCTGCATCTGCTGGTGGCCTCCTCCGCGTGGCGCTGTCGCGCCGTACACATGCTAGCGGACAGCAGGCGCTCAGTCGCCCGTCGCTCAGTATCCGGCCGCCGGATCCACCAAGTAGTTGAGCGGCGCCCCCGAGCAGTAGAGGCGCAGGTTGTCACAGAAGACATCGAGCGCGCGGTCCAGGACGGCCTTGCTCGACCAGCTCGTGTGGGCCGTCACGATGCAGTTGGAGAAGCGGTAGAACGGCGAGTTCTCGGGCAGCGGCTCCTCTCGGAAGGCGTCGAGGATCGCGCCGCCGAGCGGTCCGTCGCGCAGCGCCCGAATCAGAGCCCGTTCATCGACCAGCGCGCCGCGGGCCACATTGATCAGCCAGCTGCCGGGCTTCGCCCTGCACAGCACCTCGTCGTTGATCACGCCTTCCGTGGCGGCAGTGAGTGGCAGCGCCAGCACCACGAAGTCCGAGACGGATAGCAGCTCGGGCAGCGCCTCGAGCCCGCCCAGGACCCGCACACCGGCGGGCGTCTCACCCACTCCGACCCGCCGTCGAATCGCGACAATCCTCGGTCCGAAAGGAGCCGCCAGCCTGGCGACCTCGCGGCCGATCCCGCCCAGGCCCACCAGGCCGATGGTCGTCTCGGCCAGCTCGACCGCCTGGATCGGCTGCCAGGTCCGTTCGCGCTGCAGCTCGAGCAGCGCCGGCAGACGCCGGCAGGTCGACAGGATCATCGTCATCACATACTCGCCGATCGGCTGGTCGAAGACGCCCCGACCGTTGCTGATCGTCAGTCCACGCAGGCAGACCACCGGCGTGAGGATAGCCTCGACGCCGACGGACACCGAATGGATCCAGCGCATCTTCGACGCCCGGCCCACGAATCGATCCAGCGCGTCCCCACCGAGCGACCAGCCGCGCATCAGGACCTCGACCTCGCCGACCGGCTCGTCGGCGACTCCTTCCGCGGATACCGGAATCAGCCTCGATCCGGGTGCCGCATCGAGGATCTTCTGGCGCATCGCGTCGAAGGCGTCGCGACCGGTGAGCACCGGGCTTATAGCGATGGCCAGCGGCGAACCGCCCGGACCGTGCCCCGGCCCCACGACTCCGGTGACGTTCTGCGCGCTCATTCCCGCCTCCCCTGTGCCGGAACCACCTGGAAGCATTCCCGACGCGCCGGCGCATCCTCCGTCAATCATGGCTCACGGCTCGATCCCGGCGCCGGCAGAACCCGAGCCACCCACAGTGACGGCAGATCGATTTCCTCCGGCCGGGGCAGGGTCTCCGGGCCGCGCCACAGAGCCCGCAGAGCCTCGGCTCCGCGAGCGCGCGCGATGGCGGCCACGAACGCCTCGCCCTGCCTGTACTGCTCCATCTTGAGGTCCAGACCCGTGACTCGCATGATCGCCCGCTCGCCCCCCGTCGACTGCGCTCGCCTGGCGTGGAAGCGCTGACTGATTCGCTCGACATCCGGCACCAGGTCGCGCCCGACCTCATCCATGACGTAGTCGCCGAAGCCCTCCAGCAGGCTCATGACGGCCTGGATCTCGCGGAACTCGCGCCGCTGGTCCTCGCCCATCAGCCCCTCCATCCAGTGCTCGCCCGGGCTCTTGCCTCGGAGGGAGCGACCCAGCCGCGTCACGGCTTCGCGGCTGAGAAGCGACACGCCTGACGAGAGCGACGTCAGCTGCCGTTCGAGGCGCTCGGCCAGGTACGGCCGGAGCCACGGATGCGCCTCGAATTCGAAGGCATGGGTGGTCTCATGCAGGGCGATCCAGGTCCGAAACGGGTTGAGGGGCACGCCCAGGCTCTCCGCGGTCCACCTGATGTTCTCGTCCAGGAAGAGCAGGCGTCCGGGCGTCGATTCGGCCGAGAGGATCGCCAGGTCGTACTGGCCCAGGACCCGCTGGCCGAGAAAGCCCAGCAGGTAGCCGAACTGTCGGGTGGAGACGGCTCGATTGGCGATCGCCATCGATGCCTTCACGAAACCGGAGCCGGGAGGCAGGACCTGATCCAGAAGGTCTCCTTCTATCTTGCCGATCAGGCCGCCGAAGGTCGTGACGTTGGCACGCACCCAGTCTTCACGGGCGACGACGGCGCTGCGCTCGACTATGCCGGGCAGCTCCGTCCCAAGCGCGGCCCCCAGGGCGGGCACGATCTCCCGCATGGCCGCCGCGTACACCGGCTCGGCGGCCGCGAGCTCGTACAGGGTCAGCGTTCCCCGGGATCTGCGGACTCGATCGACGGCCACGCGCTCCGCCACTCGCCAGTCGATGAGGCCTCGCCGCGCCGAGCGCTCCATGCGCCGGCCCATGACAGTTGCGGCGGCCCCCAGCGCGGCGCCGATCAGGAAGCCGGCCTGCAGGAATGCGTCCCGTCGCCAGCCGGGGCGACCCGAGCCGCCCGAGCCGCCCGACGACCTTTGTCGCGACGAGGCGGGCTCACGCCCCCGGTCCGGCCGGTCGCTCACGACACTCCGATCTGGCCCGCCCCTGCAGCTTCCAGGTCGACCGCTTCTATGTCGGGGAACTCCTCACCGAACATCCGCTCCGCGACAGCCCAAAAGGCGGCCACGTCGCCGGTTGTCAGCTGGTGGTGCGTGGCCGCGGCGAGCGTCTCGTTGGGCGACTCGTGGCCGGCCATGCCCGCATCGGCGGCCGTGCCTCGGGTAGTCCCGGGCGCCTCCAAGCCGTTGACTGACAGCAGCTCCGCCAGCGAGGAGGCCGTCGCCGTGGCCGAATCGACGATCGCCATGCTGTCGCCAACGCAGCCGCGCAGCACTCCCGCCAGCAGCGGGTAGTGGGTGCAGCCCAGCAGAAGAGTGTCGACGCGGGCGGAGGGCGGCAGCGGGAAGATGAACTCGCCGTCCTCGTTCCGCTCCCCCAGGAGCGGGGCGAGCGCCCGGCGGACCGCCTCCTCGACTTCCGGGCCGGAGAGACGCCCGGCCTCCACGAGAGGCACAAGCGCCGGAGTAGCGTGCTCGTACACCTCGATGGCTGGGTTTTCGTCCTTTATGGCGTTGAAGTACGCGCGCGAGCGGACCGTCGCCGGAGTCGCGATGACGCCGACCCGGCGCGTTCGCGTGGCCAGCGCCGCGGCCGCCGCCCCCGGCCGGACGACGCCCAGGACCGGCAGGTCGTAGCGGCGCCGGAAATCGCCCAGGGCCACCGAAGTGGAGGTGTTGCAGGCCACGACGAGTGCCTTCACGTCGCGCCGCACCAGCGCATCGAGCGCCTGGACGCTGAAGCGCCGAACCTCGTCGTCGGTGCGGACGCCGTAGGGGGCGCGGGCGTTGTCGCCGAGGTAGACGGTCGATTCGAAGGGCAGCCTGCGCAGGATCTCGCGCAGGACGGTCAGGCCGCCGACACCCGAGTCGAAAACGCCGATGGGACGTGGGTCGGACACGGCCTCAGTGTCTCACCGGAGCCCCGGCCGTGCGTCCGGCGATCGTCGCCGCCACACGGCGCACGTCCCGACTGACCGCGGCCTCGGGGCTGGCGACCACGAATGGCATGCCCTCGTTGTTCGCCTGGACAACGAGGCGACCATCGGAGACCACCTCGAAGTCGGGCCTTCGACCCAGCGCCCGGGCCAGCTCGTCGCGGCTGATGCCGCCGCTCGAGTCGGCCCGGTTGACCAGGTAGTGGACCTTCTCGGCGGTGTAGCCGATCGACGCGAAGGCCTCCCCCACGGCGACGGTGTTGTGGATGGTCGTGAAATCGTAGGTGACGATCGAGAGGATGACGTCGCACGCGTCCAGGAACGCCAGCGTGACCTCCGAGAGGACCGTCGGGGTATCGATTACCACGGCCTGGTACAGGCGGCGCAGGATGGAGATCGTCTTCTCGACGTCCCGCACGGTGACCATCTCCGCCATCTCGACGCGCGGCGGAGCGAGCAGGATGTCGATGCCCGCCGGGTCGCGCCACATGACGTCGCGCAGGTCCGACTCCTGGACGCGATCGGTCGGCAGGTCCAGGATCGAAGGCACGTCGTCGGGGACCTTCAGCAGCGCCCGCAAATCGCCGTACTGGAGGCTGCCGTCGAGCAGGGCCGTGGAGACGCCGAGCTGACTCAACGACACCGCCAGGTTGAATGCGATCGTGGTCTTGCCGACACCGCCCTTGGGCGAGAAGACCGAGACGACGCGGCATGCACCCGAGGCCCGAGACTGGCGGTCGGTCATGACGTGGGCCAGCGTGTTCACCAGCTCGAAGCCGCTGAACGGGAGCGTCAGCACCGCGTCGATGCCGCGATTCGGGTCGCGCGCCAGGGGGTGCTGGGGCACGGTCAGGACCACGACCGGGATGTCCAGCCCCGAGTCGCGCAGCTTTTCGATGAGCTGGGGCCCCTTGACCTTGCCCTGGAGCAGCAGGTCGACCATGACGACGTCCGGGCGGAGCTGCCGCGTCGCCTCCACGACTTTCGAACCGTCGGTGAAGACTTCCAGCAGCTTCACCTGCGATTGGATGCTCAACAGGTTGCGGACGTGCTGACTCACCTGCGGAACATCTTCCGCCACGAGCAGTCGGATGGAGGTGGTGGTCGCCACGTGTCCGACTATAGCAAGGAAGCGGGGACGGTCCTCCCCCGCGTCCGCGCTATAAGGATGGCCCGTTCGTCATGGTTGACCAATGGCTCCAGATCGTATGAGCCTGCCAGGATCTCCACGATCAGGCCGGCATCCTCCGCCATCCCGGACAGCTCGTCGGGGGCCAGCAGTCTCAGTCGATCCCGTCGAATCCAGCGCCGCACGGGCCCGCCCTGCGCCCCCTCCTCGTAGATCGCGGTCAGCTCGACGTGGCCGCGGGTCGGCTCGTGCTCTGCGCTCGCGGTCTTCGTCACAAGCAGGTCGGTTTCGGGGTCGGTTCGGGCGTACTCCAGGCTAAGGCGCCCGTCGTAGCGGGCCAGCTCGTGCGCGGCCGGCAGCCACACGTCAACGACTGCCACTCCGCCGGGGGCGAGGTGGCGGGCCATCGTCTCAAGAGCCGCCTGCTGTTTGTCGCGGGAATCGAGCAGCAGGATGGAATTAAGGGCGAGCACGGCAAGGCCGAACCTGGGACTGCCGGGGAGGTCGAGGCCGACCAGGTCCCCTTCGACGAGGTGGACTCGACCGGGCACGTCGGGCTCGGCCGTAGCCGTCTGCTCGATCCTGCGACGAAGGCGAGCCAGCATGGCCGGGTCGACGTCGACCGCGGTGACCTCGTAGCCGGCCCGAGCCAGCGGGACGGAGATCCGCCCCGATCCTGCGGCGAGCTCCAGGATCGGACCGCCCGTCCGGGCCGCCAGTGCAAGGTACAGGTCAAGGTCGCCGGGATCGTCGATCAGATCCACGTCGTACAAGCGCGCCAGGGCGGCGGCGGTGCCGGCTTCGCCACGCAAGTCCGTCATCGGGTACAGGGTAGCGCCCCGCCACGCCGGCCGGAGGGAGCGAACGCGAAACCCGGCATCAGCGCTCGGCCGAGAGGATCATCTCAGCCAGGACGACCAGCGCCGCGACAAAGATCGCGATCGGGAGGCTCAGCACGCCCTGGATCCGGAGCGCCACCAGAATCGCACCGACCATTGCCACCCAGGCCCCCCGCCTGATCGCCCGCGACCAGTCCCCTCGGAAGGCGATCCGACGATGGCGGGCGAACGCGGCCAGCCAGAAGAGCGGAACCGCGGTCACGCCGCAGGCGAGGCCGATGGCCCCCGCCCCCACCAGACCGCTGGTTGGGTTCTCCCGCGGATAGGTGGTCGTCACGACCGCGAAGACCACCGTCCATGCGGCGATGGCCAGGAGCACGAAGAAGTAGTTGCCGGTCCGATCGCGCAGATCCATTTCTCGCACAGTCTAGGGTCCCGATCTACCGGCCAGGCGCCGCAGACCGCGGCGAGATGCAGGCGGCGATCGATGGATTCGGGCTAGGGGTCGCGACGAGCGCGGAGGCCGAGCGCTCGCGGCAGGTCCGTCACGCGATCGACGACGAGATCCGGGCGCTCCCCGCCTGGAAACTCGGCGACCGGAAGAGGTGAGTCCTCCGGCCTGACTCGCACCCAGGCGGCCCGCCAGCCAACTCCGTGCGCCCCGGCAACGTCCGCCCCCAGATCGTCGCCGACGTGGAGAAGCCGCGGACCAGACGCAACGTTGAGTGCCGTGGCCGCGGCCCGGAAGATCTCGGGCCGCGGCTTGATGACCCCCACCCGCTGCGAGATGACCACGGCGGAGAGGTGCGGAGACCAGCCTGCGGCCTCGATGAACCGCTCCACGGCCACCGCGATCGGCCAGTTCGACAGGATCGCCACGGGGTATCGCGCGGCCAGCGTTTCCAGCAGCGGGCCTATCTCCGGGGGGACGGGCGTCAGGCGCACGAATGCCGATGCGTAATCCTCCAGCACCGCCTCGACTTCATCCGGGCTCGACCAGCTCGCTGCCTCGGCGTCATCCCAGCGCTGCTCCTCCGGCGGGACCGAGTGGCCGCGAAGCCTTGCCAGCACCCGTGCCACCCGGACGTCCATGTTCGCCTCGCGACCCTGTGGAACCTCCTCCGAGAGTTGCCGGGACCGCTCCTCGATCCAGACACGTTCGAACCGGTCGCTGGCGAAGCCCCACGTCGCCGCGGCCCGGGCCGCGGTATCCGACAGCACGCCACCCATCGAGGCGCTCGGGAACGCTACGAGGGTGTTCCCGAAGTCGAGCGTGATGGCCTCGATCGCCTGGCCGAGATCCACCACTCCCGCGTCTCGCTGCCGCTCCTCCGAGTCGGTCATTTCGCAGCGCTCGATGGACAGATGTCGCGGAAGGCGCAGTAGCCGCAGGCGATGTACTCCGGGGTGGCATCGAAGTTCAGCGCCCTGATGCCGGCCGCCGCCTGGCGGATCGACGAACGCGCCTTCTCGAGCCGCTTCTCCTCCACCTCCACTCGCCCCACCAGCCCCGACTCGAGGAACCAGAGCTGCAGCGCATCGGGCAGCCGGCCCGACTCCGCCTGAAAAGCCATGGCGTAGATCTGCAGCTGCAGCGAGTCGCGCGCCCGCTCTTTCGCCTTCGCCGGATCCCGCACGTCGCTCGACTTGTAGTCGGTGATCGTGACCCGTTCCGGATGCAGCCCGGGCAGCGCAGGCGAGACGACGTCGGCGTGCTGGCGCTCCTCCGCCCCCTCGCCGGCCGGTCCGGCTTGACCGTCCTCGCCCTGCGGCAATCGCTCGATATCCACGCGGTCCATCCGACCACGGATCCGGTCGCCGTCGAGCAGGAAGCTAAACTCGCGCTCCACGTAGGCCGGCACCACCGCCGCCGGCAGCAGTTGCCCTTCACGGAACCGGCGCAGCGCGGCCCGACCCGCCGCCAGGCGCGCCTCCTCGTGTTCACGCGTCAGGAACCCCTCGTTCGACCACGCCCGCTCGAACGCCATGTCGAGCTCCTCCTCGCTCATCAGGTAGCCCTTCGCCTGGCGGCGGTGGAACTCCTGCACCGCCTGGTGAAGCGCCGAGCCGTAGACGATCGAGTGATGGGGAGCGATGGGCACCCGCAGGACGTGGACGTACTTGTACTTGAGCGGGCAGGTCAGATAATCGTCCACCTGGTAGAAGCTCAGCGTGAGCGGACCCTCGACCGCACCCCGCCCGGGCTCGGCCGCGGCAGCCTTCGGCTCGAACGACGCCAGCCGTTCCAGCGGGGACTGGGCGCCATCGGCGGAGGTTCGGCCCGCCGTCGAGGCCGCCGCAGGCAGATCGAGCGCCTCGAGAACGAACTGGGAGACGCGCCGCGCCCGGCGGCCGCCGTAGTCGGCGGCGTGGCTCAGAAACAGCTCGTCGCGGGCGCGGGTCATGCCCACGTAGAAGAGCCGCCGCTCCTCCTGGAGACGGGCGTCACCCTCGGGCAGGACTTCGTTGACCAGCTCGGTGGGCAGGCCCAGTGGGTCCCGCCGCGTCCGGGCGGGGAAACGGCCATCCACGAGGCCGATCATGAAGACCACGGGGAACTCGAGCCCCTTGGCCTTGTGCACCGTCAGAACCGCCACCGCGTCGGCGTCCGGATCCACCTCGGCCGTGGCCGGGTCGTCACCCGCGTCGATGAGGGTCTGCAGGTGGCCGGCCACGAAGACGACCCGATCGTCCGCCAGCAGGTCGGACTGCGAGCGGACGATGTCGAAGAAGCGGGCGATGTTCTGGAGCGCCTCCTCGGCCGCGACGGATTCCGTCGACGCCAGCGTCGAGAGCAGGCCGCTCCCGCGCAGGAACTGGTACAGCACCTCGCCGGCCGCCCGCTCGTGAGCCAGCTCGGTGTAGCGCCGAATGTCCCCGACCAGTCGCTCGAGGAGTCCCCGCGTTTCCGGGGCGAGTCGCAGCAGCCCCGGTTGCCGGGTCACCTCCTCCATCACGTCCCACAGCGAGCGGTTGCGTCGCCGCGCGGCATTGACGATGACAGTGAGGTCCTCGCCGCCCAGGCCGTACACCTCCGAGGCCGCCAGAGAGTACAGGTCGACGCTCGAGGAGAGATCGGCGATACAGCGCAGGAAGGCCAGCAGCAGCCGGATCTCGGGCCGCGAATACAGCCCCGACGTCCCCGAGAAGCGCCACGGCACGGCAGCGAGGTTCAGCGACCGAAGAACCGGGTCCGCGTCGGCGTTGGCGCGGACGAGAACCGCGAATTCCTTCGGGCGGGCGCCCGCCGCGACGCGGCCGGCGATCTCGCGAGCGACCCAATCCGCCTCCTCAGAGCCTGTGGCGAAGGCGAGGTGCCGGACTGGCCGCTCGTCGCCGCGCCGCTCCGGGATGAGGCGCTTGTCTATCCCGTTGCGAAACTCGAGGCGGTCAGGGTCGTTGAATCGAACGAGTCGGTAGCTCGCGTCGAGGATCGGCGCACGAGACCGGTAGTTGCGTCGCAGCACGACCTGGCGGCAGCGCGGGTGGCGCCGCTTGAACTCCAGGATGTTGCTGATCGCGGCGCCACGGAACTTGTAGATCGACTGGTCGTCGTCGCCGACGACCACGACGTTGCCGTGCGTGGCGGTAAGCAGCTCGACGAGCTCCGACTGGGCGCTGTTCGTGTCCTGGAACTCGTCCACGAGGACGTAGCGGAATCGACGCTGCAGCTCCCACCGAGCGGCCGGCGATTCGCGCAGCAGCCGAAGAGACACGCTCACCTGGTCCCCGAAATCGATGAAGCCGGCCCGCGTGAGCAGCTCCTGGTAGCGCGCGAAGGCTCGGGCGAGCTCACCCTCACGTCTCGCCCGCTCGCGCAGCGCCTCGACCTCGTCGGCGGCCTTCTCGCCCGTCCCCGCCGCCTCGGCTGCCTTTGCCAGACCCGCCGCGAAAGCCAGGTACGACTGCGGGCTGACGTCCTCGTCCTTGCAGCGAGAGAAGAGGCCGGCCAGGGCGCTGAGGAAGCGCGTCGGATCGCCCAGCGGCCGGTATTCGTCCAGCTCGAATTCGAAGAGCCGTTCGCGCAGGAAGATCACGACCTCGGGCCGTGTGAGCACACGCGTGTCGGTCGGCAGCCCGAGTTCCAGGGCGAACTCTCGCACGACCCGGTCGCCGAAGGCGTGGAAGGTGGAAATAACCGCATCCGTGTACCCATAGGGCACGAGCTGGTCCACTCGCGCCTGCATCTCCTCTGCGGCCTTGTCCGTGAAGGTGAGCGCCAGGATCTCGGAGGGGCGGGCGCGCCGCGTGCCAATGAGCCACGCGATTCGGCGCGTGATGACCTGCGTCTTGCCGGTCCCCGCGCCGGCCACCACCAGCAGCGGCCCCTTGTCATGGCAGACCGCGCGCCGTTGCTCGGCGTTGAGGCCGGCCAGCAACGATTCGACGCCGGACGGACCGGTTTCTTCCGGAAGCGTTTCCGGGGGACCGCCCCAGACGGGAATCTGCTCCAGACGGGCAGGTTCTCGCAGCCTGGTCTTGTGGTTGGGTCGAGGCATGCCTCTAGGATCGCCGGCGCGGTGACATCTCGCGTGTCACGACGTGCGGCTTCCCCGTCAGGCCGTTGGCGCTGCAGAGCCCGTTTCGGTCGCCGCGGGCTCCGTTTCGGACGTCGAAACGACCGCGGGAGCGGCAGACGCTGCGGCGGACGGCCCGGCATCGGCCGACGGCCCGGCATCGGCCGCGGCCGGCTTTGCCGGGCGGCTCGGTTTGGCCGCGCCACCGGGGGGGCCGGCTGCCTTGGTCCGACCGGCCGTCTTGCCGGAGGGTCCACCGGCAGAGGCGGCCTTGGACGCGCGAGCCGTTGTCGCTTCCCCGCCCTGGGAGACAGCAATCTCCACCGCCTGGGCTTCCTCGGCACCAAGAGTCGTCTCCGACTGGCCGTCGAATACGGCCTTCGCGTACACACGTGTACCGGTCCGCGAGTGGAGGCTCGTGATCACGAAGCCGTCGTTGTTGGCATCGAGGATTGCCAGCGCGAAGCTCTGGTTGCCGCCCGTGTCATCGAAGGGGTTGAAGCGCACGATGCCCAGACGACCGAAATGCAGCCTCGCCCCGCCCTCGAGGATGGCGGTCCGTGCGATCACCTCGTCGAGGTCGTGGCCCACGCGGATCACCGTGTCCAGGTGCGTGGCCAACACGCCCTCGAGACTCTGGCCGTCGGCGCCCTGCGTCAGGTCGTCCAGGCGCTCGCTGAGCAGAGCGATCCTTCGCGACTGGATGAACAACATGAGGATCATCAGGACCAGAACGACGCATCCGACGACGATGACGACACCTATGACGCCCAGATGCGTGGACACGAAGTTGTTGAGTTGCGACACATCGACCTCCACTCGGCTCGCGGCGAGTCTACCAGCCACGACGGCAGGGCGGCTCGTGGACGCTCGAGTCCCCGCCGAGGGCGATCGGGATGCTATGCTCGACAGGCCATCGAACGATCACCGGAGGCCCCTCACTAACATGGCCAAGCGCACCCGCGGCTCGAATCGATCCGGCCAGCGGCACCAAGACAAACGTTCTTCGGCTCGCCAGCAGCCGCGACCCGCGAGTCGACCCGGCCAGGGCCTTTCGGCGGCTGAGGAAGCGCGCGCAGCCGAGCTCGAATCCCAGATCGTGGCCCAGGAACGCGCCGCCCAGCAGCCCGCCGGGCGCTCGCGCGACCGTTCGCGCGTAACCGACTTCGATCCCGCCGGACGACCCCGCGGCCAGAGCCCGCTGGCGGTCCGCGCGGCCGAGGAATACGGCTACGTGAGCCGCGATGTCCGCCGGATCGTGCGCGTCGGCGGCACCATGGTCGGAATCCTGGCCGTCTTCTACGTCCTGATCGACATCCTGCACGTCATCCAGACCTGACGCGCCGGCGGGCGTCAGCCCGGCTCGGCCGCGCTGCCCGAGGCCCCGTCCTTTCGACCGTCGCCCGCCCGCGAAGCGGACCGATCCAGCGCCCGGCGCACAGCCTCGGCCAGCTGACGGGCATCGAACGGCTTGGCCAGCACCGACCCCGCGGCCGCGGCCCCGCTGATCTCCCCTTCGCGGTCGCGCGGATAGCCGGACATGAACAGCACGGGGAGTCCCGGCTGGCGAGCGGTGAGAACCGCGGCGATCGTGGGCCCGTCGAGCTCGGGCATCACGACATCCGAGAGCAGCAGATCCAGAGAAGCTCCGAGCGCGGTCGCCTCATCGACGGCCCCCTTGGGGCCGGTCGCCACGACCCGGTAGCCTTCGGCCTCGAGGGCCCGCTTGCAGAAGTCCCGCACCGCCGGCTCATCCTCGACCAGCAGGACCGTCTCATCGCCGTGGCGCGACGATCTCGGCGGCACGGCCTCCGCGGCCGAGGCGATGCCTTCGCTCAGGGGCAGGTCCACCTGGAAGCGCGACCCGACTCCGACCTCCGAGTGGACGTGGATGTGGCCGCCCATCTGCTCGACTATGCCGTACACGGTGGCCAGGCCCAGCCCCGTGCCGTGCCCCACGTTCTTGGTCGTGAAGAACGGCTCGAAGATCCGCTCCATGACCTCCGTCGCCATCCCGAACCCAGTGTCGACAATCTCGATGCGGGCCGACGGCCGGTCGGGCCGGCCGGTCCCGCTCACCGGATCCGGGTGGAGCAGGCCGGTGTTCAGCCTCAGTTCGCCGCCGCCCGGCATCGCATCGCGGGCGTTCACTACCAGGTTCATCACCACCTGATCCAGCTGGCTCGGATCGGTTTCCACGAAACCGAGGCGCTGATCCAGCGTAACCTCGAACTCGATGTCCTCGCCCAGCAGGCGGCGCAACATCGGCACGAGGGCGCCGATTCGGTCGTTCAGCTCGATCCTCTCGACGGATCGGGGAGCGCGCCTGCCGAACGCCAGAAGTTGCGCGGTAAGCTCCGTCCCCCGCGCACCGGCCCGCCGGACTTCCTGCGCGTCGGCCCCCCGCTCATCGCCTTCGAGGGACGCCACGAGCAGGTCGGCGTAGCCGTTGACGACGGTGAGCAGGTTGTTGAAGTCGTGGGCAACGCCACCCGCCAATCGGCCCAGAGCCTCCATCTTGGAGGCCTGACGAAGCTGCTCTTCGAGTGCCTTGTGCTCGGTGATGTCCTCCACCGTGATGACGGCCATGGATGGCGCCCCATTCGAATCCCGGACCGCACCGACGTGAACTCGTGCCCAGACCAGGGCCCCATCCTTGCGGATGTAGCGCTGGACGAGCTCGTAGCTCTCGACCCGCCCGTCGAACAGGTCCGCGAGCGCGCGCCGGCCGACCTCTCGATCGGCTTCATGCGTGTACTCGAAACCTGTCAGCTTCGCCAGCTCATCCTGCGTGAAGCCCAGCAGCCGGTGGAAGGCCGCGTTGCTCTCCAGCGACCGGCCCTCCCGGTCGGCCAGCATCATACCGATCGCGGAGTCGTCGAAGATCGCTCGCATGCGCGCCTGGCTCTCCGCCGTGGCGCTCTCGGCGGCAACTCGTTCGCTGATATCGTGGGTGATGACCTCCATGGCCGGACGCCCGCCGAAGACAACCGGCTTGGCCGCTACCTCGACATCGAACTCGGTCCCATCGCGGCGAAGGTGACGCTCTCGCGACGGCTCGACGGCGCCACCCTTCTTGAGGATCCCGGCGACCCGCTCGCGGATGGCATCTCTTTGGGACGGGGCGACGAAGTCCCACACGCCGAGCCCCAGCAGCTCCGCCGGATCGCCGCCGCCGTAGAGACTGGCCGCGGCGCGGTTGGCGAACACAACGCGACCGTCCTGGTGAACTGCGACAGCCTCTGGGAGCAGATCGAGAAGGGTCTCGTAGCGAGCCTCCGTCTCCGCAAATGCCAGAGCCGCGCGCTTGCCGCGCGTCGTTTCCGATCCCCTCGCCACGATGAACGAGATCGCCTCCGTAGCCGCGACGAACTCCGCCGTCCAGGCGATGCGGGCTCTGCGGCCATCCTTGCGGACCCACTGCGAGAAGAACGAGACCATGCGCTCCTGACCAGAAACCAGGCGATCGAGGGCCGCCTGGGCCTCGACGCGGAACCTGGGCCGAAGCCGCATGAGATCCAGGAGCGCCTTGCCGGATACCTCGGCGAAAGGAATCCCCGAGCTTTCCTCGCAGCGGCGGTTCCACAGCAGCAGTGAGCCGTCGGTCCGCGCCACGACAACCAGCGAGTCGACGACATCGATGATCGCCCTCAGCGTTGCGACGTTTCGGGGCGTGAAGCCCGCGGCAGCATCATCGACGCCGGACGGCCCGGAGGGCGCGGACCGCCCTGGCGGCGCGGAGGGCGCGGAGCGGTCGCTTGGGCGGGAGTTCGGGATCGCCATGCGGGCTCCACTCTACCCCGCCGAGTGGCCGGACGCCCAGCCGGATGGCCGGGCGGCGAGTAGCATCCGGTCATGGCCGCACGCCGCCCCAGCAGAACAGGCTCTTCGAGCCAGCAGCCGATCTTCGCACCTCCGCCGGGCCGCCAGCCGCTGGCCGCCCGGATGCGGCCGCGTACCCTCGACGAGGTCGTCGGCCACGACCAGCTGATCGGCGAACGCGGAGCGTTGCGTCGCGCCGTCGAACGCGGTCGCCTCGGCTCCATCCTCCTCTGGGGACCGCCCGGCAGCGGCAAGACCAGCCTGGCTCGCGTCCTGGCCGATGCCGTCGGCGCTCAGCTGGTCACGATCTCGGCCGTGATGAGCGGCGTTGCCGAGGTGCGTGCCCTCGTCGTCGAGGCGCGTGACCGGCTTGCCCTCAACGGCCGTCAGACGATCCTCTTCATCGACGAGATCCACCGCTTCAACAAGGCCCAGCAGGACGCGCTGCTCCCGCATGTCGAAGAAGGGACCGTAACGCTCGTGGGTGCCACGACGGAGAACCCGTACTTCGAGGTGAACTCGGCGCTGCTCTCGCGCCTGCGGGTCTATCGCCTGGAACCCCTGACCGACCGGCAGGTGGCCACGGTGGTCAGGCGCGCCCTCGCGGACGAGGAGCGCGGGCTGGCCGGCGGTCTGGGACCGGCGGGTGGCGTATCCGTCGGGGACGAGGCCTTCGAGCACCTCGTCAGCCTTTCCGCGGGAGACGCCCGCCAGGCCCTCAACGTCCTCGAAGGCGCAGTTTCGATCGCGGAGGCCGAGGGTTCTCGCGACGAACAAGGCCACGTCGTGCCCAGGCTGGCCGCCGTGGAGGCGGCTGCCCAGCAGCGCGTGCTTTCCTACGATCGAGCCGGCGATGGCCACTTCGACACCGTCAGCGCCTTCATCAAGAGCATCCGCGGCAACGACCCGGACGCCGCCCTGTACTGGCTGGCCGCGATGATCGCCGCCGGGGAAGATCCCCGCTTCATCGCCCGGCGTCTGATCATCTCCGCCTCGGAGGACGTGGGCTTGGCCGATCCGCGCGCCCTGGAGATCGCGGTCGCGGCGGCGCAGGCGCTCGACTGGGTCGGGCTTCCGGAGGCCCAGTACGCCCTGGCTCAGGCGACCGTGTTCTTGGCCGCGACCGCGAAGAGCAACGCCGCGGGTCGCGCCTACTTCGCCGCGATGGACGACGTCCTGAGCCACGGGTCGCTGCCCGTGCCGGCGCACCTCCGCTCGAGCGGGCCCGGCCGGCGCAATTACCGCTACCCGCACGACTACTCCGGGGACGACGTGGCGCAGCAGTACCTCCCCAGCGAGCTGGCCGATCGCCGCTACTACTTCCCAGGCGACGAGGGCGCGGAGAGCAAGATCCGCGAGCGGTTCGAGAGGCTGCGCGAGGCCCGTCGCGATCCGCCCACGCGCAAGCGCCCCGTCGAGGGACAGACACAGGGGGATCCGATGGCCACGGGGTCTGAAGGGATGCGCCGTCGCCAGGCGAACCTGCGCGAGCTGGCCGACGAGGAGCGCCGGGACGCCGGCGGGGAGTGATCGGCCTCCGATACCGCCCATCGGCCGCCCGGCGGGCCCGCGGCCGCCGGCGAGTGGTGCCGCCGCACTCCGGATAGGCCGCCGTACCGACCCGTTTGCCCGCCCGGCCTGACTGAATTACCTCATGTGAGGTATTGCGATCAGATCAGGCCGGATCAGAGTCTGCGCTGGGAGTCGTAAAGGCGACCGGCTTGAGACCCCAGGCGCTCCGTGAAGCGCTCCGGCAGAACCAGATCTCCAGCGCGGCGCTGTAGACGTCGAGCAGCCACACGGATGCAACGAATCTGACACGGCCGGCGCGGTGCCGCCGGTACAGATTCCCACCGGCCAGCCGAATACTCCGGTGCGTCCTTTCCAATTACTGGGGAGCGCAATGTCTCGTGCGTATGCTGTCGCGCCCGGTAGCGCGAACGCTCCGTATCGGGGATCCGCGCAAGCTACGAGAACCTCCACCCCAAGAGTGGAGAGCCGCCCGCGGCGGCCTTCGGAATTCTGCTACCTCGAACGCGCTCTCCTCCTGTGGCCCCGGCTCGATCGGGCCAAGCTGCGCAGGGTCGCCGGCGACCCCGCCCGGATCGCCGAAATGGTCGAACGGCGGACCTCGCAGCCGTACGACGTGATCCTGGCGATGTTGACCAGGCAGACGGATAGGCTGATCTCCCCGACCGAGGAGTCCTCCGGCTTCGATTCGGGTCGCTCCGAGGCCGCCCGAATGTCTCTGCGCATCGTCCGCAGCGAGGAAGGCACCCAGATCGAGATTCAGGATCTGCTGCCTGCGTAGCTCGCGTCGACGACCGTCCCGGCGTCGCCTCGACATCTCGCGCGGCCAGTTCGACGCTGTTGCCGCGGCCAGACGCGGCAGAGCCGGCTCGCCAGAACCTGCGGCAGGAGCTCGTCTCGGGTGGATCTGCGCGGTTCGCTGGCGATCCGGCTCTACGAAGGGGGCGTCGGGGTCGACCTGCCCGACTTGAGCGCCCGCCGGCGGCGGCGGTGCGTCAGGGCTCCAGGTCCAGGGCCCGGACGTGTCGCGTCTGGAAGATGGCGATCGGCCGGCGGTCGAAGGCGGCAACGCGCGTGATACCCAGGCGCTCGGCCGTGGCGACCAGAACGGCATCCGTGAGGCGGGGCCGGTACTCCATGGTCTCGCGGAGCAGTTCCGCGGCCCGTGCCAGATCGGCCTGAGTCGGGGCCACCACCCGCACCGCCCCGCTCTGGATCGACTCGAGCAGCGCCAGCGTCGCTCGCAGCCCCAGTTCGCGCTGCAGCAGCAGGTCCACCTCGCCCAGCGTCAGCGCCCCGATCATGAGCGGCTCGTTGACCCGTCCGAACCAGGCCAGAGCGGCGCGGTGATTGAGGTCCGACTGGTCCGCCGCGGCCAGGATCGCGCTCGAATCGAGAAGGACGGCCATGGCTCAGGTCTCCTCCGGTCGGGGCCGCTGGCCGGCCTCTCGGCGTGCAATCCCCCGCCCGTCGAGCGAAAGCCGCCCGTGGTCGCTGCGCCCGACCGCCAGAAACGGCAGATCGGGCGTGGTGTCGTTCGTCTCGAGATGCGCCTCCAGGGCGGCCGTGATCACCGACGTCTTCGTCACGCCCGTCCGAGCCGCAAAGCGGTCGAGCCGCTCGAGCAGGTCCGCGTCCATCAGGATCGTCGTCCGCTTCAGCATATGCGGTCATATATACCACACTGGCGCTAGCCGGCAGCGCCCCGTAGCATCCGCCCGTCGTCCTGCAACCCCGCATGAGGTGGAACCCGTGAACCGCTTCGAGGCCAACCTGCGCATACCCGGCCCCACGTCGCTCCCAGACGCCGTCCGCGAGGCCGGCGCCCGCCAGATGGTCAACCACCGGGGTCCGGAGTTCGCCACCCTTCAGAACAGCATCATCGCCCGCCTGAAGACCTTCTATAAGACCGAGAACGACGTTCTGATCGTCACCGCGGCCGGCACAGGCGGCCTCGAGTCGGCCATCGTCAGCTTCCTCTCCCCCGGCGACAAGGTCCTGGCCGTCACGATCGGCGCCTTCGGCGACCGCTTTGCCAAGATCGCCTCGGCCTACGGCGCGGACGTCACCAGGCTCGCCTTCGAGTGGGGCAGGGCCGCGGATCCCGAGAAGGTCCGTGAGGCCCTGAAGGCCGGCGGCCCGTGGAAGGCCGTCCTGATGACCCAGAACGAGACCTCCACCGCCGTCACCAACCCGATAGAGGCGCTGGCCAAGGTCGCCCACGGAGTCGCGCCCGAGGCCCTGGTCCTCGTCGACGCGATCTCGGGCCTGGGCGCCGTCCCGTTCGAGACGGACGCCTGGGGCCTGGACGTTGTCGTCAGCGGCTCGCAGAAGGCCTGGATGGTCGCCCCAGGCCTCAGCTTCGTCGCCGTCTCGCCGCGCGCCTGGGAAGCGGCCGCAACGGCGAAGATGCCCAAGTTCTACTTCGATCTGCTCGCCCACAAGACCAGCGCCGAGGCGGGACAGACGCCGTGGACCCCGGCCGTGGCGGTCATGTTCCAGCTCGACGTCGCCCTCCAGCTGATGGAGCAGGAGACTCTCGCCGAGATCTGGAAGCGCCACGCGGCCGTCGGCGCTGCGGTTCGCGCCGGCCTGGAGACCCTCGGATTCAAGCTCCTGGCCGACCCCAAGTTCGCGTCGGACACGGTCACCGGCGCCTGGATTCCCGAAGACCTCGACTGGAAAGCCTTCAACGGCAAGCTCCGCAAGTACGGCCTCATCGTTGCCGGCGGCCAGGGCGCCCTCAAGGGCAAGATCTTCCGAATCGGGCACCTCGGCCACGTCACGATCCCGAACATCCTGAACGCGATGGCGGTCCTCGAGGAGACGCTCATCGAGCTCGGTCGACCCGTGACTCCTGGCGCGGCCGTGGCCGCCGCCCAGGTCGCCGCCCTCAAGTCCCTCGGCCTGACCAGGTAAGGAGCATCCGATGAAGATCCTCGTTGCGGAGCCACTGGCCAAGCAGGGCATCGAGATCCTGCGAGCCCATCACGAGGTCGACGAGAAGATCGGCCTCTCGCCCGAAGAGCTCGCCGCCATCATCGGCGAGTACGACGCCCTCTTGGTGCGCAGTCAGGTCAAGGTTACGGCCGAGATCCTGGCCCACGCCACGCGCATGATCGTGATCGGCCGGGCCGGCGTCGGTGTCGACAACGTCGACCTCGAGGCCGCCACCAGGGCCGGCATCGTGGTCGTCAACGCCCCGACCGGCAACACCATCTCGGCCGCCGAGCAGACGATCGCCCTGATGCTGGCGCTCGCCCGCAAGACCGCGGCCGCGGACGCCTCGATGCGAAGGGGCGAATGGAAGCGGAGCTCCTTCACCGGCGTCGAGCTGCGCGGCCGCACCCTCGGCATCATCGGCCTGGGCAAGATCGGCCAGGCCGTGGCCGACCGCGCCCGCGGCCTCGAGATGAACATCATCGGCTACGACCCCTTTGTGACCGCGGACCAGGCCGCCCTGCACGGCATCAACCTGGTCGACGTCGAAACGATCATCGAGAAGGCCGACGTTATCACCGTCCACGTGCCGCTCAACAAGGCGACGCGGGGAATGATCGGGCCCGATCAGATCTCCAAGCTCAAGCCGGGCGTGATGCTCGTCAACGTCGCTCGTGGCGGCGTCTACGACGAGGCCGCAGTCGCCGCCGGACTCGCCGAGGGCAAGATCGCCGGCGCCGCATTCGACGTCTACGAGACTGAGCCTCCGGTCGACTCTCCCATTCTGACCGCACCGAACACGGTCCTGACCCCGCACCTCGGCGCTCTCACCGCCGAGGCCCAGCTGCGCGTGGCGGAGGAAGCCTGCGAGCAGGTCGTCGACGTCCTGGCCGGCCGATCGGCCCGCTACGCGGTCAACGCCCCGCTGCTCACCCCCGAGACGGCGCGCGCGATCGCCCCGTATCTGCCTCTCACCGAAACGCTCGGGCGCATCGGCGCGCAGTACTTCCGCGGCGCGGCAAAGGCCCTCACCGTAGACGTGGCCGGCGATCTGGCCAACTACGACGTTTCCCAGCTAACCGCGGCCGCTCTCCGGGGCATCCTCGAGAACGCCACGAGCGAGCGGGTCAATCTCATCAACGCCGGCTTCCTGGCCAGGAACCGGGGCCTGACGGTGAACGAGCGCAAGACCAACGACGCCGGCACGTTCGCGTCGCTGGTGACGCTGACGCTCGAAGGCGACACCGGCAAGGCCGTTGTGGCCGGCACGATCGCCAACGGAGAGCCCCGCCTGGTCCGCATCGACGACAATTGGCTCGACATGGCGCCGACGCCGCTGATGCTCGTCACACGCCATCAGGACAAGCCTGGCACCATGGGCCGAATCGGACTCATGCTCGGCGAGGCGGACGTGAACATTAGCGCCATGCACCTGGCTCGCACCGCGCCCAGGAAGGACGCCCTGATGCTTCTGGCCATCGACGACGAGGTCCCCGACGCCGTGGCTGCGGCCATCCGGAACCACCCGGCGGTCCTCGACGTCTGGGTCATCCGGGCCGCCACCGACCGTTGAACTCCTCTCTGCGGGATGCGGAGCGGTCCTCAGGGGCCGCTCCGCTCATTCCAGAAGGCCTCGACGCGATCCTGGTGCTGCTCCGGCACGGCCAGACCCAGTTCATCGTCGAGAAGCGCTTCCAGGGCCAGATGGAGGCACCGCTGACTCGCCTCGGCGAGCGGCAGGCCGAGCTGGCCGGCGAGCGGCTCGCACACCCTCATGCCGCGCCTCCGCTGCCGATCCCCGATACTCCGCCCTTCGCCATCGTCCACTCCCCGTTGGGTCGGGCGCTCCGCACCGCGGAGCTCGTGGCCGGGGCTATGGACGCCGCCGGCCGCGCCACTCCCCCACTCCGCCCCGATGCGGGATTCCTCGAGATAGCCCAGGGCGAGTGGGAAGGGCTCACGGACACGGAGATCAAGGCCCGCTTCGGCGAGTCGCTGGCCGCGTGGCGGCGCTGGCCGACCCGCTTCCACGCGCCCGGCGGCGAAAGTCTCGAGCAGGTCCGAGCGCGTGTCGAAACCTCGCTGGCAGTGATCCTGGCGGAGCTGGCCGATGGGACGCCCCGCGGAACGCTGGATCGACACCAGGTCCTCGGTTACGCGGATACGGCCCATGAGAGCCCGCGCTGGTCGCTGATCGTCGGACACGGCGGAGTCTTCCGAGTCGCCGTCTGCGCCCTTCTCGGCCTTCCGGCGGCGCACTTCTGGAACTTCGACTTCGGCCTCGCCGCCATCTCGGTCGTCGAGATCCGGGCCGGTCGCGCGGTTCTGCGTGCGGTGAACCTGGACGAGCACCTGGGGCGGGAGGATGGCGCCGTTTCGGCCGAGTCACCACTGGAGCGCAGCCAGTCGGGCGCGCTGTGAGGCCGGCGCCGGCCGGGTTCGTCGCCCGCGCCCTGAGCGAGCCCGTACCCCGCGGCCGCCGTCGCCCTCAGCTACGCCTAGCTCCGCCCTTCGGCGGACGCTTGGGACCGCGACCCGGGACGCGGAAGACGAGCCTGAGCAGGGCCTGGCGAATCCGACGCTGGGCCGCGGCCAGGGAGATGAGCCGGTCTGTCGGCAGGTGCCGCCGGCCGTAGACGACCTCGACCTGCGCGGTCGCCACCTCGCCCAGGGGATCTCGTGCTCGCGGGACCAGATCGGCGAGCATCCCGGTGTACTCGTACACGGTCTGCGTTGGCAGCGGCCTGTAGCCAAGCCTGCTGGCCGCCCGGACGATGCCCCGGTACACGGTCTCGGGACCCTCCAACCGGCGCGGCCGGCGCCGCCATACGACCAGGAGCGCCAGCAGGACCACGAGAACGATCACGGCCGTAAGGACCATCAAGCTGGAGCCGCCGTTGTCGGTGGATCCGGGCGACGCCGAGCCGCCGGCGCCACCGTGCCGTGGCGTCACATCCTGAACGCCGGTGCCGGAGCTCGACGGAGACGGCGACGGAGTCGGCGAAGCCGTGGTCGCGCTACCAACTGGGAGCTCGGTCGGCTGGCCCACCGAGCCCCCGGTCGGATCGAATGGGATCCAACCGAAGCCCGGGAAATAGACCTCAACCCAGGCGTGGCGCTGCTGCCCGGTCACGTCGACCGTGTTCGTGGCCTTGTCAAAGGAGCCCGACAGGTACCCCTCGACGTAGCGGGCGGGATAGCCCTCCATCCGCATCAGCATCGTCATCGTGGTGGCGTATTGCTCGCAGAAGCCCTTCCTGAACGTGGCAAAGCAATCGACCGTGCTGAGCGAGGCGCATGCCAGGTCCGAGATGTTGGTGTCGTAGGTGAAGTTGCTGGGATCGCGCAGGTACTCCTGGATGGCGCTCGCCGCGTCATAGGCGTTCGTGAAGTGCCCCGTCTTCGGGTCGACGGCCACGCCGTTGACTTTCGCCCACGCCTCGATCCAGGTCAGCAAGCTCTGCCCCGCGGCACCCACCAGGTCCGCGCCCTGTGTGTACCGAGCCAGAAGAGCGGGCGGGTAGTCCGTGCCGGCGTGCGACAGCTGCCACCCAGTAAGCCCGCCGCCTTTGGGATCCAGATTCGGAACGAACGAGATCACGCTGTAGGTCGTGGCATCGGTGGGGAACCAGACAACGTCAGAATCCTGAGGCGAGCCGCCTACGAGAACGCGAGTGACCTGAACGCTCGCCGACGCGGGCTCGTTGGCCACCAGGAGGTGACTCAGCGACGCGTCGCGAACCTGGACCGTGTACGTGAACGTGATTCGGCCCGCGGTGTCCGGCGCGACTTGATCGAGAGTCCCGTCGTTCAATGAGACGTCGGGCTTGAGGACGCTCTGCCAACCTGCGCTCGCCGACCAGCCGGTCGACATGAAGTCGTCGTACGAGATCACACGCCAGTGGGTGTTGAGTTCGCCCTGCGGCATCTGGATGGTCAAGACAACGGCGCCGGACGCGCTGAACGACGACCCGATGACTGTCGAGCTTGCGAAATCGGCGCCCTGGCTGAAACGGCTCTTGCTCCCAGTAGGCAGATAAGTGCTGATCCATGTCGCGAGATCGTGGAAATTGCCACCAAACCCTGACCAGGCATTGGCCAGCGGGGCCGAACTGGCGACCGTCGTCAGGATCAATGCGCCACATATCGCCGCCGAGGCGAAACTGAGACCGCCCTGGAGTCGCGGTCCGTTGAGGTCGCCCCCACGCCAGATGCGGTGCCGCTGCAGCGTCGTGCGCTCATCTGCGGCATGAGCCTGCAGCAGCAGCACCATTGCGGCGGCGCTGAAGAGGACCAGGGCCGGGAACTGATTCTGGTCCGTGAGCGCCATGTTCGCGAGCAGGACGACCGCCATCAGCAGAACACCGTTGATGGCGCGGTGGTACCCAAAGACGTCGTAGGAAGCGGCCTGCGCAGTCCCCCAGACGACGATGCCGATGATCAGGCAGAAGTGCCCGTACTGAGTGGTGGAGATCTGGTGGCGCCAGGTCAGATCGAGATAGGCCTGGGCCACGGAGGTCGCGGCGGCCTGGAACCACCCCGCCAGACCCGGGGTCGCGCCCAGCGGAAGTGGAACGACCGAGCCCACGACCTCGATCAAGACGAAAGCTCCGACGGCCGCGCCCGTGACCTGGGCGAGCCACGGGGCGACCTCGACGCGGGAGCTGATGTAGCCCCACACGACGGCGGCGAGCCCGATCCAGATGACGAAGCTCGTCAGGTCGTCTCGCCCGAGGATCCACCGGGCGTCTGCGATCGACCACGCCGTCGTGCCGGCCATCATCAAGACCAGCGCCAGGCTCAGCCAACCCTCGTCCGGGCGTAACCGTTCCACCAACCCGCCCAGGATGCCGGGGTCGTCGAATCCGCGATCCCAGGCTTGCGACCGCAACTCGCCTGCTGGCTGCCGCGGCATCGACCCCGCGGTCATGCCAGCACCGTCCCGAGATCGTCGCCAGCCGCGACTTTGCACGCCTTGAGGTCGTATTCGGCCAGGGCGAAACGGAGCGCTCGCCGCTGCATCGACTCGCCACCGGGCTCGTCGCCCACACCGCGCCGTCCCGGTTGACCGGCCCGCTCATAGCTGGCCGCGTCGAGGGTCACGACCACCGCGGCAACGCCCCTGCTCCGCAGCGCCGCCAGCGCCCGGATCCACGATCGGTCGAGCGAGGGGGTCACGACTACGGCCGTCATTCCGCGCCGCAAACGGGGCAGGCCTGCGAGCAGCACTTCGCCCAATGGCGAATGACCGTCGCCGTCGACGGCCGCCAGCAGCGCCATGATCTTCAGTCGCTGGCGCGGGCCCCGGTCTGCCGGGATCGAGACGAGCCGATGCCCGCTGATCGTCACGCCCACAGCCCGGTTCTCGACGATCGCGTCGTGGACGATGGAGGCCGCCACTCGGAGCGACTCCTCGACCGTCGAAACGTCACCCTCTCCGCACTGCACGGCGGTCTCCAGATCCACGAAGAGCCACACGTCGGCGGTCTGTTCCAGGTCGAATTCCTTGACCTGGATCTCGCCCAGGCGAGCGGTGCTGCGCCAGTGGATTCGGTTGAAGCTGTCGCCCGGGGCGTAGGGCCGGACGGTGGTGGCCAGCGGAGTCGTCTGGAGCGTCCGCTCCGGGGCTGAGTGCGTACCCTCAAGGTTCGCGTTCGGCAACCGCCATCTCGGCAGGGGCACCACGCGCGGAAACACGGTGACGACCGTGGGCCGGCCTACCGTGGCGGCCGCTTCGAAGAAGCCGAACGGATCGCCCGTCCGCACGACCATCGGCTCGATTCGGTACGTGCCCCGCCTCGTCAGCGGCACGATCGCGACCCAGGATCGCTGAGCCCACGAGCGCAGGCCAAGGGCGCGGCCGGGGAGCGGCACTGGCAGATCAGTCGGGTTGTAGACCTCCAGCCACGGCTTGGGCAAACGGCTGGTGTTGGAGATGCTGTACGTGGTCCGGAGATCGTCCCCGACGTGGCCCTGGCGATGATCCACGCGATAGCCGGCCTCCAGATCCGCAAGGCCGAAGCGAGTGAGAACGTAGCTCCCGCCCACGGCAAGAAGCCCCAGGTAGACGACGTAGAAGAGGAACGGCAACCCGGTCGAGAACGCGGCAAGCATCAGAACCAGCGCCACGACCAGGAACTGAAGCCGCCGGATCACGACGCTTTGCCCTTCTCGACGCTAGCGGGCGGGGCTGCCGCTCGCGCCCCTCCGGACCGCGGCCGTGCCATCCCGCACGTCCGCCCTCTCTCCTCGGCGGAGGGAAGGAGCCGCCCGGCCAGGATCCACGGCCACGCTTTCTAGCAGCTCGGCCACGACCTGGCGGGGGTCGATGTCGTGCATCGACGAACTCGTCTTGATGATCAGGCGGTGAGCCAGGCAGGACTCGGCCAGAGTCTTGATGTCGTCGGGGATGACGTAGTCACGACCGGCCAGCGCCGCCAGCGCCTGGCCCGTGCGGTACAGGGCCAGCGAACCACGCGGCGACGCGCCCAGGTAAACGTCCGGGTGGGTGCGGGTGGCGTTGACCAGCCGGACGATGTAGTCCGCCACGCTCGGATCGACGTAGATCTCGCGCACACCCTTCTGGAGCGCAAGCAGATCCTCGACCGACAGGACCTCCTTGAGATCCTCGAGCGGGTGGGTGATCTTCTGCTGATCGAGGATCGTCTGCTCGTCGGCCTGGCTCGGGTAGCCCAATCGGATGCGGAGCATGAAGCGATCGAGCTGGGCTTCCGGCAGGGCGAACGTACCCTCGTATTCGATCGGGTTCTGTGTGGCGATCACGAGGAACGGCTCCGGCATCGCGTAAGTCGTGCCATCGATCGTGGCCTGATGCTCCTCCATGCATTCGAGCAGGGAGGACTGAGTCTTGGGCGTGGCTCGGTTGATTTCGTCGGCCAGGACGACCTGGGCCATGATCGGGCCCGGCCGGAACTCGAACTCCTGAGTCCGCTGGTTGTAGATCGAAAGGCCCGTCACGTCCGACGGGAGAAGATCCGGCGTGAACTGGATGCGGCGGAAGCTGCAGCCGAGGCTGCGGGCCACGGCCTTGGCCAGCATCGTCTTGCCCGTACCGGGCACATCCTCGATCAGCAGGTGACCCCGGCACAGCAGAGCGACCAGCGTCAGGCGAACTTCCTGCCTCTTGCCGACGATCACGCGTTCGACGTTGGCCGCAACTCGCTCGCCGGTCTCTTGAATGCTCGTCATCGGGCTCTCTTCTCCCCCTCAGAGGTTCGTTGATGATCCGCGAGCGAGTCGCAGAGTCGGTTTCCGGCCATGGCCCCTTCCAGGAACCCCTGGGGGACGCAACATACTACGCCCAGACGGCCTGCCGCTAGCGCGTGTGACCGACGCCGGTACGTCCTGCGGTCGCCTGCAGGGGGCGGTCGCCAACCGGGTGCTCGACACCGGTTGCGAGTAGCCATATCCTGGCAGCCTTGCGAGTCGCCTTGCAAAAAGCGGGACCTTCGGATTCCGCCATGAGTACGAGCAGGGCGGCTCACTGGGCCGGTACAACGGCGTACCCTCCACGGGCGAGCGCACGGTTGACAGCGCTCGGAACTGACAAAGGACATCGGAGCACCAGATGCGCGAACTCACCGACTCGTATTGCGAGCGGTGCGGCACCTGCTACACCTTCGGTCCGAGCCCCGCCAAGGGGTCGTCGCTGAACGGTGCGCGCCTCCTGGCGAAGGGCCTGAAGAACTTCGTCATGACCGACGGAACGTCGATGGACGAGGCCATGGCCGCGGCCCGCATCGACGTCACGAAGGACGAGTCGTCGCGCGTGACCGAGGAGTTCCATCGCACCTTCAACTTCTGCATGACCTGTCGCCAGTATGCCTGCGAGAAGTGCTGGAACGAGAACCAGAGCGCGTGCCTTTCGTGCGCTCCGCTGTGGGACCAGGAGCCGGTCGCGCCGCAGAACCATCTCATCGTTCGCACGCCCGTCTCTCGCCAGGATCTCGGAGGTACCGCGAAAGCTCCCTCTTTGGCGGACCTCGCGCCGAGGCCCGCCGGCTCTCCGGATGCCGTGCCCTGGCCCGACGCGGATCCGCTGCCCGGGCGGACCTCCCCTCGCCCCGTCGGTGATGGCCACGGCCTCCTGGAGACGGCACCGGCCATTCCAGTTGCGCAGGCCGCGCCTCTGTCGCAAGTTGCCGCGTACTCTCCCGTGGAGCCGCCCAGGCCGGAGCCTGCGGAGCAGACGGAGCCGCCGGCGCGTCCGCTGCCCCGCCCACAGCCCCAACCTCGGCCCCAGCAGCCCCGCGAGCCCGCCAGAGTCTCGGAGGAAGAGCGGTCGGCGGCCCAGCAACTGCGGGCTCAGTCGCAAGCCTGGAAGTCGGGCGATGACGGCTGGACCCTCTGGCCCCTGAGCGACGAGCCCGCCAACGCCGAGATGACGCTCACTCCGGAGGAGCTCCGTCTTATCGAGGCGCAGCTGCGCCACGCTCCGTCGCAGGATGAACCTGATACCCCGGCCATTCGGGCCGGAGACACCGACGTCGAGGCATTCACGCCGTCTCACACGCTCGCCGAGGACGCGGCTCGTGTGACCGAACCCAAACCGGCTCACCGGCCCGAGCCGGAACGGCCGTTACAGGGCGCCTGGGAGCCCGAGACACCCGCCCCGAGGAAGGGGCCCTCGTCCGACTTCGACTTGCTGGGTTCGCTCCGACATCCGATCGAGCTGCCGCAGCCGCACGCCGAGTCCGAGCCGCACGCCGAGTCCGCCATCGGCCGCCTGCTGGGTCACCGGGCCACGGCAGACGCCACTCTCCACGAATCGGCGCCGAGGACACCCAGGCCCGCCAAAGCGCCCCGACAGAGAGGCACGGAACCCACGCCGTGGCCGGCGGCGACGCAATGGATCGACCGCCCGATCGAGCGCCACGACTGGTGGGCCGACACAGATGCTGCCGCCAGCGACAGAGAGGCACCCGCCGACGCAGTCCCGCCCGCAATTCCGGAGCCAAGCGCGGCGAGGGCAGAGGTTGAGAGTCGTGTCGCCGCGGCCTCCGCGCCGATCGTTTTCGCAACGCTCGCACCCGAGCCCGAGCGAGAAGCCGAACCCGTCCGGTCCACCGAGCCCGAGCCCGATCAGGCGACGCTAGCCCAGCAGCCGCTGTTCACCATGCCGCCGGTATCCACCGACCGCTGGGCCGCGACCAAACCCGACATGCCTTCCCCGGCCCCGGTCGCTCCGTGGCCGCCGGTCGGCGCCCGGTGGCCATCCCAGGCCAGCCCGACTGCGCTGTGGCCCCTTCCCCAGGCCGACGTCCCATCGTCATTTGTGGCCGCCGGCCGGGTCGAGCAGGCCGAGATGCCGGAGTCGCCTCTCGTGGCCGCCCTCTGGGCCGAGTCGGCTCAGCGGGTGCTGGACCGCGGCACCGTCCGCGTCTGCCACAGCTGCGCTTTGCCGGTTTCGACGCAAGCCCGCTACTGCCGCCGCTGCGGTACCCGGCAGGGCTGACATCTCCCCCGCGCCGATCATCGTCGGACGCTAGTCGTCGAGGTCTTCGAACAACCCGGGCTGCAGGTCCTCGCCGTGGACCGTGCCGTGCGGTCGCAGCAGCGACCGGACCTGGGCCTTTCGCACGAAGCGCCGGTTGCCCAGCTTGATGCTCTGGAGCTGGCCGGTCCGGGCCCACCGGCCGATGGTATCGGTGGTGAAGCGGACATTCGAAGCCGCGAGCAATTCGGCCGCCTCCGAAAGGGAGATCCAGTCGGTCGGTGGTTTCGACATCGGTCAGTCCGAGCCCTTCTCTGCCGACGGCGCCGACTGCGCCGACGATGCCGACGCGTCGGACGAGCCAACGGTCGACCCGCCGGAACCGGAACCCGCCTCCGATGCAGCGCTCGACCCGGGATCCTTTGGCCCAACCTTCGCAGGCTTTGCCGTGGCCCGATCCTTGCGGGCCCAGCCGGTCCCCTTGAAGTGGACCGTGGGCACGCCGAACGTCTTCTTCATCGGCGCGCCGCACAAGGGGCAGGCATCCGGGCCGTGAGCGTGAAGGGAGTGCATGATCTCCATCTCGTGGCCGCAGCTTGTGCAGACGTAGTCGTAGGTGGGCACGGGGCTCTCCAGGCGCCGCTAGGTGCGGGTCATGCGCATGCCGCACTTGGGGCAGTAGAAAGCCCGCACGTGCGCGGAGTTGAAGCCGCAGTGGGCGCAAACCAGGCCGTCCGCCTTGGTGCCGGTGACTGGTCGCTCCACAGCCACGATTCCCAGGGCGTGCCGGTCGGCCGCGATGTTGCCGAACAGCCCGGCCAGGATCCGCGACGCATTCCGATCCGTATCGCCGCGCGCGCCCTTCCCACCCCAGCCGACGACGGCGCGAACGATCATATCGCCGTTCATCTCGTCCCAGTGCGACGCGACACCGCCGACGATGGCGTTGTACTCCGGGTATCCGGAGGTATCGAGCTCACCGTCCAGGAGACCACCCACGAACGTGTCGAAGGCCAGATCGATCGCATCGACGGACTCCAACACGACGAGGGCGTGGCGCGTGACGGGCAGCCGCTTGCGGTGGTAGGTGAGCCACTCAGCGGCGTCGGGCATGCGAACGATGAACGGGGCCGCCTCACCGAACTCGACCGGGTACGGTTCCGCGAGCTCCGGCTCGCCCTGCACGTAGCCGTCGAGCATCCGCGCCAGCCGAGCGACGGCGCTGGGACCGGTCTTGATGCGGACACTCTCGCTGCTCTTCGCCGAGTACGAGAGCTTCAACACGAAGTCCTGTGCGGGGACTTCTTCAACGGCTGGCGGTGTGTTGACCTGGGCGGACTTCTTGGTCTTCCGGAAGAGCGGCACGGTCGTCCCTCGAAGGTGTGGCGAACCTGCACGTATCCTATCGTGCGCCGACGCCGTTTGCGCCGGTACGGTCGCGTGTCCGAGTGGCGCCGAATGGGGCGTTGCGCTCTCTGAAGCGGCGATCTGGGCCGCAACGGCTAGCCGCTGACCCGTTCGGCGAGCCTCGCCACCAGTTCCTCCAGCTCGGCCGCTCGCGCTTTCGCGCCGTCAACCACTGCCGGCGGCGCCTTGGAGATGAACGCCTCATTGGCGAGCCTGGCGCGGGCGGCGGCAAGGAGCCCCTGCGCCTCGGCCAGCTCGCGTTCCAGGCGGGCGCGGTCGCGCTCGTCCTGGGCCTCGTCCCGCGCCGCCGGACGGACCACGGCCTCGATCTCGCCGGCGATCACCGAGAGGCCGCCGGCCACTCCCCGCCGAACCGATTCGGGGCTCAGCTCGCGGCCGAGGGGCTTCGCCCGCGCCAGTCGCTCGATCGCCGGCCGAAGCACCTCGAAGGTGGGCCCGAGCGACTCGGGCACGTAGACGTCCAGGGGCAGCCACGCGGCCGGCTCGATGCGGGCCTCGGATCTCGCGTTGCGCACCGCCCGCACCAGGTCGATCAGGGCGGCCACTTCCATCTCGGCGGCCGCGTCGGCGGCATCGGCATCGATGGTCGGCCAGTCGGCGACGATCAGCAGGCTCGGGTCCTGAGCCCCGTGGGGAAGCCGCTCCCAGATCGTCTCGGTCACGAAGGGCATGATTGGATGGAGGAGCCGCAGGTACGTATCGAGGACCTCGACCAGCGTCCACCAGGTGGCTTCGCGTTCGTCCACGCCGAGGCGCTCGTCTCCGAGGCGAATCTTCGCCAGCTCCACGGCCCAGTCGCAGTACTCGTTCCAGATCGCCTCGTAGAGGATCTGGCTGGCGTCACCGAACCCGTACAGGCTCATTGCCTCGTCCACCGCGGCCACCGTCGCCGCAGCCCTCGAAAGGATCCAGCGGTCGGCCGGACCCACTTTGTCGCGCGCCGGCAGTTCCCTCGGCGCGCCCGCTGGAATCGAGGCCGGACGCGCGCCCAGGACGAACCGGGCCGCGTTCCAGAGCTTGTTGGTGAAGTTGCGGGCGTTCTCGAGCTTCTCGGCGCCCAGCCGGGAGTCGTTGCCGGGCGCCGTGCCGTTGACCAGGGCAAAGCGCAGCGCGTCGGCGCCTACCTCCTCGATCGTCTCGAGCGGATCGACGGAGTTGCCCTTCGTCTTGGACATCTTCTGGCCGTACGGGTCGCGGATCAGGCCCGACAGGTAGACGGTGTGGAAGGGCGCCTGGCCGGTGAGGTGAATGCCCAGCATCATCATCCGGGCGACCCAGAAGAAGATGATGTCGTAGGCGGTCTCCATGACCGAGCCGGGGTAGAAACGCTCGAAGTCGCGCGTCTTCTCCGGCCAGCCGAGGGTCGAGAACGGCCACAGGCCCGAGCTGAACCAGGTGTCGAAGATGTCCTCGTCCTGGCGCAGGTCGGCGGCCGGACGGGCGCAAACCTCGCAAGCCGCCGGCCCGGCCAGGTCGGCCGTCACCGTCGTGTGGCCGTCCGGGCAGTACCAGGCCGGGATGCGGTGGCCCCACCACAGCTGGCGGCTCACGTTCCAGTCGCGCATCTCGGTCATCCAGTGTTCCCAGACCTTGACGAAGCGCTCCGGCAGGATCTGGGTCCTGCCCGAGCGGGTCGCCTCCAGGGCAGCTGCCGCGAGCGGCGCCACGCGCACGAACCACTGCGTCTTGAGCCGCGGCTCCACCACGTCGTCGGAGCGCTGGCAGCGGCCGAGGAGCATCTCGTGGGCCTTGATCGACTCCAAGTCGCCGCGGGCTTGCAGGGCTTCCACGATCTGGCGGCGGGCCTCGTAGCGATCAAGCCCGGCGAATTGCGCGCCGTTCTCGTTGATGCGGGCGGCGTCGTCGAGCACGGTGATGATCACCAGGCCGTGGCGCTTGCCCGTCTCGTAGTCGTCCTGGTCGTGGGCGGGGGTGATCTTGACCGCGCCGGTCCCGAAAGCCCGATCCACCACCGCGTCGGCGATGATCGGCACCGCGCGATCGACGAACGGGATCATGGCCTGGCGGCCGACCAGGGCGGTGTAGCGCGGATCCTCCGGGTTCACGGCCACGGCCGTGTCGCCCAGGAGCGTCTCCGGGCGCGTCGTGGCCACCGCGATCCAGGCGTTCGGATCGGGGGCACTGGTCTTCTCGTCGATCAGGTGATAGCGCATCGTCCATAGGCTGCCGGTCGTTTCGCCCGGAATGACCTCCAGGTCCGAAACGCTGGTCCGGCAGCCGGGGCACCAGTGGATGAGGGCCTCGGTCCGGTATGCCAGGCCTTCGCGATAGAGGCGCAGGAAGGCCTCGCGCACGGCGCGCGCGGATACCTCGTCCATCGTGAAGCGGAGACGCGTCATGTCCAGGGAGGCGCCGACCCGTCGCTGCTGGCCCAGGATCGTCTGCCGTGTCTCGCGGACGAACTCCCACATCGCCTCGAGGTACTTCTCGCGGCCGAGGGTCTGTCGCGTCTCGCCCTTCTTCGCGAGAAGCTTATCCAGGACGTACTGCGCGGCGATCGAAGCGTGGTCCAGGCCGGGCAGGAAGAGCGCCGGCCGGCCCTGCATTCGGGCGTGCCGGGTCATCAGATCCTCGACCGTGGAGCGCTGGGCATGGCCGAGGTGCAGCGAACCGGTCACGTTTGGCGGCGGCTGGATGATGACGAAGGGCTGCTTGCTCCAGTCGGCGCGCGAGCCCTTGCCGTCGGGATTGAAGACGTCGGCGTCGAGCCAGCGCTGGTAGATGGCGTGCTCGACCTCGCCGGGCCGGTATGCCTTCGCCAGCTCCGTCTCGCCGGCCGCGCGGCCCCGGTCGGCCGCGCCGCCGCGATCGGCCGCGCCGCTGCTTCCCCCCGGCTTCCGCGTCTTCGCACCGTCCGCCATCGCTCGCTCCGTCAATCAAGCGACCCGCTCGTCCAGCGGACGAACGGGTCGTGGTACCACCTGCTGGTTCGGCTTCACCCGGCGCCGGTCGTCCCGGCCGCCATGTTTGGCGTCGCCCTCTGGGCGCGCTATCGGGCGCCTCCCGCACAACTCGCGAGCTACGTTCGCGCCGTTCCGACTGCGGGGCTTTCAGCCTCGCGCCTTTCGGCGCGGGTCCCGCTCTCTGATCGCCGGATGGCGGCGCTACTCCTCTCGGTCAACGCCGTGAACGCACCGATCGTAGCACAGGGTTCGTCACTATCCGGTCGGCGTCGACGTGGGCTGGCTCGTTGGCGCTGGAATCACCGAAGACGGGGTCGTCGAAGGCGAAGCAGCCGCTGGGGGCGTTGGCGGTGGAGTGATCGTGGCCGCGGGCCGAAGCGATCCCTGTACGGCCCGACCGGATGTCGCTTGCCCGAAGAAGAGCCGACCGCCACCGGCGTATAGGACGCCATCCGGAAGCAGCCACGCCTGGCCGCCGCCGGGCAGGCTGCCGATGTCGCCACCCTGATCGAGCACGCGCCAGTGACCGTCGCCAACGCTGACGTAGAAGGTGGTGTTCCAGCCATCGGCAACCAGGATGTGCCGCCCGTCCGCGAGGGCCTGGAACGGGAACGAGCCGCTCGTCCATAGTGGGGCTTGGTCCTCATCGAGGGTCCAGCTGACGCCGTCCGATGAATGCAGACCCAGGCTATCGGACCCAAGCAGACCCAGATAGATCCCCATGTCGAGCGTCTGGCCATTGGGCAGCGTGGGCGAGATCCGTGACCACGTGAATCCATCGCCGGAAGCCCAGTACTCAAGGGTGCTCTGGTCGCCAAGCCTGGCTTCCCCCAAGGCCATGTAGCCCGAGGGTATCCGAACCACCTGCAGATCCAAGCTCTTCGACATGTCGTCGGGGGTGGACGCTTCGCGCCAGTTGATGCCGTCGGTGGTGACGTAGAGCAGCTTGGGATCGGTAACGTCCGCGCTGGTCGGGGCTGGAACGCAGATCACTGCACTCTCAGATGAGGTCGTCAGGCTCATCACGGACCCAGAGAACGGCAACAAGGAGGATGTCCAATCGACCCCGTTAGTCGAGGTCCAGATCCTGCTCGAGGTCAGGCACGGCCCCGCCGCGGTCTCATCGCACGAAGCGACGGGCTGCGAGAAAGCGAGCAGCTGGCCGCCCAGCGCCCCGAGGTATGGGACGTATTCAGGGCCGGAGACACGGCTCCAGGACCGCCCATCAATAGAGGTCCACACCCCAGAACCGGTGCTCGCCGCCAGTCCGCCCGGCCACGCCACGACGGTGCCACTGCCGATGCTGGTCTCCCAGGGGTCTTTGGAGAATAGCCCGCCGGAGGTGGCGGTGATGTCGTGCCACTCGATGCCGGTCCACTGCTCGTTGGCCGGAACAGACCTGGCGGCAGCTTGCGAGGCGGCGACAGGTTCGGCGTAGCGCTGGGCAGCCAGGAGGACACAACCGGCGAGGGCCACGACGAGCGCCGCGACAATTCCAGCCATGACCTTGAGATGCAACCGGCCAGGCGCCAGAACCGGTTGCATGGCTGCCATCGAGGTGGGTCGGGTCGGTTTGACAGCGCCTCGGCCGAGGCCGGCAAAACGAGAAGCCGACACAGGATGCGCTTCTGGGAGCTGATGCAAGTAGTGATTGAGGGACCGTGCCACCGGCGGCTGTGGATCGGCCCCGATGTTCCGGAGCCGTCGCTCGAGCTCCTCGTCGGAATCGAAGCGGCTCATCGAGAAGCCTCCCTGGTCTGGCGATCCAGTTCGTATCGGAGGGCGCGGAGCGCGTAGTGGAGCCTCGACTTGACGGTGCCGAGTGGCAGCTCCAACCGTTCAGCTATCTCCTCGAGGGACAGGTCCCGCCAGAATCTGAGCGCGAGCAGCGTCTGATGGTCCGGACTGAGGGTCGCCACGAGGCGCCCAACCTCGTCGCGAGCCAGAGCGGCGCGAAACGGATCGGCCGTCCTGATCTCGTTGCCCATCTGCTCATCCAGCGGCAGCGGCCGTATCCCCTTGCGATCCCGCAACCGGTTCTTGCAGACGTTGACGACGATCCGATCGAACCAGGAACCAAAACTGCTGCGATCGCGCAGTCTCGGCCAGGCCAGCCAGGCCTTGAGGATTGCCTCCTGCGTGGCGTCTTCGGCCTCCGAGGCGTCCCGCAGGAGGAAGCCGGCCAACCGGTACGCACCCGGCAGTTCCGGCTCGGCGAGATGGATGAACGCCGCGGACATCTCCTCGGCCGCCGTCCCAATCAGCACCCTGAGCGTCCCCTCCATTCGTTCGACTCCATTCTCGGCGACCCTTCGACCGCGACGTGCATCCAGACACGGCCCGGGTTGAAAAGGTTCGATGGAGTCCCAGCGGAGAGACTACTTGAGCAGCGAACAGCAGACACGACCAAGCCCTTGGCCCGGATTGGCAGCCCGAACGCATCGACCGCTCAGTGCAGTAGCCCGTACGTGACCGCCCGCCACCGCCGGTCCCCGTAGCTTGGGCGCGACGCCCCGGCTGCGACTCGACCGTTATGCTCAACCGATGCCAGACCCGACCGCGACCCCGGCAGCCACCAGCGGCCCATCCACCGCCCTGCTTGCCGGCCGCGAATCCCTTGCCGCGGACCTGCGCGCCCACGTCCGCGGCGAGGTCCAGTTCACCGCGGGCGACCGGGCCCTGTACTCCACCGATTCGTCCAACTACCGCCAGCTGCCGATCGGCGTCGTGCGCCCGCTCGACACCGAGGATCTTGCGGAGGTCATCCGCGTCTGCCGCGACCACGAGGCGCCGCTCACGCTCCGCGGCGGCGGCACGAGCCTGGCGGGCCAGGCCACCAACCGGGCCGTCGTGGTGGACGTCTCGCGCCACCTCAACCGCATCGTCGAGCTGGACCCGGAACGGCGCCTCGCCCGCGTCGAGACCGGCGTGATCCTCGACGACTTGCGCGCGGCGGCGGAACGCCACCACCTGACCTTCGGGCCGGACCCTGCCACGCACGACCGCTGCACCCTGGGCGGCATGCTCGGCAACGACTCGTGCGGCGCCCACTCGATCATGGCCGGGCGGACGAGCGACAACGTCGAGTCGCTGGACGTGCTCACCTACGACGGGCTGCGTCTGACGGTCGGCCGGACAACGGACCAGGAGCTGGAACAGATCTGCGCGGAGGAGGGACCGCGGGGCGAGATCTACCGCTCCCTCCGCTCCCTCCGGGATCGCCACGCGGCGCTGATTCGCCGGCGCTACCCAAAGCTGCCCCGCCTGGTCTCGGGCTTCGCGCTGCAGGCGCTTCTCCCGGAGAACGGTTTCGACGTCGCCCGCTCGCTGGTGGGCACCGAAGGCACCTGCGTCACGATCCTGGAGGCGACTGTTCGGCTCGTCGCCAGCCCGCCCGGTCGGGCCCTGCTTGTTCTCGGCTTCCCGGACATCTTCACGGCGGCCGATCGAGCGCCTGAGATCATGACGGCCGGACCGATCGGCCTGGAGGGGTTCGACGACCGATTGGTCGAGGCCTGCCGGCGCAAAGGGCTGAACCAGGCGGCGATCGAAGATTTGCCGGAGGGCGGCGGCTGGCTGCTGGTCGAATTCGGCGGCGAGACAGCCCGTGAAGCCGAATCGAAGGCGCGCGGGGCTGCCGGGCGTTTCGGCGGCCGCGGGTCGGCCCGCGTGGTCGGCGACGCAGCGAAGCAGCAAGCCCTCTGGACCCTGCGCGAATCTGCCGTGGGCGCCACGGCCGTGGTCCCCGGCAAGCCTTCCACGTATCCCGGCTGGGAGGATTCGGCCGTCCCGCCCGATCGGCTGGGCGCCTACATGCGCGAGCTCGACGCGCTGATCCGCAAGTTCGGGTTCGAACGCACCTTCTACGGCCACTTCGGCGACGGCTGCGTGCATCTGCGCTCCGAATTCGACTTTCGCACGCCCGAGGGTTTGCGCGCCTTCCGCTCCTTCATCGAGCAGGCGGCCGACCTGGTCGTCCGGCACGGCGGCTCTCTCTCGGGCGAGCACGGCGACGGCCAGGCACGGGCCGAGCTGCTGCCGCGCATGTTCGGGCCGGAGATGGTGGGGGCGTTCCGCGAGTTCAAGTCGATCTGGGATCCGCGCGGGCGAATGAACCCGGGCAAGGTCGTGGATCCCCTGCCCCTGGACGCGGACCTGCGACCCGCCCTGGCGCTCGCCGACCCCAGGACGATCTTCGGCCTCCCCGACGACGGCGGCTCGCTGGCTCGGGCCGTGGCGCGGTGCGTCGGCGTGGGCAAGTGCCGCCGCGAATCGGGCGGGGCCATGTGCCCGACCTTCCAGGCCACGCGCGAGGAGCGCCACTCCACCAGAGGGAGGGCCCGCCTGCTGTGGGAGATGCTGGAAGGCGAGGCGCTGCCCGACCTGTGGCGCAGCGATGCCGTTCTCGAGGCCCTAGACCTGTGCATCGCCTGCAAGAGCTGCAGGAACGATTGCCCGGTCGGGGTGGATGTCGCCACGTACAAGGCGGAGTTCATGGCCCATCACTACGCCCACCGATTGCGGCCGCGGGTCGCGTACTCCATGGGCCTGATCCACTGGTGGGCGCACCTGGCGCAGATCGCGCCGGGCCTGGCGAACGCCGTCGGCGCCGCGCCGGGGATTGCCGGGCTGGCGAAGCTCGTAGCCGGCGTGGACGGGCGGCGGTCGCTACCAAGGTTCGCGGACCGGCCCTTCCGCCGGCAGCTAGCGGAAGGAGTCGCGGACCTGGGCGGCGCTCGGGAGGCCGGCGACCGGCGCGTCGTCCTGTTCGCGGACACCTTCACCGACGGCTTCGCGCCCTCGCAGGGGCTCGCGGCGGTGCGAGTCCTTCAGGCCGCCGGCTTCACGGTCGAGGTTCCGCGGGCCAACCTGTGCTGCGGCCGCCCGCTCTACGACCGCGGCTTCCTGCGCCAGGCCCGCCGGCTGCTCGGCCAGATCCTCGATGCCTTTGACCCTGAGCTGGACTCGGGCGTGCCGGTCGTTGTGCTGGAGCCGTCGTGCGAGGCCGTCTTCCACGACGAACTCGTGAACCTGTTCCCCGCGGACCCGCGCGCGCGGCGGCTCGACGCGATGGCCACCGGCCTCGGCGCGTTCGTAGCGGCGCACCCGGCCGAGTTCGCTGATGCTTTGCCGGGCCGCCTCACCGCCCCGACCGTCCTTCACGGGCACTGCCACCAGAAGGCGACCGTGGGAATGGCGGCCGAGGAGGCGGCCCTGCGGTCGATCGGCCTGGCGCCGGCCCAGCCGGAACCCGGTTGCTGCGGCATGGCCGGCGCCTTCGGTTTCGAGCGCGGTGAGCACTACGAGCTATCGCAGAAGATCGGCGAGCGAGCGCTGCTGCCGGCGGTCTGCGCCGCCGCACCCGAAGCCTTGCTCGTCGCCGACGGCTTCAGCTGCCGCGAGCAGATCGCCCAGTCCGGCAGCCGGCGCGCCCTTCACCTCGCCGAGGTGCTGGAGATGGCGCTCGCGCCTACCACCGGCGCGGACCGCCGCTGACGAGGTGACGGCGGGCCCTTGATCGGGCACTTGCCGACTGCCACGATGGGCGACGGAAAGAGGTGTGCGATGGCCTACTTCGAAGATGTCATCGAGATGGCGAAGCACAACACGCTGTTCCGGAAGGTGCTTGCGACCGGCGCGCATAGCCAGGTAGTCGTGATGAGCCTCGCGCCCGGAGAGGAAATCGGCGAAGAGGTTCACGCCGACGTCGACCAGGTCCTCGTCTTCGTGACCGGCGTCGGCGATGCCGTGATCGAGGGCAAGAAGACGCCGATCGGCCCCGGCTGGCTCGTCCAGGTGCCCGCCGGCGTGCGCCACAACTTCATCAATACCGGGCCCCAGGACCTGCGCCTGTACACCGTATACTCGCCGCCCGAGCACGCCCCGGGGACCGTCCATCGAACCAAGGCGGACGCCGACGCCGCGGAGGTCGCCGAGCACGCCCACTGACGGCGCCATCGAGCCAGCAGCCACGGCAAGTTACAGATGTTCGACTGACTCGAACGCGCTGCGCCGTTCAGATGCCTTACGCACGACCCGGAGGCCGGCTTTCGGCGCGCCAGCGGCGCCCCCCAAACGTTCTTCGTTATCTCGGCCTCGAATCCTCTCACCCCGACCGATACGGCAACGCCAGCGTGGGCCAGTGTGCGCCAATGTCACTAGCGGCTCACACGAGCCAACCCGCTAGGAGGGGACGGCCGACGCCGACGCGCCCGGTCCGACCAGTACTGGGCCGACCCAGATATCGGCTTCCACCACAATCGCCTGGCGGCACCGGTGGAGAATGGCGGTTGGGCAGGCGCTGGCTCTGGGGTCGTTGACGTGGACGCGCAGCACCTGGGGCGACACCTCGTTCCAAGCCCCGGCGACGGAAGGAACGTTGGCACCCACCACGAGCTGGAGGTATGAGCTGACGAGCTGCGGCGGGTAGGACGGGGAGTCTTGGAGAAGCCACCCGTCGAGGCAAGGGGGCACTAACGGGTTGGGAGGCTCCAAGTTTGCCAGACAGTCGGACTGTACGAAGATCAGGAAGCCGCCGATCAGGAACGATGTGTCGCCAGGTACCAATGCCGCGTGGGCACTGATACCGTTCCCGCGAAAGACCGGAACGCCGTCCAGAACGCGAGGCAGACCGTCTGGCCACGGTGTCGAGTCGGTTGAAGACTCGTCTGCACTGGGGGTCATGGCGAAGGAGACGAGCGAGGCCCCGGCTGCGATCGAGAGCGTCGGGTTGGGCAGGCTAACAACGCGGGGGCTGTCAGTGGGGCGTGATGCGGCGGGCACGACGTAGCCCGTCGCGACTAGAGCTGCAGCCCCGACGAGGAGAAGTGCGGTCAGGACGACCGCGCCAAGCCTCGGACTGAAGTGATCGCGCATGGCCAACTCCCTGGCAGGTCTGAGAGCTGCGCCCTACCAGATGACTCTAGCATGGGCGAGTGTGCGCCAATGTCACCAGCGGCGGCAGCCTTGGCTGGTCGGAGTCACTCCTCGTCAGCCTACGATCTGGCTGCGGTCTGGCACGGCGTACCGACGGGCGCCGGGCCATAGCTCATCGGCAAGGGCCCGATCATGACGCCGCGCCCGCGAATCAGCAGCACTTGTGGCAGGCTCGACACAGACAAAGACGCCAGCGTCTCCCCGTCGTTCGCTCGGACGACGACGCTCCACGGCAGGCCCGGCAGCGAGCCACCGGGCGCGAGCGTCTTCCCGTTGCCGCACGGAACGACGGCGACCACTTTCCCGGCCACGAGCACAGACACGTCGGGCCCATCGACATTCACGACGTGTAGTGAAATGGGTTCCGCTGGCGGCGAGGTGGCGGCTGTCTGAGTGCAGCCCGCGAGCATGAGTGCGACCGCGAGTAGCGCCAGGACTCTTGGCACCGA
>PLOC01000076.1 GCA_003141955.1 Chloroflexota bacterium
GCCAAGGACCGCAACTGGGACTCAATCGAGGCTCTCTGGAAGATGAAGGAGGAGGCCAAGGCCGATACCGTCCTGGCCGGCGCCTTCAAGCACGAGACCGCCGACGAGATCATCGCCGCCCTCAAGTCGACCGAGCGCGGCAAGCGCTTCATCTCTGAGCGCGTGGTGCCGTATCAGAAGGAATACGGCTGGCACGCGGTCTGGAGCCACGAGTTCATCTTCCCGAACGTTGTCGAGCAGATGCCGCCCGTGATCGAGCTAGTCCGCGGCTACATCGAGACGAACTACGACTATCCGAAGACAATCGCCGCACTGGCGGCCGACATCAAGTCCGCGGCGGTCGAGATCCTCGCCGGCCTCAAGGGCGAGGCGCTCGAGGAGATGCGCGCGGCCAACGACATCAACCTCAGGATGGCCCCGCTTACCCCTGACCATCACTTCTACATCGACCAGGGTGCCAACGCGCACGTGCGCCAGGTGCTCGTGGCGATCGGTAGGAAGCTCGTCGCGGCCGGCGCCCTCGACGCCGCCGACGATGTCGTCTACTTCAAGTACAACGAACTGCGCGTCTTCATGGGCAACCCGTCCGGCATGAACGGCCGGGCGCTCGTCGCCCAGCGCAAGGCCGAGCGCGAAAAGGCATACACCTTCCGGCCGAAGGAGTGGATCGGGACGGCCACAAAGACTCAGCTCGACTTCCCGTACCTGAACCTGTGGGGCTTCCCCGACAAGTTCAACCGCAAGGAGTCGACGGTCAAAGGCCAGATCCAGGGCATCGGCGGCTCGCCGGGCGTCGTCGAAGGCATCGCGCGAGTCGTCCTCCACGAAGGCCAGTTCGATGATGTCCGGGCGGGCGATATCCTCGTCTGCCAGATGACGAACCCGGCCTGGGTCGTCCTCTTCACCAAGATCGTCGGCCTCGTGACCGATGCCGGCGGCACGGTTTCACACCCGGCCGTCCTGTCGCGCGAGTTCGGTATCCCGGCCGTCGTCGGATCGTCGGTGGCAACCAAGGAGATCAAGAACGGAGACCGGATCCGCATCAATGGCACGAGCGGTCTCGTCGAGATCCTCCAGGCGGCTACCCCGCCCAAGACGGACCTGATGTCGAAGTTGTGAGCCCACCTCCATGCCCCGCAGCGCCCCGATCGCACGCAGTGTTCTGAGTGGCCAGGTCAAAGATCGCCTGTTGCAGGAGATCATGATCGGCCACTATCCACCGGGCGCCCGCATCGTCGAGACGCGGGTGGCGCGGGAGCTTGGCACCAGCCAGGCGCCCGTTCGGGAGGCACTGCGCGACCTCGAGGCGCTCGGGGTCGTGGAGATCAATGCGTTTCGTGGGGCCCGCGTCCGTCATCCGACCAAGGCCGAACTCCTCGAGGCATATGGAATTCGGGCTGAGCTTGAGTCTCTTGGAGCGCGCCTCGCGCTGCCTCGGATTTCGGACGCGGACCTCATAGAGCTTCAAGACTACGTCGAGAAGATGCAGCAAGCGGCCGACGCGGGCGACGCGCACGCCTCGGCCGTGGTGGACGTGGCCTTCCACGCCCGCGTCATCCAGATCGCCGGCAACAACACGCTTGAGCGCGTCTGGCGGTTTCTGGAGCCGCTGTCGCGTACTTACATCACCCTCATCGTTCCGGGCGTGAACCCGCGGCAAGTCGCCGACCTGCACGCCCCGATCATCGCCGCCCTCCGCGATCGTGATCCCGACCTGGCCGTGGTGGCGTATCACCGTCACTTCCAGGCGGCCAGTGACATGCTCCGCGGCCGGTGGATCGACGAGCCCACGACATCGGACCAGGCAGCCTCACTCGATGCCGATGAGCCGTCCGTGGACGACGCCCGGTCCGCACATGGCCAGGCGGCACTCGAGACCGTCGCCCAAGTCGGACAGGATGGCCACCGTCGCGCGGAATCGAGGGTGGCAGCCCCGGCTCGAGTGCCTGACGCGGGCTGGAGACGGTGACCCGGTCGCGAGAACCAGGACAGCCGAGACCAGGGTCGATCGACAAGACCCCGGGCAGGGATGCGACGGCGGCACGGGCCGCCAGCGGAAGGAGACCATGAACGAGCAACTGCAACTGTCGGAGGAGATGTCCGCCGAGACCGCGCGGCTCCGGGTGGACGTGTACGGCGGTCAGCCCCGCGAACACGTCCTGGAGGACCTCAACTTCCTCAACTACCGGCTCGCCGACGTTCGCATTTCGCCCGAGGTAACCCTGTCCGAGCCCGACATCGTCCTGCACCAGGATGGCGACAAGGCCATCTCCTACGACGGCCGGACGATGACGTTTCGAGGCCCCTGGCCGGCCGGTCCGATCCAGAAAGTTGTCGTGGCGTTGCTCGCCCTGCGCATGGAGGCGAAAGGGCTGCACCCGTTCCATGCCTCCGCGGTGCGCTATCACGGCAAGACCGTGATGTTCCTGGGCGGCGAATCGAACCACGGCAAGAGCATGGGCCAGATCGAGGCCTGCCGGCGCGGCGCGCTGCTGGTCTCCACCGAGACGACCGTCGTCGACACGTCGGGGCGCGCGGTGAAGGGCTCCAAGGAACCGTTCATCAAGAAGCGCACCGAGGGCACCGAGCGTGCCGACAAGGCGGCGCCCGAGGCCGGCGTCGCCAAGTTCTTCGGCGGCATGCCCACATGGGAGGTCTACACGGAGCCAAGCAACGTCGACGTGGTCGTCGTGCCCGCGATCGACGGCAACTTCGATCCGAGCCTGGGCGAGATGATCCCGTTCGAGCGCCAGTTCCAGACGCTCCATTCGCTCCAGAACTACTTCCTGCTCAACGAGCTGCTCGCCGCGGACTGGCCCATGCCGATGGTCGACACGGAGCCGCTGCGCCGCGCCCGCGCGAAGTGGGTCACCAAGTTCTCGGACCGCCCCTACTACTTCGTCCGGGCAGCGAACCCGCAGGTGCTGCTCGACGAGGTTGACAAGATTCTCTGAGCCGCGGAGGTCCCGGCGCCATGCACACGTTCGCCTACGAGCGGCCCGCCACCCTGGCTGAAGCGGTTGCACTTCTCGATGCCCACGGCCCGGAAGCTCGGCTCCTGGCGGGGGGAACGGACCTGATCATCCGTCTCCGCGACGGGTCGGCGCAGCCGGCGGTCGTGGTCGACGTCAAGCAGATCGCCGAGATGTCCTCGACGATTCGCGAGCAAGACGGGATCGTGACGATCGGGGCCACGACGGTGGTGGCGGACATCGCGGCGAGTGAGCTGGTGAAGCGGCATTTCGAGGCGCTCGCCGAGGCGGCAGCCGTGGTCGGATCCGTGCAGATCCGGAACCGGGCGACGCTTGCCGGCAACATCTGCAACGCGTCGCCCGCCGCGGACACGGCGCCGCCGCTCCTCGTCTACGGGGCCGTGATCGTCGCCGCCGGTCCCCGGGGCACCCGGCGGATCCCGATCACGGAGTTCTTCGTGCGATCCGGCGTGACCACGCTCGCGCCAAACGAGCTCGTCATCGCGATCGAGATCCCGGTCCCAGCCCGCCGGATGGGCGCGGTCCACGTGCGGCGCACGCGGCGGCGCGGTCACGACCTGGCCTCGGTGACGTTGTGCTGCTCCGTCGACGAAACCGGCGTGACCCGACTCGCGTACGGCAGCGTCGGTCCCCGGCCGGTTCTGTACGTCGACGAGAGCGGCGTGCTGGCCGATCCCGACGGGGCCGATGAGGCCAAGGCGCCGATCTTCGAGCGGATGTTCGGGGACGCCAGTCCGTCCAAACGATCGATGCGGGCGAGCCCCGAATACCGCCTGGCGATGCTCCGCGTGCTCGGCAAGAGGGCGGTGCGTACGGCCATCGAGCGCCTTGCTGCAGAACGGGCGGTGGAAGCATGAGCGGCACGGGCAATACCCTTCCCATCGAGATCACGGTGAACGGGCGCCGGCACGCGCTCGACGTGGCCGTCCATCACACGCTGCTCGACGTCCTGCGGGACGACCTCGAGCTGACCGGCACCAAGGAATGCTGTCTCGTCGGCGAGTGCGGCGCGTGCACCGTGATGGTGAACGGGCGGATCGTCGATTCCTGTCTCATGCTCGCCGTCGAGGCGGACGGCGCCGAGATCGTGACCGTGGAGGGGCTCGCGAAGGACGGGAAGCTCAGCCCGCTCCAGCAGGCGTTCCTGGACAAAGGCGCCGCGCAGTGCGGCTTCTGCACCCCGGGCCAGCTGATGGCGGCGCAGGCTCTCCTTGCCGGGAATCCGCATCCAAGTATCGACGAGGTCCAGGAGGGCCTCGCCGGCAACCTCTGCCGGTGCGGCTGCTACTTCCAGATCGCCGACGCAGTCCTGTCCGTCGCAGAAGGGGAACACCGATGAGCACGCGTTTCATTGGGACTTCCCCCAACCGCGTCGGGGGCTTTGGACGGGTCACCGGCCTCCAGGAATACGTCGCCGATATTCGGGTACCGGATGTCCTCGAGGCCAAGCTCGTCACACTCGACTGCGCCCGAGCGAGGATCATCTCGATCGATACATCCGCCGCCGAGAAGGTGACCGGCGTCCGCCTGGTGATGACGGCCGCCGACCTGCCCCAGCCCATGCCCCGCTTTGGGCCGCAGCTCGAGGACCGGCCCGTCCTCGCGGTCGGCGAGACGAAATACCACGGCGAACCCGTCGCCATCGTCGCGGCCGAGACGAAGGACGCAGCCGAGGAGGCTGCGCGCCTGGTGCGGGTCGAGTTCGACGAGCTGCCGGCGGTTTTCACGGTCGCGGCCGCGCTGGACCCGAAGGCACCCCTGGTTCAGGATCCCTCCCTCCGCCCCAAGGATCCGCTGGCCTCGACCAACGTCCTGCGGGAGCATCACGTCGGGTGGGGCGACGTGGACGCGGCCCACGCCGACTGCATCGTCGAGAACACCTACTCGTTCCCGATGGTGACCCACTTCGCCATCGAGCCCCACGCATTCATGGCGGCGCCCGAAGGCGATGGCATCGCGATCTGGAGCTCGATCCAGCATCCGAACTGGCTGCAGAAGATCATGGCGAAGCTCCTCAAGCTGCCACTCGCGAAGGTCCGGATCTACGCTCCGGATCCGGGCGGCGGCTTCGGCGGGAAGCAGCACACGAAGTACGAGCCCGTCGTGGCGTTCGCGGCCCTCAAGGCCGGGCGGCCGGTGCGTCTCATACTGACCCTCGACGAAACCTTCCAGGCCGTGCGCCGGGCGGCCTGCGAGATCCGCGTCCGAACCGGCTTCTCGGCGGACGGCAAGCTCGCCTTCCAGGACATCAAGGCGGATTACCTCATCGGCGCGTACTGCGACATCGCCGACAGGGTCGTCGGCAAGGGCAGCTATCCTGCCGCCGGGCCGTACAACGTACCCGCGGTCCGGATCCTCGCCCGGAGCATCCTGTCGCACACGACGCCGTCTACGGCCTTCCGAGGCTTCGGCAATCCGCAGGTCAACTGGGCGGTCGAGTCGAACATCGATGAAGGGGCCCGTGCGCTCGGGATCGACCGGCTCGAGATCCGACTGCGCAACCTCGCCCACAAGGGGGACGCGTTCATCCCGTTCGACACGCCCGCCGACGGCGATTGGGACCAGGCGGTACGCCGCGCCGCCGAGCTGATCGGGTGGGAGAAGCCTCTGGGGCCGGGCCGTGGGCGCGGCATCGCGGTCGGCATCAAGTCGGGACCGACCACCGGCCTCTCCTATTCCACGGTCCGTCTCCTGTCCGACGGCAGCGTGATCATCTTCGCCGGCACGTCGGACATGGGTCAGGGCGTTCGGACAATCCTTGCCCAGATCGCGGCCGAAGAGCTCGGTACTCCGCTCGACGCGATAACCGTCGTCATGGGCGACACTGCCATCGTCCCGTACGACCAGCAGACCTCCGCGAGTCGATCCACCGTGCTGATGGGCAACTCCGTGCTGATGGCCTGCCGGTCGATCCAGTCGCAGCTCCGGGCGATGGCCGCCCGGCTCCATGGTGTCGCCGAATCGGACATCACCGTCGAACGAGGCGCCATCAAGCTTCCCGACCGGGAGCTGACGATCCTGGAGGTGCTGAAGCCCGGCCTGGGCAGCCTGGGTGGAGAGTTGACCGGCAACGGCGAGTCGCGCAAAGAGGCCGAGCCGGACCATCCCCTCGGCGGAGCGCCCGCATTCTTCGAGTTCAACTGCACGGCCGTCGAGGCCGAGGTAGACCAGGGGACGGGCGATGTCACCATCGTCCGGCACGTCACCGTGTCGGACGTCGGCAAGGCCCTGAACCCGCTCCAGGTCCGGACGCAGGACGAAGGCGCCGCGATCCAGGGCCTCGGCCATACCCTCATGGAGCACTACATCTTCGACGAATCGGGGCGCATCAGAAACCTCGGCGCCATCGACTATCGGATCCCGACGAGCATGGACCTGCCGCTCGAGCTGCGCAGCGAGACCATCGAGAACGGCGACGGCCCGGGCCCGTACGGCTCGAAGGGAATGAGCGAGGGAGCGCTGTTGTGCGTGGCGGCGGCCGTCGGGGCCGCCGTGCGCGATGCGACCGGCGTACCCATCCGCGACCTGCCGCTCACACCCGAGCGCGTCTGGCGGGCGCTCCAGGAGCGGGCCGAACCGGCAGCCATCGGGAGGAACGCACGATGACGGAGAAGACTGAGGTTGGGCCGGTCGGCGGCATGCCGGCCGAGCAGCTGGTAAAGGCGGCGCGACTGGTTCGCCAGGGTCGCACGTACTCGCTGGCGGCGACCCGCTACCCGGGTATGCCGCTCTTCCCGGGCCACCCGCCCTTCCAGGTCCTCAACTACCGCACCCCGCGCGGTATACGCGTCACCGGCGCGCAGCCGTGGGGGCCCGTCAACGACGCAGGCCTCGGATACATGGCCGAGTACGTAATGGCGACCTCGCACTCCGGGGCCCACCTGGACGCCCTGGCGCACATGACCGTTGGCAAGGACATGCACTGGTACGGCGGCGGCAAGGCCGACGACAACCTGACCGATTTCGGGCCGACCTTCGGCGACGCGTCCAAGATGCCTCCGTTCTTCACTCGCGGCATCCTCCTCGATGCCGCCGGCCACCGCGGCTTGGACTATCTGCCCAAGGGCTCGCCCGTCGGGGCCGACGAGATGGCGGCGATGTGCAAGGCCGAGGGCGTGACCGTTCAGCCCTGGGACGTGGTCCTGATCCGGACCGGTTACATGAGCCTCTGGCCCGACGCCGAGAAGATGGCGGCCAACAAGACCGCCGGACCGGACATTTCGGCGGCCCACTGGCTCCTGGAGCGCGGCGTCGTCGCGACCGGCACGGACACCGAGACGTACGAGGTCCAGCCGGCTCCCGATCCGGGCCCGACTGGGAACCCCCAGCCCGTCCACACCCTGCTCCTGATCGACAACGGGATCTACTTGATGGAGAGCCTCGACCTGGAGGCGCTCGCCAGAGATCGTGTCTACGAGTTCCTGTTCGTTGCTCTGCCGCTCAAGATCCGGGGCGCGACGGGCTCGATGGTCGACCCGCTGGCCGTCATATAGGGAGGAAGCTTCCGTGCCCGATCTTGCCCCAACCATGAAGGCCCTCGTCGTTCTCGAGCCGAACCGGGTCGAGATCCAGGATGTGCCAACCCCGACCCCCGGCCCCAATCAAGTCCTGGCGCGGGTTCGAGCAGTCTCGATCTGCGGCACGGACATCCACCTCGTCCGCGGCGACTATCCGGGCTTCTGGCCGCTCAGCTTCCCGTTCATTCCTGGGCACGAGTGGGCCGGCGAAATAGTCGCCCTGGGCCCCGGCTCCGATCTGTACGGCTGGAAGGTCGGCGACCGCGTCGCCGGCACCTCCCACGACGCCTGCGGCTTCTGCCAGAAGTGCGTCGAGGGGCGGTACAACCTGTGCGAGAACTACGGCAAGCCCGGGCTCCACAAGCAGTACGGGCACAACTACCAGGGCGCGGACGCGACCTACGTCGTTCAGGGCGTCAAGACCATCTTCGCCCTGCCGGACGGGATCAGCTTCGAGGACGGAGCGATCATCGACCCGGCCTCGATCGCCCTTCATGTCGCGAACCGGGGCGGGGTGGCTCCTGGCGACGCCGTCGCCATCACCGGCGGCGGCGCGATCGGGCTCCTGTCCGGCGACGCTGCACTGGTCCGGGGCGCCTCCCGCGTGATCGTGGTGGAGCCCAACGCGGGCCGCCGGGCCAAGGCCGCGGAGCTCGGCTTCGAGACGGTGGACCCGGGCGCCGGCGATCCGGTCGAGGCCATCCGGGGCATGACCCGCGGCCTCGGCGTCGACGTCGTCCTGGAATGCGCCGGCGTTCCGGTCACAGTCCAGTGGGCGATCGGCATGCTCCGGCGCGGCGGGCGGTGCGCGGCCGTCGGGATCCCCACGGTGGGTGTCGAGGTCGCGATGCAGAGGCTGGTCCTCGACGAGCTCGAGCTCGTCGGCTGCCGGGCCAGCGCGGGCGAGATGCGACGGGTCATGCCGCTCGTCGAGCAGGGCCGAATGCGAGTGCGCGAGATGATCACGCACCGCTTCTCGCTCAGCCTGTACGAGCAGGCGCTCGCCACCTTCAACGACCCCAAGAGCGGCGCTATCAAGATCGTGATCCTGCCCTGAGCTCCGTGCGGCGCCCATCCCGACCCTGGGTCACGACCCGCGCCTTTTAGATTCCGTCGAGGAACGCCGCCCGAAGGGCCCGAAGCGCCCTGTCGTCGAGCCGCAGCCCGTCGCTGAAGTAGCGCTCGATCGTCCCGTACGAGGTACGCATCTCGTCGAGAGCCGCTTCGAGATACTCCGGGCGGACCCACAGGAACTCGGCGATGAGATCCGGGTCGCCACCGCGGGCCTCGAAGTCGTCCAGGAAGGACTGGAACATCGGCCGCAGATACACGTTGCTGGCCAGGAAGTCCGCCGTCACCAGGTCTTCGGGCACACCCAGCAGGAGCTGCAGCGAGGCCGCCGCCCAGCCGGTTCGATCCTTGCCCCCCATGCAGTGGATCAGGGCCGGTCGGTGCCGTTCCTCGGTGAGATCGCCGAACACCCGTCCCAGCGCAAGACGCGCGCTCTCGAGGCTGACGAACTCCCGGTAGTGAGCGAGGAACGTGGCCGTGCCCTTCCCGTTGCCGAACTCCTCGACGGCGACGGCGGGATCGCGCATGGCTTCCATCAGCTGGCTCGGCGCGTGCTTTGCCTCGTCGCCCACGACGTCGACTGCGATGTATTCCGTGCCCGGTGGCAGCCGGTCGGGCCGCGCCGTCCGCTCGGGCTCGGTGCGGAAGTCGTAGATCGTGCGGACGCCCAGCCGAGCGAACTCGACCGCATCCGCGCCTTCGAGTCTGTCGAGAGCGCTCGAACGGTACAGCAGCCCCGTCCGGACGCGCCGGCCGTCGGCGGTGGTCTGGCCCCCAACGTCACGCAGGTTTGGAACGGAGGCGAGCGGGAGACTTCGGTCGGTATGCGTGTCGGTACTCCTCGAGTGATGCTCGTGGCCAGGTGGGCTACAGCGAGCCGGCGACCGGGCGGCCTTGCCGGTCCGGCGAGTTCTCCAGGACCGCCAGGTCCTCCGGCGTGTCGATGTCGGGGTTCGAGCCCTCCACATCGACTTCGACGACCAGGTCAGGATGATCGCGCAAGACGGGCCCGAGGCCCCGATCGGCCCGTGCCTCTCGCGCGAGCGGCCAGGCCGCGCGATGGATCAGCAGCGGATTTCGGCCGCCGCCGGCGCGGTATCGAGGCACCGCTATCGGCCGGGCCTCGGATACGGACTCGGCCAGCAACCGCTCCACCACCTCCACTCGCACGAGCGGCTGGTCGCCGAGCAGGATGAGCGCGGCCCAGCTGGCCGGATTCAGGCTTTCGAGCCCGACTCGGAGAGAGCTGGACAGCCCTGCGTCCGGATCCGGGTTGCGCACCCGCCGCTCATCCCGCCAACGCAAATGCCGTTCGATCTCGCCGGCGTCGTGGCCGAGGACGACGACGACCTCGCTGAACCCGATCGCCGCCGCCACGTCGAGCACGTGCTGGAGCAACGGGCGGCCCCAGAGCGGTGCCAGCGCCTTGGCGCTGCCGAATCGCGACGAGGCGCCTGCCGCCAGCACGACCGCGGCCGTCCGGCCGGCCTCGATCATCCTCCGGAAACCGGGGCAGACGGAACCGTCGGGGACGGCGGGTCGACCTTCGGCCGCGTCTTCTCCCGCATTGCCAGGCCCGTTCCTCCGTACCGCAGCGCCACGATCTCGGCCATGATCGAAAGGGCGATCTCGGCCGGCGCCCGCCCGCCCAGGTCCAGGCCAACCGGGCTGCGCAGCCGGTCCAGGGCCTCACGCCGAGCCCCCGCCGCGAGCAGGCGCTCCCGCATGTCGGCGACCTTCTTGCGTGAGCCGATCGCGCCGACATACCGGCAGCCGCGAGCGAGAGCGGCCAGGAGGGCCGGCTCGTCGAACTTCGCGTCGTGCGACAGCACTGCCACCGCGTCGGACGGGCCGAGACCGATCGAGTCCGCAACTTCGTCGGGCCACCCCACGACGAGCCGGTCGACGTCCGGGAACCGCTCCCGGGTGGCAAAGGCCGGCCGGCCATCGATCACGATCGTCTCGTAGCCGAGCGCGTGGGCAATCGCGACGAGGGGGATTGCGACCTGGCCCGCGCCCACGACGATGAGCCGCGGCTGGGTCGGGAAGGCTTCGATGAACAGCGACCTGCCCGCGAGCTCGACTGTTCGGGAGGTTCCGCTGGCCAGCGACTCGATCGCCAGGCGGACGAGCGCGGCGTCGAGTGACGGGTCGCCGAGCGAGCCGTCGAGGCGTCCGTCCTCCCACGCGACGAGCACCGGGGCCGGCGGCTCGCCCTCGCCCGGCGCATGCGGCCCCGCTTCGGGCCCCGGCGAGCCGGCGGGAAGCGGCGTGACCACGGCCCGGCCGCCGGTCGCACCCACCCCGGTCGCCGCTCGTGCCGCAGCCTCCGCAGCTTCGCGCAGCGCCGGCTCGACCAGCACGTCGATCGTGCCGCCGCATGCGAGCCCCACGTCCCATGCCTGCTGGTCGCTGATGCCGTAGCGGATCACACGGGAGCGCCCGGTCGTTCGGGCCCGCTGAATCTCCTCGAAAGCGGCGCCTTCGACGCAGCCACCGCTCACCGAACCGGCGATCCGGCCGTCGGCCGTGGCGAGCATGACCGCGCCCTCCGGTCGTGGTGCCGATCCGAAAGTGCGAACGACGACAGCCCGGCCGATTTCGGCGCTATCGGCCCGCCAGGCGGCGATGGTATCGACGAGCTCCTTCATCGCGAAGCCTCCTGCAGTTGCACCTCGGCCCGAGGATTCTACGTCTCGGGGAAGTGGCCCGCGCTCAGCCGGATCGCGGCAGCGCGTGTAGTGCCCCCGCTGCAGGACGGCGGCGGCGAAGCGCGTCATCCTAGAGGCGACCGGCCGCGAGAAGGTTCCTCGGCTCGACGCGAGCGGCCGGGGACGGCTCCGGGGCGCAGGCGAGAAAGGTGTCCGAAGATGAGCAAGCCGACGATCGTGTGCGCCGGCATGTGCAATACGAAGAGCGCCGAGATCAGATACCTGGCGGAGCAAGTCGCAGAGCACGGCGGCGAGCCGGTCATCATGGACCTCAGCCTCGGCGCCGCAGTCGACTGGGCCGACATCCGCCTGGAGGAGGTCCTGGCCTCCACGGGCACTCGCATCGAAGACGTCTTCGCGGCGCCGCGGGCGAGCGCGCTCGACATGGTCGGTCATGCGGGCGCCGTCAAGATCGTCGAGCTTCATGCCGCGGGCAGGTGCGACGGCATCATCTCCTGGGCAGGATCGGTAGGGACGACCGCCGCGACTCGGGTCATGCGAGCTCTGCCCTTCGGCGTCCCCAAGATCATGCTCACCGACATGGCGTCGAGCGACGTCAGCATGTGGCTGGGAAACAAGGACATCTACATCGTCAATCCCACCGCCGAACAGGGCATCAACGTCGTCACACAGAAGGCGGTGGCGAACGCGGCCGCGGCCGTCGTCGCAATGGCCCTGGTGCCCGAGGTCCCGAGAGGCTCCAAACCGCTGGTCGCGATCACGTCCTACGGCACCACGACGCCCACGGTTCTGCGATGCGCTGAGTTCATGGAGGGCAAGGGCTGGGATGCCAGCATCTTCCACGCTGTGGGCGTCGGCGCCACGATGGAGGATCTGATTCGATCGGGCTTGATCTCGGCGATCTTCGACATCACGCCCGCCGAGCTCATGAACAACCTGCTCGGCAGCGTGTACGGAACCCCAAAGACGTGGGAAGGCGAGCGCCTCACCGCGGCCAGCGCGATGGGAATCCCGCAGATCGTCGTGCCTGGCGGCCTCGACCAGGCGGCCCTCGGTCCGCTCCACACCGTGCCCCAGCAGTACCTCGACGACCTGAAGACGGAGCGGCGGAGGTCGCACCGGGGCAGCGGGTTGCCATATCAGCACAACGACTCCGTGACGGTCCTTCCGGCGACGCTGGAGGAAGTGGAGCAGGTCTCCCTGGAGATCGCCGGCAAGCTGAACGACACGCGAGGACCGACGGCGCTCATCATCCCGATGCGCGGCTGGTCCGCCTACGACCAGAGCGAGGAGCTGGCGACGCTGCAGCGGGGCTGGGCCCAGGGCAACGGGGACGGGCCCATGTGGCAGCCCGATCCGTCCCATCCGACCTGGTCGCAACGCGCCACGCTCATGCTGTCCGTGCTCCAGGAGCACCTGAACCGAGAGAACCCGAACCTGGATCTCCTGGCCTGCGACATGCACATCCTGGACCCGGAGCTGGCCAACCTTCTGACCAGGTGCATGGGCGACATGCTCGACCACACCTGGCGCAAAGGCATATATCGGGACGTGGACAGAGTGATTGCCTGACCCGGCGAAAGCTTTGCCCCGGCGACGATCTGCCGCGGGTCCGGCCAGAACCCGATTCGGCGGGGCCGGATGGCCCCACGAACCCAACCCGACCGGGTCCTCCTCGGGGGGTCGCAGATCAGTCAACCTGCCTCCGCGATGGGGCCCAACGGCCCCTCAGCCGGGCGTCGTGGGTCCGTTATTCTCCTCTGAGAACAACGCTCGAGGTGAATGGTCGATGATCGGAACCAATTCGGGGACGCGCTTCGTACGAGGTCATGAGTGCGCGCACGCCCGGGCTGGGACGTCGATGACTCAGACCTCGTCGAGCGGTCGCTCCGTGCCGGACTGAGTGCTGCGATGGCCACCGACGCCTTCGGCCGCCGGATCGACTACCTCCGGATCTCGGTCACGGATCGCTGCAACCTGCGTTGCGTCTACTGCATGCCGGGCGGAGGGGTGGCCTGGCGCGACCAGTCGGAACTCCTCACGTTCAATGAGATCGTGCGGTTCGCCGCCGCGGCCGCGGACGAGGGCATCTCGAAGATTCGCCTGACCGGAGGCGAGCCGCTCCTGCGCAAGGGGATCGCGGACCTGGCGCGCCGGCTTCGCGCGCTGAACGGCGTCGAGTCGATCGCGATCACGACCAACGGCACGCTTCTGCCGCGCCTGGCCCGCGACCTGGCCGCCGCCGGCATCGAACGCGTGAACATCTCGCTCGACTCGCTCGATCCGGACGCGTACTCCGGCGTGACGAGAGGCGGCAGGCTCAAGAACGCGCTGGCCGGCATCGACGCTGCCTTCGCCGCCGGCATGCGCCCGATCAAGATCAACGTGGTCGTCATGCGTTCGCTCCGGCAGGACCTGGTGTCTCTCGCCAGGCTGACGAGGGACCGTCCCGTGCACGTCCGCTTCATCGAGTGCATGCCGATCGGCGGCGGGGACGATTGCGGCGGCGCTGGCTGGGGTGTCGACGACTGGACGGAGGCGAACCACGTCCCGAGCGACGAGATCCTGGCCAGGCTCGCTGTCGAAGGCGCCGAGGCCGGACTCGGCGAGCTGGAGTCGGTCGAGCCGGACGACGCACCCGGCGGGTGGGGTCCGGCCAACTACTACCGGTTCGAGGGCGCGGAGGGTACCATCGGGGTCATCTCGCCCCTGTCGCACCCCTTCTGCAGCCAGTGCAACCGGTTGCGGCTGACCGCCGACGGCAACCTGCGGACGTGCCTCTTCTCGGACGAGGATTTCGACGCACGCCGGGTGCTCCGCCACGGCACTGAGGCCGGCCTGCACTCGCTCATACACGCGGCGCTGGCGGCGAAACCTGAGTCGCACAACTTGCGCATCGGCACGGTTCGCCGGATGTCGCAGATCGGAGGTTGAGCGGATGGGCGAGGAGCACCTCACGCACGTAGATGAGCACGGCGCCGCACGTATGGTGGACGTGGCCGGGAAGACGATCTCCCACCGCCGGGCGGTCGCGGGGGCCGTCATCCACATGCATGGCGAGACGCTGGCGATGATCGTCGAAGGGCGAGTGCCCAAGGGCGACGTGTTCGCGGTCGCCCGCGTGGCCGGCATCATGGCGGCGAAGCGGACGAGCGATCTCATTCCGCTCTGCCATCCGCTCGCGCTCACGCATGCCAGTATCGAGTTCGAGCCCGTCGGCGATGGCGTGCGCATCCGCGCCACGGTTGAGACGAATGGCGCCACCGGCGTCGAGATGGAAGCGCTGACGGCCGCCGGAGTGGCCGCGCTCACCCTGTACGACATGTGCAAGGCGGTCGACCGGGGCATGACCATCGACGGCCTGGGGCTTCTGCTCAAAGAGGGCGGGAAGTCCGGGCGATGGCTGCGCGAAGAGGAGTCGTAGCAATGCCCCTGCCCAACCCCGGAGCCGTCGTTTCCGTGAACCAAAGCGTGCGGAGGACCGTGCGCAAGACACGGGGAGAGAACGGCACCCTCGTCTTCGATCGTGGGTTTGAGGGCGACGCCCACGCCGGAGACTGGCATCGCCAGGTGTCGCTGCTCGGGCAGGAGTCCATCGACAAGATGGTGGCGGAGGGCCTCCACGTCGGCCCCGGCGACTTCGCCGAGAACATCACGACGTCCGGAATCGACCTGCTGGCCCTGCCGATCGGCAGCGTTATCAAGATTGGACGCTCGGCCGTCCTCGAGATCAGCCAGATAGGCAAGGTCTGCCACACCAGGTGTGCGATCTACTACCAGGCAGGCGACTGCGTAATGCCCCGCGAAGGCCTCTTCGCGGTGGTGCGCGCGGCCGGCGAGGTCCGCACCGGCGACCCCATCGAGGTGCTGTCGCTCGGCGACGGAACGTGCGACCGGACGCCGGCCTCCGCGATCGCGGAGCTCGAGGCGGAGAAGGCTGCCGAGGCCGAGGCGGCGGCACGCGGCGGCGCGGGCGCGTCTGCGGGCGAGAAAGCGCGGCTGTCGCGCGGCGGGTCGAAGGATCCAGTTCGGTCGGTGCGGTAGAGGTCCGGTCGAATCAGTCGTCGACCCCGATCATCACTTCGGTCGACTTGACGACGGCAACGATATGCTTCCCGGGCGCCAGGCCGAGCCGGCGGGCGGACTCGGCCGTGATCGCCGCCACGACCTCGTGGCCGCCGGCCACGTCGACGACGACCTCGGCCATGACCTGCCCTGTGGTCACCGTCCTGACGGTGCCCGGGAGCTGGTTCCGAGCGCTTAGCTTCATGGGCCGTGCCTCCAGAGAAACCACCGCCGGACCTTCTGGTTCGACTCGCGGCGGAACACCGAAGCCCAGTGTAGGGCCCGTGCCCGGGTTTCCCACCGGCGCGGCCCGGTGGGCCGTCACCCAAGGCTTCGGATGTCCAGCGCGCGCCCCCAGTGAAGCAACCGAACCGCGACGAGGACACCGAAGGCGGCCAGGACCAGGATCGCCGCCGCGGCGATGGACCCATCCAGGTCACCGCCCTCGAACTCGCCGTACACGACGAGCGGGAGCGTCTGCGTCCGACCCTCGAGGTTCCCGGCGAACATGATGGTGGCCCCGAACTCGCCGAGCGAGCGAGCCCAGCTCATCACGAGGCCCGCGGCGAGGGCGCTGCCGGCCAGGGGGACGGTGATGTGGCGGAAGACGGTCATCTCCGAAGCGCCGTCGACCCGAGCGGCGTCCTCGAGGTCGCGCTCGACGCTCGCGATCCCGGCTCGCGCCGAACGGACGAAGAACGGCGCCGAGACGAACGTCTGGGCCAGGATAACGGCGAAGGTCGTGAAGGGGATCTCGATCCCGACGGCCTCGAGCGGCCCGCCGAGGAAACCGCGCCGGCCCAGCGCTAGCAGCAGAGCGAGACCGGCCACGGAAGGTGGCAGGACCAGCGGCAGGTCGACGATCGCCTCGACCAATCCGGAGAGCCGGAACCGCCGCCGGGCCAGGACGTAGGCAAGGGGCAAGCCGAAGGCGACCGTGATGACCAGGCTGACCGCCGTCGTCGTGAGGCTCAGGGCCAGGGCCTCAACGACGACCTGCGTCGTGAGGGCGCGGGCCAGCGATCCGTCGAGGAATGCCCGCCCGACGAGGACCGCGACCGGCAGGCCCAGGAACAGCGCCGCCAGGCCGGCGAAGACGGCCAGCGACCGAGAGCCCCAGCCGCGGCGGAACCACGGGACGCGGCCCGCCGGGCTCGCCCGTACCGGCACTCCGCCACTGGGTCGATCCATCGGTCGGTTCGATCAGGACGGCGGCAGGAACCCGAACGACGCGAGTATCGCCTGGCCGCTCGGCCCCGCGAACCAGGCCAGGAACGCCTGGGCCGCGCTCGCGTTCGCAGATGCCTTGATAACCACGCCGGAGTAGGTGGCGAGCACGTTCGCCGCCGCGGGCACCGCGATCGGCACGACGTTCGTGGAGGTCTTCGCGTCGGTCACGTACACGATCGCGGCGTCGCCTTCGCCGAGCGCGATCTGGGACACGACCGCGGCCACGTTGGCCTGCTTGGAAACGATGTTGGCGTTGTACTTCGCGACGAAGTCGGCCGGATAGCCGGGCTGCTTGGCCAGGTTCGCCACGAGCTGGTTCGCGTACTTCGTGATCGGGACCGTGTCACCGGCGGCGATCACCTTGACCCCGCTCTTCGCCAGGTCGGCCGGAGTCTGGATGCCCGCCGGGTTCCCGGTCGGGACGATGACGGTCAGGAGGTTGCCGGCGAACTTCGTGATGCCGCCGACGGCAAGGCCCTGGTCGACCAGCTTCTGCGGGTTGGCGGTGTCTGCCGACAGGAAGACGTCCGCCGGGGCGCCCTGCTCGATCTGCGTCTCGAGCGCGGACGACGAGTCGGTCGAGATCGTGAGCGTCGTGCCCGGGTTCGCCGCTTCGTACGTGGTCTTCACCTTGGCCAGAACCGCAGTGAGCGACGACGCGCCGTAGATCGTGAGACTGGCAGGCGCCGCAGTCGCGGGGGCGCTGGTGGCCGGCGCGGTGGTCGCGGGGGCGGCGGTCGGTGGAGCGCTGGGTGATGCCGTGGCGCCACTCGAACATGCCGCAACCACCAACGCGAGGGCGGTGATCGATGCGGCGAAACGGGTTCTCATGTGCGTGCCTCTCTGGTTGATGGGATTTCAACCATGACGTTCGTGGCCTTCACGATGCACACCACCTCGTCGCCGACCTTGAGACCGAGCTCCCTGACGGCCTCGGCGGTCACCAGGCTCACCAACCGGTGTGGCCCGGCCATGACCTCGACGACCGCCGCGACCGCGTCCAGCTCGACCCGTGTGACGACGCCCGGGAACCGGTTGCGCGCCGACTGGGCCACGATGGGGCGGTCCGCGGTCGATCGCCGTCGCTCGTCGAGGAGTCGGGATACCTCGGCGATGGCGACGCGGCGCTGGCCGCCGGCCGAGCGCTCCATCCGGATACGGCCCTCGGTGTCCCACCGGCGAAGTGTCTCGATGGACACCCCGAGCATCTCGGCCGCCTGGCCGACCCGGAGGCTTGCGCCCCGACTGGTGCTGTCTTCCATACCTAGGAAGTCTAGCCGAATCTGGCCGAAATACCTACGTGTGGCCCGAATGCCTCAGGAACGCGGGATACGCGGCGGCCGCCCCGCCGGCTCGGCACGGAGCGCCCGGCCGCCGCGACCCTCGTCGTGGTCGAACGGCCCGGCGAGCGTCACCAGGGCGTGGTCGAGGATCGGCTCAAGCGCTGCAAGGGAGTCCAGTGCGCCGCGCGGGCTGCCCGGCAGGTTGACGATGAGGCACCGCCGCAACACTCCGGCCACGGCCCGGCTCAGGTACGCCATAGGGGTGGATCGTCCGCCCTCTGAACGCATGCGCTCGGGCAGGCCCGGCACCTCGTATTCGAGGACGGCCCGCGTGGCCTGGGGCGTCACGTCGCGCGGCGTAAGGCCGGTGCCGCCCGTGGTGAGGATCAGGGCGTGGCGTTCCGCCGCCGTGATCAACGTCTGCTCGATCTGGACCTGCTCGTCGGGCACGACCGCCCGATCGACGTCGAAGCCGAGCTCCTTCAGCCGACGGGCCAGGCCGTCGCCGCTGACGTCCTCGCGGACGCCTGCCGCCACACCGTCGCTCACCGTGACGACCAGCGCGCGGCGAGGCTCCCGGTCCCGATCGCCGGCCATCTCCGGCTTCTCGCCGGGACCCCGGTCCGCGCCGCAGTCGCCGGCCTTCACCTTCGCAGCCATCTGATCTCCACCTCCGCTCCGGGTTCCAGCTGGCCGACTGTCTCCGGCACGACGGCCAGCGCGTCGGCCGCGGCCAGCGCGCTCAGCACGTGGCTGCCCTGGTGGCCGGCCTGGCGGACCAGCAACCTGCCCCGGCCGTCGCGCACCGGGTCGCCCCGCTCGTCGCGGCTCACAGTGACCCGGAGGAAACCGCGCCGCCCCGCCGCCTTCTGCAGCCTGTCCTCCGTGACAGCCCGGTCCGCGTCCACGCTCGGAGACAGCATGCCCGAAAGCCGCTCCAGGGCCGGCCGGACGAACAGCTGGAAGGTCACGAAGGTCGACACCGGGTTGCCGGGCAGGCCGAACAGCAGGACGCTCCGCCCGTCCGACTCGCGGGGCTTCGACCGGCCGAACGCGAAAGGCTTGCCGGGCTGGACGGCCACCCGCCACAGCTCGACCCGGCCGATCGCCTCGAAAGCCGCCCGGACGACGTCGTACGGCCCGACCGACACGCCGCCGCTCACGATCAGCACGTCCGAGCGCTCGATCGCCGGTCGCAGGGCACCAAGGACCGATTCGACCGTATCGCCGGCGATCCCGAGATCGACCGTCAGGGCGCCCGCGTCCCGACACAGCGCCAGCAGGCCGGGCCGATTCGCGTCGGGGATGCCCAGGTCGCCGAGTGGCTGGCCGGCGCGGCGCAGCTCTTCGCCGGTGGAGAGCACGCCCGCTACCGGCCTGCGGTGGACGCGCACGGAGCCGAGGCCGACGGCCGCGCTCATCGCGATCTGCGCCGGTCCGAGGCGCCGATGGGCTTCGAGCACGCGCGTTCCAGCGCGCACGTCTTCACCACGACGACGGATGAAGGCCCCCGGCTCGACGCCGGCGGTCACCAGGCACGCCTCGGGCAACGGCTCACCCGCACGGAATCCCATCGAGCGCGGCGAGCCGGGACCGGCGGCATCGCCGCTGGCCGAGCCACTCCCCGCCGCCTGGACAATCGTCGACTCGACGGGCACGACCGCGTCGGCCGACGAGGGGACCCGCGCCCCGGTTGCGATCCGGATCGCGCAGCCCGGCGGCAGCTCAAGGGCGGGCGAGCCGCCCGCCTGCACCTCGCCCACGACGCGCAGCCGAACGGGCGCTTCCGACGAGGCGCCGGCAACGTTGGCGGCGTGGACCGCGAACCCGTCCATCGAGCTGTTGTCCCACGGAGGCAGGTCCAGGGCGCTCCGGATCGACTCCGCGAGCACCCGGTCGAGCGCTTCGTCGAGCGGCACGTCCTCGCCGGGCAGCGGCTCGCCCACCGCCGCCATCAGCTGCTCCTGTGCCTCTTCGACGCTCAGCATGGGCTCGGGTTCGTTTGCCATCGACCGCGCCCTTTCTCCTGTTCAGCCGCCTCCCGCCACCGCCGGCAGAGTGCCACGTCTAGGTCAATGATGCCCGAGCCGCTCAAGGGCGTCTCTCGAGGAGCTCGCGGGTCGCAGGTCAACGAGCACAGGCAGGGATGCTCGACTGCGGGCTCCCCGGCACGCCGGCTGAAACCGCCATGCGAGAGACGCACCTCAGTGTTTCCGGGGTTCTACCATGCAGGCTGCGATAGCCGTCGCGCTCCTGAGCCGAGAGCCTGCCCGCCGTGAAGCCGACCGCCGCCCCTGCCGCAACCGTCGAGAAGCCCGCCGATCGGGAAATCGACACATGACCGGGAGAGAGGCCGGCCGCCGCTCGACACCTGGGTCCTCGCCTCTTCGGTCCATTCCGCGCGCCGGGGTGGCAGGAGTCATCGCCGGGGCCGTAGCGATCGCCGTGAGCGAGCTGCTGGCCGGGGTGGTTCCGGGAGTCCCGTCACTCGTCGTCGCGGTCGGGAGCCTCGTCATCGCGCTGCAGCCGCCCGGCGCCAAGGACGCCGTCGCCACGCTGTTCGGTACCAACGACAAGACCGCGCTGAACGTCGCCGTAGTCGTGGTGGCCCTGCTCGTTGCGGCGGCTGCCGGAATCCTGGGTCGCCGCAGCTTCGGCCTGGCAGCCCAGCTCCTGGTCGGCTTCGGGTTCGTCGCCTTCGTGGCCGCGGCCCTGCAGCCGCTCAATTCGCAGGTGCTGGCCGCGGTAAACGCCGCAATTGCCACGGCCGCGAGCATCGCCACCCTCAGGATCCTGCTCGCGGAGGCCGGGTTCCTGGCGCCGGTGCGCGTGGGTCTACCCGGCTCGAACCGGGCCGCGTTCCCGGTGGCCACCGGGAACGCGACGTCCCTCCTTGTGAGGGACTGGAACCGGCGCCGCTTCCTGATCCGATCCGGTGAGTTCCTGGTCGGCGCCCTGGCCCTGGGCGCCTTCGGTCGCATGCTTCTCGATCGCCAGCATCCCGCGGGCGTCCCGGTGTCGGCGAACCTTCCGGCGCCGGCCGAGGTGACACCGCCCCTGGCCGCCGCGGAATCGCTGGCCGCTCCGGGGATCACCCCGATCGTCGTGTCCAACGACAGCTTCTACCGAATCGACACCGAGCTGCTCGTACCGCAGGTTGACGCGTCTGGCTGGCAGCTGCGGGTGACCGGCATGATCGACCATCCCCTCACGTTCACGTACCCGGAGCTGGTGGCGATGCCGCTCTTCGAGCAGTACGTGACGCTGGCGTGCGTGAGCAACACCGTCGGCGGGGACCTCATCGGCAACACGCTCTGGACCGGCGTCCACCTCAAGGAGGTCCTGGCCAGGGCGGGCGTGCAACCGGCTGCCACGCAGATCGTCGGCCGCTCGGTCGACGGGTTCACGGTCGGCTTTCCCACATCGTGGGCGCTCGATCCGTCGAGGGAGCCGATGATCGCGGTGGGCATGAACCGGGTGCCGCTGCCCGCGGAGCACGGGTACCCCGCGCGCCTTATCGTGCCCGGCCTGTACGGCTACGTCTCGGCCACCAAGTGGCTTTCCGAGATCGAGCTGACCACCCGCGAGGCGTTCGATGCGTACTGGGTCGCCCTGGGCTGGGCGAAGGACGGCCCGATCCTGACCGAGTCGCGGATCGACCATCCCGTCGACGGCGCGAACCTGGCAGCCGGACCGGTCGACATCGACGGGCTCGCTTGGGCGCCGGACCGCGGGGTCGCGAGCGTCGAGGTCCGCATCGACAATGGGCAGTGGCAAACCGCCATGCTGGCCCGCGCGATTTCCAAGGCGACCTGGGTGCAGTGGATTCTGCGCTGGCAGGCGACGCCGGGCACGCACACCATCGAGGTCCGAGCGACAGACGGGACGGGCGCCGTGCAGACTGCAACGCCGGGCGGCCCCTCGCCGGCGGGCGCGACCGGGCTCGACCAGGTGCGGGTGTCGGTGGCCTGAGGTCCGGCTGGCGGCGGTCGAGAGGATCGACGGCCCGGTAGTGGCCGGGGTCGCTAATCGGCCCGGGTTCGATCGAGGCTACCGTGTTCGCCCTTGGCATCCTTGTGGGTGACAGTCAGGTAGCCGACGAGGATGACGATCAGGGTCGTCAAGGCCAGGCTGACCTCTCCTTGACCCAGCCCAAGGCCGCTCAGGTTGCGAGCCCTCCCTACCCAGTCCGCAAACGAGGCGCCGAGCGGCCGGGTCATGACGTAGGCGATCCAGAAGGCGACGATCTCGTCCAGGTCGAGCTGCCAGTACGCCAGAGCAGGGGCAACGAACAACACGGCGAATATGACGCCCGAAGCGAAGTAACCCAGGCCGAAGGTTGTCGCCGTCATGTCACCGGCGGCGGTGCCAAGGGCGAACGTCGCCAGGACAGCTGCCCAGTAGAACATCTCGCGACGGTGCGTATTGATGCTGTGGATGGAAAGGGTCTTCTCGGTCACGTGCCAGGCCACGAAGATGACGGCCAGGCTGATTGCGAAGAACGTCGTCGACACGACATATGGGATGCCCAGCCCGACGTGCAGGGCATCGGCCGCCATCGTGCCGAATACGGCAACCATTACCACGGCCAGCCAGTAGATCGGTGCCACGTACCGTCGCGCCAGCAACTGCAGAAGAAGCGCCGCCACCAGGGCGATGCCCGCGAGGGGCACCACGAAGACCGGGTCGAACTGGTGGACAAGGTAGTCCGATGTCGCCTCGCCCATCGCGGTGGTCAGTCTCGGCCCCGGCCGTCGCCGTCGTCGGGCGAGGGGCACCTGCTCGATACTAACCGCAACGGCGGAGAAGGCCGCCCCGCCGGGTTAGCCGCGAGGCAACACGAGACGGTGAGGACCCGACAAAGCGGCCGGAGTCGGTGACGGGGACCTGGCGGCTCACGAACGGGCCGGCCACGAGTGGCGGGTCCGTCGTGCCATCGATCTCCTTCGCATGATCCGGGATGAAACGCCACAGGGCCGGCAGGTCTGATCAGTCGTCGAGACGAGTGGCCGGCGAATCGGCGATGTCTCGCCTCACATGGCCTAGAGTTGCCTCGAAATGCTACGCCGAAGGAAGAGCCGTCGAAGGGGCCGTCGCTACGGCGTCGTCGCCGCAGCGCTGGGCCTGGCCGTGGTGCTGGCCGTCGCCGGCTGGGCCACCATGCATGCGGGCAGCTCGGGGCCCACTCCGGTGCCGTCGACCGCTGGAGTGCCGATGGCCACGATTGCCGGCGGCAGTCCGACTGCCAGCCCGACCGGGGGCCCGTCTCCGACTCCTGCGGTCACTGCGACACCAGTATTCGCGACGCCGGCGCCCAGCTATCCCCTGGTGGACAGCTGCAATCCGAAGTCCGTCCGCAGCGCCATCCCGGTCACGGCTCCGGCGAGCGAAAAGGCCGGCTCGTTCACGCTGCACGTGCCGATCCTGATGTACCACCGGATCGTGCCATCCGCCGAGGCAGGCGACTCGATTCCCGGCCTGGTCGTGCCCCCGGACACGTTCGCTGCCCAGCTCGACGCCATCAAGCAGGCGGGCTGGCACACGATCACGATGGCGACGCTCGCCAACGACCTGCAGGCGCACGTGAGGCCGCCGGACAAGACCTTCGTGATCACCATCGACGACGGCTGGGACGACGGCTACACCTATGCCCTCCCAATCCTCCAGAGCCACGGCTTCGTGGCGACATACTTCGTCATCGCCGGCCGGATCGATCAGGCGGGCTTCCTGACGTCCGGTCATCTCCAGGCGCTCGTGGCCGCCGGTGAGGAGATCGGCGACCACACCATGGACCACGTCGATCTGGCCGAGCAGCCAGCCGCGAAACTGCCCTACGAGATAGATGCGGCCGCCGCTCGAATCGCCCAGGTCACGGGCCGCTGGCCCGAGTCTTTCGCCTATCCGTCGGGCGTCGTGGACAACCGGGTCGCCGCCGCGGTCGCCGCCTGCGGGGAGCTGAGGATTGCGGTGACCGAAGAGCCGGTGGCGCCCGAAGCGCCCGGCGCCACCGAGCCTCCGACGGGAGTGCCAGTTGCCCTCGAGACCTGGGCCGACCGCTTCGTTGTCCCGCGAGTCCGGATCACTCCGAACACGAAGCCCGCATACCTGGAGAGCGACCTGCGCCTCCTGGCGGCGGGCTGACTCGGCGACCCCCGGCGCAGTCCTGACCGATCGGCGAGCGGCGCAAGCGGCAGGGAACGGGCCGCGCGCCAACTGCGTGCCGTAATCCATTCGACAGCATCGCCGAAGGAAGCTGCGGGCGAACGCTGGCGACGAGCGAGCTTGCTCGGCGGTAACCGTGGCTCGACCACGGGCAGAGGCGACTCGGCGAGACACGAGAGGCATGAATGAATGAAGCTGAGACTGGCATCAATCGCACTGATCCTCGTGGGCGTGGGGGCCGTCGTGTTGACGGTGGTCGGCCCCGTCTTCGGGGGATCGTCTAGCTCTGCCTACACCACGTCGACGGTCACGACCGGCACGGTCAGCGCCACGTCTGTGGCCACCGGGACGATCTCGCCCAGCACGGTCTACGGCCTCAGCTTCGGCGTTTCGCCGGTCATCGCGAGCTCGGCCGACACCACGTCCGGCGTCGGCGGTTCCACCGGCAGCGGCAGCTCCTCATCGGGATCCCTGACCTGGCCGGTTACCGCCGTTTCCGTGACGGTGGGGCAAAGCGTGACCAAGGGCACGACCCTGGCCACCGCGGACGCCACGGCCGCGCAACTCCAACTCGCTTCGGTCCAGGCGACGCTCGCCTCGGCCCAGTCCAAGCTGACGACGGACCAGGCCGGTCCCACCGCGCTGGCCAAGGCCCAGGCGAGCAACCAGCTCAGCCAGGCGGAGAATTCCTACAGCCAGGCCGTCGCCAACAGGAAGATCACCAACCAGCAGAACGCCCTGACCCTTAGCCAGGCCCAGGCAGCGGTCAGCGCCGCACAAACGGCATACAACGGCGACGCCTCCGCCCAGAACCTGGCCGCCCTTCAGGCCGCGCAGAGCAACCTGACCACCACGCAGCTCAAGGTCAGCCAGTCGAACCAGCAGGCAGCTCAGCAAGTCACCAGCGCATCGCTCAGCGAGACCGCGGCCAAGCTGCAGTACCAGAACAACACCGCTCCCACCGCCAGCGCCACCGTCACGGCCGACCAGGCCCTGGTGGCCTCGGACCAGGCCGCGGTCAATGCCGCTCAGCTGGCCGTGACCGACGCCACTCTGGCGGCCCCGGCTGACGGTCTCATCACAGCGGTCAACATCCTGCCCGGCGTCAGCGCCCCGAGCGGCTACGCGATCGAGGAGTCCGTCGGGCCGATGGTGGCCACTGCCAGCTTCGCCGAGTCGGCCATTACGGGCCTCCAGGTCGGGCAGACGGCCACGGCGTTGATCACCGGTCCCGACGTGTCGGTGCCCGGAACGCTGACCCAGATCGTGCCGGTGGCGTCCTCCTCGTCCTCCGGCGGCAGCGGCAGCAGCGTGGCGACCTACGCGGTCACGGTCACGCTGACCGACCCACCCGCCACGGTTCTTTCAGGCATGAGCGCGACCGTGACGGTCACGACGGCCTCGGTCGCCAACGCCCTGCGCGTGCCCGCCACGGCCCTGTCGGGCTCCGCCAGCACCGGCTACACCGTCGAGGTCGTGAATGCCAACGGCAGCACCAGCAGCGTTGCAGTCCAGGTCGGCGTCGTCACAACCTCCTACGTCCAGATCACCAGCGGCCTCAGCGCCGGTGACACTGTCGTGGTCGGAACGTCCTCCACGCGGAGCGGAACGACGACAACAACGAGCGGCGTCAACCTCAACGCGTTGACCGGCAGCGGCCCCGCCGGCGGAGCGTTCCTGCCATGAGCGC
>PLOC01000022.1:0-9125 GCA_003141955.1 Chloroflexota bacterium
TACAAGCGAATCGCGACACTAGCCGCACTCATGCCAGCTCATCGCCACGGCCGAGACCGGGTGGCGAGGACGGCAGATCTATCGCCATGGCCAGGCCAAGACGGATCATGCGGCTAAGGAAAGCGGCCTGGGTCAAGAGCATCGTCAGATAGTCGTAAGCCATCTGTCGAACCGGCCCTTCGGCCGGCCCTAGGCTCTCCCACTCGGACTGCTTGGCGAAGTCGTCATGGATCACCTCGCCATCTAGCCACAACTCCCATGCGCGTCGGGGTAGCATCCAAGTAGGGTTTGCCCTCGGCGGCTCGCCTGGTATTTGCACCCGTATGTCCCCAACGTCGTGGCCCTTCGCGTAGGCTTCCCTCGCGCCAGCTAGGCCGAGGCGCCACTCATCCCTGACGCCGATGCGGTCGATCGCCTCATATACCTTCGGCAAGTAGGCGTCATGGCTCTTCTGGTCTAGCTTCCTGATGACAACGAGCAGGTCTCGCTTGTCCCTAAGAGCCGGCTCGTCGAATGTGGTCTCGACGTGTTGCTGGTCGAACCGCATGGTCAGCGTGAAGTCGGTCTGCAGAGCGGGCGAGGTCAAGGCATCCTCGGCGACCTTGACGAACAAGCGCAACACGCCCACGTCAGATCTCAACGGTCGTGGCATCCGACGATCCCCTTCTCCTCACGTGTTTGCCCACTTGGACGCCCCAAGATCCTACGCTTGTCCGGGTCGCACTGAGGCGCGTATAACCTAACACTGGCGTGTGCCGCGGTCGTCGTCTCGGATGAGAACCTCCTGTCGGATGGGCGACTGCTACAGTAGACGTAGGCAGATAGCCTGAGAACTGACGATCTCCTTTGAGGGACGCCGGCAATGCAACCCGAGTCGCTAGTCCGCGAGCCCGTTTCTGGACGACGGCTGTTGGCGCGCGCCTGTCTTGGCGGTCTGCTCTTGGCGACCATCTTGTGGTTCGCGTGGTGGCAGCTGCTTGAGAAGGTGTGGGCCGACTCCCAAACTGCGAATTCCGTCCAAGAAGGGCCGCTGATCATCGGCTATTCACCTCTCGTCTTCTTGTCCGCCTTTTTCGCCTTCGCGATCCCAACGGTCGTCTTCGGGCGTCGCCGGCCACGGACCGCTGCCATTGTTGGGCTGACCCTCGCTGTCTTCGTCACCTACCAGTGGTTTGCTCTTGTTCTCCCGGGAGCGGACGCGGTCCTTTTCTCGGGCCTCCCGAGTTGGCTCATGCTCAGATGACTTGCCGTCATGGTGGCCGTCATGGCTGCCAATCTGACCCGATCCGCCAGCTGCGGGGTCTAACCTGACACTGGCGCCGTACCGCGGTCGTCGTCTCGGATGAGAACCACGCTGTCGCGTGGGCGACTGCTATGGCAGGGGTAAGCAGATATCCTGATAACTCACGATCTCCTCTGCGGGCGCCCGCAATGGAACCCGAGTCGCAGCAGCGGGCACCGAAAGGTGCATCGTTTCTCGATGGGAGCGACAAGGAGGGAACGAAGATGGTGCCCCGATCTGTGAGCAGAGCCGGCCTGCTGGGAGCAGTCCTGACCGTGAGCCTGGCCCTTGTAGCATGTCAGGGACCCAGCGCCACGCCCGAGCCCACGGCCACGGCGGAGCCCACGGCCACGCCCACGCCGACACAAGCACCTACGCCGACTGCCACGCCGACGGCCGCCCCTACGCCCACACCGGCGCCGATCCCCACTCCGACCGCCAAGCCCACGCCCGCTCCTACGCTACCGGCCGGCGTTCTGCCCTGCACCGGAAGCAGCACGATCAAGCAGTGGCTCGCCAACCAGGTTTCGAAGCTGAAGTTCACCCTCTACTGTGCCGTCCTCCCGGCCGGCTGGTCAGTTGTGAACATGACCTATGACTACGGCGCCGGCGGACTGCAGGCCCACTACAAGAACGGGGCCGGCTACAAGATCGACGTGTGGGAGGGCAACGTCTGCGGCATCCAACCGAACCCCTGCACCGGGTTTTGGGCCCCAGATCTGGGTTCCCAAGCGTTCGGGCCGCTCACCGGCGACATGGCTGGATCGGGCGGAATGTGGACGGTCGTCGTGGACACCTCCAATCCGAAGGTCATGTACACGATCACGGGCGAGGGCATGACCGCGGCCGCGTTCCGGACCTACTCCGCGGCAATGCACAAGATCAGCTGAGCCCAAGCCTCGGCTGCCCGGACGCCTTCCGGCGAGGCCGCGATCTCGGCGGCTTCGGGCAGCGTTCGGGGGCCGCTGCTTGTTGGGGGAAACCTAACACTGGCGTGTGCCCGGCTGGTCGTCTCCATCGCCGCGGACCGGGCCGCGAGGCTTTGACAGCATCACGTGGGCGGGACCGGGCTGTCAACTGCGCCTGGGACCCAGCATTCGTGGCTGTTCTTGTCGCCTTCTAGATCGACCGAGTTGATCGAGAATGGCCTCCCGTATTGGGGATTGGTGATGGCGTCGAGGATCGCCTTGCAGGCGCGAGCGGTGGCTGAGCCGCCCGGGTCTACTCCAGCCGCAAGCCAGACCGTGACGTAGTAACTGGGAGGTCCGTTCCAGACAACGTCTGGTCGAGAGTCCACCAGCTTGAGCGCGGCATACCAGTCCTGCCCCTGCCCGACAACGGCAATCCGATCCGCCACCTCCAGCGACAACGACCCGTTGACGGTGGGCACGTGGGTGCACCCGGCGACAATCAGAGTGATGGCGGCCAGTGCCAACCTACCTTGCCAGAGCACACACCCCCGAGCCATGCGCCCACTGTAGACTCGACGGCGGACCGCTGGCTGCGGTCGGTGGCTCGCCGAGCTTGGCCAGGTTGGGCATGGGTCTAGCCAAACACTGGCGCGTGCCGGACCGGACTCGTCGTCCTGACCGGCCATCCACGACGCACGCATCGTGGGCGCGGGCGGCAGATTGGCTTCCTGCGCGCGACTGTGTCGGCCGTAGAATCGGCCATCTGATCCCGACTTCGTTGCCCCCGCCAACTGCAGTATGAGGTTCAACCGATGGCCGCCACCTGTTCGAGCCTGCCCAAGTCGCCTTTCTTCAAGCTCGTCGCGGCGGGCGAGGGGATCTGGGCCGCCGTCGCCACGGACTTCCCTGCGGCGGTCGGGAACTCCGCGATCGTGGATCTGGGCGGCCGCTGGTTGGTCGTGGACACGTTCATGTCCGCTCGGGCGGCGACGGACCTGCATGAGGTCGTCCGAAGCCTGGCCGGCGACGAGCCGCTCTGGGTCGTCAACACCCATTCGCACATGGACCACGTCGGCGGGAACGAGGTCTTCGCCGCCGCGGCCACGATCGCCGCCACCGGCGCCACGCGCGACCGAGTTCTCGAGACGGCGGCGGGGCTCCCGCAGCGGATCGCGGCCGCAGAGGCGGCGGCGGCCGACGCGACGGCCGGGGACGACGAGGAGTCCGTGCGCCGCCGCCGCGAAGCCGGGGCCAGGCTGGATTCGCTGCGCCGCCTGCGGCTGGTGGCCCCCGACGCCACGATAGGCGAACGGCTGACGCTCTACGGGCAGCGGCGCCGGGCGGATCTGATCGCACTGGGGACCGCCCACACCAACGGCGACCTGGCGATCCACCTGCCGGACGACCGGACGCTGCTGGCCGGCGACGTCGTGGTCAACCACACGCTGCCAGTCGTTCAAGACGGCGACGCGGTCCAGTGGCTCGGCGTGCTGGCGCGGCTTCGCGTTCTGGGGGCGGCCACTGTCCTGCCGGGCCACGGCGAGGTCGGCGACGCGGCGACCATCGACGACATGGACGACTGCCTGGGCGCGCTGCTGGCAGCCGCCGACGCGCTCGTGCGGGACCCCGGGGCGCCGGCTCCCCTGGTCCCGGAGCGGTTCCGCGCCTGGCGTGGGGCGCAGCGCTGGCCGGAACTCGTCGCCCTGGTGGCCTCCAGGAAGGCTCATACGCCGTTCGACGCCGGCGTGCGGTAGATTGCCAAGCCGGGTAGATGACGTGTGGGCCGCGACACCCCCGGCCTCACGGCGATTCGGAGTGTTGGGTCGGAGGCTCCACTCCTCTTACCCCGACCACGCACGATCCTCGGGATCGTGACGCAGGATGCGGCGTCAAGCGGCACTCGGAGCGTCTTTCCTCGCCAAGCCTCGAACCAACCGTTGTCAAAGAGCACGCTCGTCACAAAGGGCGCGCTCGCCCTCGCCGATTCGCTCTCGGTCAGTCGGCCGTCACCGCCGGAGCCCCCGCTCAGAACGGGCCGATGCCGCCGAGCAGGTTCTGAGCGGGCGATTGATCGCCCTGCTCTTGGGCCTCGACGCGCTCGAGCGCAACGACGATGGCCAGACCAAGCGGCACCTCGAAGCCGGGCGCGATCTGGATCCCATAAGCGTCGTGGATGCTGAACCACATGCGAGACGCGTCTATGACCTGCCCGCCGGCCTGATCCTTGACCTGAAACTCGCGATTCGACCAGTTGCCATGGACTGTGAGCTCCTGGCCCCCGGCGAGGGTGATCTTGAACTTGTCGCCCCCCAGGTGAAAGATCGCCTCCTGGACGGTGGCCGATACGTGGCCGTCCTTCTTGATCTCGATGGTCTTGTGAACATGCGGGGCGAGCGGCTTCGAGATCTCGTAGAGCGGCTGGCCGCTGAGATCTCTGAGCACATGCGTGCCGTGCATGCTGAGGAGCTTGCCATCGACTTCGAAAGCGTGGTTGCCCTGTCCGTCCTCGATCCATAGATCACCGGTCAGCGAAATCAACTTCTCGTTGAGAACGAATGTCTGGATTTGACCACCCGGCGTCGTCGACGCCGCGGGAACGCTCGCAGGCATCTCGGCAGGCGACTGTGGCGAGGTGGGCGAGTCGGCGACCTTCTGCTGGGTAAAGGACGTGGCGCCGCACTGCGGGCACTTCGCGGCATTCGCAAGCCGTTGGTAGTGCGTGCGGAGCGCGATCTGGTCGTCGAACTTGGCGCCGATCGTCGATGTGAATTGACTCGCGAGGGACTGTAGGTTTGGCCTTTCTTCCGCGATGCCAGCGGGAACAGACCAGGTGTGGTGGCACTTATTACAGGTCCGCTGGTAGTCGCCATTCGCCATGTCAACCTCCTGGGGTTGCGCGTGCACGCTTGGCGATCTGTCCGACGTGCCGCACCGAACGTCCATGATCGTCGATCAGTGCCGTACCCACCATTACGCGTCCCGTCCGTCTCGCACGGCAGCCGGCCGCGGTCAGCCGCCCGTACCCGGAGTGGGTCACGGTCATCGAGCCCGTTGCGATGAAGGCGCCAGTCTTGGGGCCATAGAGCTCGGCGTGCCTCGCGCCCGCCCGTCCGGGCCTAGTGTCACGACGCTCGCATAGAGCATGGAGACACTTACAACGCCGCCTGCCAAGGGTCGATGAGTCTCTCCGGTCCCCGGTCGCTCCACGGCGGCGCCTTGCAGACGGGCGCTATTGTGAGTACCCGAACGCCGGTGGCGGCGGCCTTGGGGGATCAGGGGAACAGAGCGTGAATAGGAAACTCGTTCATCTCTGTCTTGTCTTCGCCTGCGTCCTGGCGGCCTGCCAGTCAGCTTCCAGTTCGGCCGCGGTCGGCCCCTCTTCCGGCCAGCCGACGCCGACCCTGGCGACGCAGACGCAGGCTCCATCCGTGGCGGCGCAGGTCCGCTACACAACCGGCAGCACGAAGAAGATCTGCCAGCTCACCGGCGACACCGACCGGGAGCTCAACCAGCCGACACTGAACCAGACCTACTCGCGCTACGGCGTTTCCGGGACCGACCTGGGCTCCTCTTTCGAGTACGACGGGAAGCTGTACTTGCTCTTCGGCGATACCGTCGGCACCCATGGAGGGAAGAGCATCGCCTTCACCGCGGACACCGACCCAGACAATTGCCTCAGCCTCCGGTTCGTCACCGGCCCGGACGGGCTCTACCTTCCGCCCACCGTCCCGGGCATTTCCCTAGCGCCCTACGACGTGCCGGTCAGCGGCTTTGGCGCCCAGGGCAACATGTACGTTGTCTTCACCACCGATTGGAACGCCCAGGAGCAGAAGATGGGCCGCTCGGTGCTGACCCGTTCCAGGGACAACGCCCAGCACTTCACCTATCTCTACGACCTCTCGACTGACAAGTTCATCAACGTCGCCTCGGTCATCGTGAACAACGCCGACATCCCGGGCCTGCCCGCGACAACCGGCCAGGGCCTGCTGCTATGGGGCAGCGGGTACTACCGCCGGAGCGATCCCTACCTCGCCTACCTGCCCCTGAATGCCGTGGAAGACGCCAAGGCGCTGCGCTACTTTGCGGGGACGGACGGCAGCGGGACGCCGCGCTGGAGCACGCAGGAGTCGGCGGCCGTCTCTCTCTTCTCGCAGCCCTGCCTCGGAGAGCTTTCCGTGGCCTGGAACTCCTACCTTCGCAAATGGCTCATGCTCTACAACTGCACTCAGCCACGCGGAATCAACTTCCGTACGGCCGATTCCCCGTGGGGCCCCTGGTCGCCGACCCAGGTGCTCTTCGATCCCTGGACCGACGGCGGCTACTGCCACTTCATGCACGTGAGCTACGAATCGCAACACTGCGACTCGGTCAGCGATCCGGGCCAAGAGGATGAGTGGGGTGGCGAGTACGGGCCGTACATGCTGCCAGCCTTCTTCACCGGCAGCGGAAACGCCACGACGATCTACTTCACGATGTCCACGTGGAATCCGTACGAGGTCATGCTCATGAAATCCACCCTGGTGATCGCAACCTAGAGGCCCGCGCGGGGAGGACTAGCGTCGATCTTGTCGGTCTTGGCCGCCACGGGTGCGACGCCTTTGGCCTTGACCGCGTCGGCGATCATCACGTCCCCGCCCAATCACTCCAGAGTGTCGTGGACGAAGCGCGACCCGGTCATCGACTCGATGACCGCGTTAACCTCCTCGCCATGGCGCAGGACGCGATTGGCGAGGGTGCGCAGGGCGTCCGCGTCTAGGCGAACGGCGGATACCCCGACCGTTCGCCCTTCCTCATCGAGCACATGCACGTCGAGCCTCTGGCGCGACAGGTCCAATCCGACGTACAACATGGCTGGAGCCTCCCGGTGCTGGTTGCTTTTGACAACCCAACCTTGTCACCGGTGAGGCCCCTTTTCATGACATGCCATGGTGTGGGCCGCGCGCCGCGCGTCAGCCTTCCAAGCTGAATGTCGCGGGTTCGAGACCCGTCTCCAGCTCCAGTCCCTTTTCTATCTGGGCGGGAATGATGGTCTTCCCGCCGAACCATCGTTCCCGAAAGCTCGGCCACAGGCCACATCGCGAGGTATTCGCCCCTAGTCCTCGGCGGCATCGGCTTGCTCGATGAAGTGAGCACAGGAACGCGGCGACTTCGCACCTACGGCTTCCTCGGCCGGGGCGATCGCCTCCGGTATTGCGCACCCCCACTACGGACTACGTAGACACATTGGCCAGCCGGTCGGTGACCCACCAAGGCGATCCGTTCCGTCCTGACCACCGATCTCGAAGTAGTCGGGATAGCGGGGATCGTTCGCATCGTTCGCGACCACCATGCAGAACGGGCCGCTGGGCAGCACCGCGGTGACGTCCCAGCACTGGCGTGCGGTGAGTCCGTTGAACGTCGGACATGACCTGGGTGCGACGATCAGTCGTCCGCCGCTCGCGTCGAGGATCTGCTGCCAATTCATGGCGAGGTTGTTCGAAAACAGCCCGATGGCCCCGTCGCAGTCCTTGTTCGACGTGCCGTTACACATCACCGTCCAGGTTGCGCCACCGGTCGTTGTGGTGACGCGAGGTGTCGCGGATGGCTCGACGCTGATGGCAGGCGTCGAGCCGGCCTGCCAAACCAGGGCAGCAGCGGAGACGGCGGCCAAAGCGAGAACGCCGACGAGGCCGAGCAGGATTCCACGACTCGGTCGTCCAGATCCGACACCCTTTGGCCGGTCCGCCAGGACGGGGCCATCCTCGAGTCTGTGGGCGACCGGCTGCGCGCGAGCGACCGGGCTTTCCTGGACATCATCTGGACGCTCTGTCACGCCGTTCCCCCGTCTGCTGAAGCAGCACGACTCAATCTTACCGCGCAGACAAAACAGGGCTCCGCTCCAAGTCTCACTTCGAGCCCAGCACGACACCAGTCTCGGCGGCCAGTTGCAGGCGCTCAGAGTGCCCAGGGCGTAGCGTTCGAACAGCCCGACGGCGGTACCGATGGTCGCTGGATCGATCTGGAGGGTGTTGGGAGGCTCCGGCGACCGGGAGGGCGACACTGGCAGCAACCGTCGCGGCCTAGATCAATGGACGGGAGTCATGCCAGACAATGCCAGCAGCAACAACTGTCTCATGTGTTACCCAGCTGAACGGAAAGAGCACCGTCCGGCACAAGGGCGACGCGGGGTGCCATGGCCGGCTCCAGTACGCTGCAAAGAAGAGCAGGATCGGACCCTCGTCCGGGGACCGATCCTGCGGGAAGTTCTGGAGGCAAGCGCGGTGAGGGTGCCTTTCGGATCAGGCGCGTTGGCCGTACCCGCCACGGCTGCTGCCGAGGCTTCCGACCACGAAGATGACGATGACTGCCCCGACCACGGCGACGATGATGCTCGTGGTGTTGACGCCGGTCACATTGGCGATCTTGAGGACATCCCCGGCGACCCATCCCCCGACGACGGCGCCGACGATTCCGAGAATCACCATCATCACAAGGCCCTCACGGGACCCGGTGATGAGGCTGGCGAGGAAGCCGGCGATCGCGCCGACGACGACCCAGGTAAGGAGTGTCATGTTGGGAATGTCCATGGAGGTCTTCTTTCCTTGGCAGGAATAGGCCGAAAGCCGGTCGGCGCAGACTGGGACCGCGGACCATCAGCGGTCATACCGGGGAAGCCATTGAGCCGTTGGTCGAGACTTCATTCTGGAGCCCGGCGCCGTCGTCCTGCGAGGATGAAAACCCACCGTTTCGGGACCGGCATTTCGGCGACACGGATCGACTGCTCGCACCCCGGCCGGGCTACTGGCGCGCCGTGTCCTGTGCCAACTCGTGACTCGCCGCCGGGCAGCGTTCAGAGCTCGCCAACTCGGTCAGTTCGGTGGGCGCCGAAGCTCCGTGACGAGATCACGCACATCAACGCCAAGAACCTCGGCAATCTCGAAGACCTCGACGAA
>PLOC01000022.1:9180-51217 GCA_003141955.1 Chloroflexota bacterium
TTGGGACTATCCCAACGTGGGCTTCGGTGACGGCCTCTTGATCACGTGCAGGGGCTCGCATCAGGGACCCGCACGATGAGCAGCTCGTGCGGATCGGTCAGGCCGGGGCGATGCCGCCACCTCCTGCGAGGTTATCAGCGAGGGCGTCTGTCACTTGTGTTGGGTACGCAGCCACCAGACCCCGACGACGACTATCACGATGACGATCAGGATGGCGAGGCTGACGTAGTTCGACAGCCCGAAGAACATGGCGTGTGGCATTGGCGATCGCCTGCGCTATCGAGTCCGCGTTCGGCCGGCTCGGCGGAGCCCAAGTATGGCTGCGCTTGTGGTGTCCGTTTTGGGCAGTTCCGCGGGAGTCTCATCGCGACCACAGCAATCGCCAGAGATCGACGCGCTGCTCGGCGTGCTAGGCTGAGCGAGCGTGGGAGCTGGGAGGGATCCATGAGGCTCGAACGGCGAGCGACGGCGCTCCAGCTGGTGCTATTGGCCGTCTTGGTCGCGGGCTGTGGGATGCGGATTGGCGGCCCCAACTACGGCGACACCGTTGATGGCATCGCCTGCGACAACGGCAGCAACGTGACCTTCGTGGCGACGGTTCATCTCTGGCTCATCAGCGGGGGCCAGCGCCTGGAGCCGACCGAGGGCGTAGGCAGCACCGGATCGAACTGCAACTACTGGGTGCGGACAGAGAACGACCCGGGTGTCATCCACATCCGGGCCCCGCACCAGGTCACACCGACTCTCGCCACCTTCTTCTCGATCTGGGACCTGGCGATCCCCCAGGGGTCGGGCAACTCGGGCCCATTTCGGGATGCCGCCGAGCACGGCGAGATCACGGTCAACGGCGTGGCCCTCCATGGAGGTGCCGCGGCCGTGACCCTTGTCGATGGCGAGACGATCGAGCTGCACGCGCCGTAAGCCCGCAGCGTTGGCACGGGCCCCCCACGACACTAACCCGCGATGGTCACGCCGTTCGCCGGCACTGTCGGGCGGCTATCCCTGGTCGCCGACTGGCCGGGGCGAGCCCCGCGTCGACCCTCAGTCGATCCGTCCGAAAAGAGCCCCGACGGCAACGGCGAGATCTCGCGCGCTGAAGGGCTTCGCGAGCGGCGGCGGCGCCCCAGCCGGAAGGGCGCCTGCCTCGTAGCCGGACATGAAGAGGACCGGCAGCTCCGGTCGGCTCGCGGTGATGCGCTCGGCGAGCGTCGGACCGCTGATGACCGGCATGATGACGTCGGTCACGAGCGCGTCGTACGAGGTTGGGTCGCGAATCGCGGCGTCGAGCGCGACGACAGGGTCGCCGAAGGCGAGCACGAGGTACCCGTGCTGCTGGAGCACGCGCTGGGCGAAGAGGCGTACGGTGGGCTCGTCCTCCACAAGCAGAATCGTCTCACTGCCTCCGCGGTGCGCGGGGATGGCGGAATGCTCGACTTGCGCAGCTGGCGCAGCACCCTCGAAGGCCGGGAGGTAGGCGCGAAAGACGCTGCCGCGGCCGAGACGGCTCCGGACGTCGATGTAGCCTTCCGCCTGCTTCACGATGCCGTAAACGCTCGCGAGCCCGAGCCCGGTGCCCTCTCCGGACGGCTTCGTCGTGAAGAAGGGTTCGAAGAGGTGAGCCTGCGTCGTCTCATCCATCCCTATGCCGGTGTCGGACACTTCGAGCAGGACGTGAAGGCCGACGTGTGCTCCGGCATGGGACCTGACGAAGGCTTTCGTGAGCACGCTGCGCCTCACCGCGATGCTCAGCGTGCCGCCCGTCGGCATCGCGTCGCGGGCGTTTGCGGCGAGGTTGAGCAGGACCTGCTCGATCTGGACGGGGTCGGCGAGAACCAGGGGCACCTTTGCGTCGGCCTCGAGGCGGACGACGATGGCCTCCCCAACCAGCCGACGCAGGAGTGCCATCGCGTCACGCACGATGGCGGCAAGATCGAGAGCTGTGGGGTGCACGTCCGCTCGGCGGCTGAACGCCAGCAGACCCATAGTCAGCTGCGTGGCGCGCTCGGCGGCATGTTCGATCTCGAGCACATCCGCCCGGCCCGCGTCGCCCGGCGGGTGCTCGGCGAGGTGAAGCTCGGCGAATCCGCGAATGGCGGTCAGGAGGTTGTTGAAGTCGTGGGCCACTCCACCCGCGAGCTGGCCGATCGCTTCCATCTTCTGGGCCGCTGTCAGCTGCTCCTCCAGGGCGATACGGTCGGCTTCGGCCCGGCGCCGTTCACTTATGTCGCGAGCGATGCTCAGCACAGCCTGGTGGCCGCCCAGGTCGATGATGGTGGCACTTACCTCGACTGGTACGACGGTTCCGTCCTTCCGCACGTGGGCGGTTTCGAAGAAGGACGCTCCCACGCCTGCGAGCGCGTCCTCTCGTTCGCCAACGCGGGCCGCAAACTCCGGTGGAGATATCTCGATCGGCGACATTGTCAGGAGCTCGTCACGACTGTAGCCAAGCCGCTCGCACGCGGTTCGATTCACCTCGACGAACTTGCCGCCAATGTCGTGGATGAAGATGGCGTCGCTGGCGAAGTCGAACAGGGTCCGGAAGCGTTCTTCCGACTGGCGCAAGGCTTGCTCGGCCGCGTGTCTCTCCGTGATGTCCTGGCTGCCCGTGACGGTCCCCGTGATCGCTCCATTCTGCGAACGGAGCGGGGCCTTGACCACGATCTGGCGCCGCACCGTACCGTCTGCCATGAACCTGTCCGCCTCGTAGACCTCGGGCGTTCCGTTCTGGATGGCCTTGCGGTCGTGCTCGACGTGCATCTCGGCCTCGGGCTGGCCCAGCTCCAGGCTTGTCTTGCCGACGACCTCGTCTCGGGTTAGGCCGTAGTTGCCGGCCGCGAACGCGGTGTTGCACAGCATTACGCGACCGTCCCTGTCCTTCGCGACGATGGGACTGGGTATGGCCTCGAGAAGCTCCTGCACGAAACGAGCCTCCCCGCGGAGGAACTCCTCGCCCTCGTGTTTGGGGGTGATGTCGCGGATGGTTGCGACAACTCCAACTATCTGCCCGCTCGTGTCGCGGTGCGGCCGGTACAAGCCCCTTGCCCAGCCATTTGGACCGCTCCGAGAGCCGGGCAGCGCGAACTCACGCCATTGCGAATCGCCTTTTTCCATGACGCCGGCGATGGTTTGCTCGACTATGGCGGCCACTGCCTCCGAAAAGACATCGCGCGGTCGCCGGCCGAGGATCCGACTCGCCGGCAGACCCAACATCTCCTCCAGGGCCGGGTTCCAGACGATCATGCGCAGGTCGCGGTCGAAGACGACCAGCCCGTCGCCGGAGCTGGAGATGATCGTCTCGATGAACGCATTCCGTTCGCGGAGGGCAGCTTCAACGGCGCGCCGATGAGTGACGGTCGTGACGATCGCGTGCTCGTTGGTAGGAACGGCAGCCTGTGGCTTCGACCGTTTCGAACTGCGCCGGCGTGCGTCCGTCACGCTTTGCTCTCCCTCCTGCTCGTGGGCGTCCGTGCTCGCTTGCCCTCACCCGATGCAGGATCCAGGCCACTCGCGGTCCCTGAGCGTGGCTCAGGTGCCGCCCGGCAGCGGTCATGACCAGTTCATCTTCCCACTGTGCCGCCGCTGAGTCCATGCGGCGTTCGCAGGAGCGGAGTGAGGCTGTGGGCGGTTGAGCATCTCCAGCGCCGAAATCGGGACGGGGCCGCGAGAGAGATCGCACGGATCGATTGGCCGGGCTTCCTGAGCTCAGCACATCTCCAGGCCCTGGTGGCCGCCGGCGACGAGATCGGCGATCACGCCATGGATCACGTCGAACTGTCCGCCGTCATAGCCGCCAGGGTACCCTATGAGATAGATGCGGCTGCCGCCCGGATCGCCCAGATCACCGGCTACTGGCCCGAGTCCCTGGCTTACCCGTACGGCGGCGTCAACAGCCGGGTGGCCGCCGCGGTCGCCGCCTGCGGGGAATTGCGGATCGATCGCTTCGTGGTCCCGAGACTCAAGGTCAAGTCCAACACCACGCCCGCCACCCTGATGGCCGAGCTTGGATAGCCTGGCCCGCCAGCCTTACGCTCCCCGACCCTTCAAGAATCACGAAACGGGCGGCGTCTGTGCCGCCCGTTTCGATGTGTTGGCCCGCGAGCTAGAGCGCGTGGCCGATGGAGCTCAGGATCGTATTGATCTGGCCGCTCAGGAAGAGCAAAGCGGTGATGGCGAGGATGGCGATGAGGGCAAGGATCAGGGCGTATTCCGCGAGGCCCTGGCCACGAGAAGTAAGGCGCACGGTGTCTACCTCCTAGATAAGACGGATCCCCCCGGGACGGAGGGAGGAAGATTGCCGAGCGATGGTACGCCATCTGCACAGAACGGGTAGGCGCACTTGCTTTCGGCGGCCGGCCAAGTGATGGTGGTCGGCCTGCCTGGAGTCAGCCCGACACTATGTTGTAGGCGATTGGCAAGAGCACGGCCACGAGGCTCCGCGCCTGACGGAGACGCATTCGCGGTGTGCTCTTCGGCCGGCAAATCAGCCCCGACGGTCCGGTCGTACGAGACCGATACCGATCCAGCCGCTGCCCTGGCCAGCGGCCAGGATGTCGCCCTGTTCGTCGACTCGGCGATAGGCTGGTGGGAAGCCAGCCACACGGGGAAGTTCACGTGATCGACGAAGTGACCGGCCGAGTGGCCGAGATGGGAGTGGCCCTGCCCCCGGGCCGGTCAGGCTTGCAGGCGGCGGTGCGGAAGGTCCTCGACGCCATGATCGCAGATGGGTCGCTGGCCGACGGTTGGGCCGCGCACCTCGTCGAGAACGTCACGCTGCCGGCCGCCTCGGGCACGCCCTGAGTCCCAGGAACTCATCTGCATCACGGTGAGCAGGTCGTGTTTGGGGTGCGACCGCTGACCTTAGGAGATTCTCCGAGCAGCCCGCGTGCGTTTCGGCATGTTCGAACGTGTACGGTTCGACGTGATGCCATTCGATTTGACCGCGGCCAGGCCGACCCCCACCGCAGACGGCAAGCCTCTACGGCTCGCCGCGAGTGTGCCTGATCCACATTCCGGCGCATTCGAGACGGCCTACGCGACAGCTTGGCTGCCGGTCTTTCGGTTCGCCCTGGCCTGGACGAACGATTGGTCGGCCGCGGAGGACCTGGCGCAGGAAGCATTCCTTCGGCTGTGGGATCGACGGACCGAGGTCGACTGGTCCGTGCCGGTCCTGCCCTGGCTGCTCGTCTCGACACGCCGCACCGCGACGGATCGCTTCCGCCGGCTGCGGCGGGCACTCTCAATCCGCGGCCCGATCGCCGTCGCCCCAGGATCTGACGCCCGTATCGAGTGGCTCGATCTTCGGGCCAGCTTCCGCGCGCTGTCGGCTCTTGAGCGCTCGGCTCTCGTGCTCACGGCGCTCGAAGACCTCGACGCCGCTAAGGCCGGAGCGATTCTCGGCATCGAAGCGAACGCCGTGCGGTCCGCGGCGAGCCGCGGACGCAGGAAGCTGAAGGAACAGCGATGAACGAGCATCGAGATCGCCGCGTCCAGGCCGACGAGGACGCGCTGCTGCGCCGCTGGTACGCCGTTTCGTCCGGGTCGCGACCGATCCCCTCGGCCGAATTGCTCGCCGGGGGCGAACGCGCTCACCGAGGGCGACGGCCGTTCCGGAACCTGGCCATGGCCGCGGTCGCCATCGTGGCGATCCTCGCTGGGATCGCGGGGGCGGGGGCTTGGGTGAGCTTCCGCGCCGCCGCCGGGCCGAGCAACTCTCCGGGCGCGACGTCCCTGGCCAGCATCACACCCTCGCCGGTCTCCTCGAATTCGACTCCTCCGCAGTCTCCAAGCCCAAGCGTCCCGGGTTCATTCGGACCCGCCCTGGCGGACCATGAGTACGTCGACCAGATGCACCGGACGGCAACCGGCGGCTGGCTCCTTACGGGGTCGCGGCTCCTGGTCACCGACGGGTCGAGTTGGCGGACCTGCTGGACTTCGAGCAACGGGAACCTGGCTGCCCCGTACCCAGTCGCCTTCCTAGGCGACGAGACCATCTGGCTCATTGACGGATTGACTCTGTGGACGAGCACCGACGGTTGCGCCAGCTGGACCCAGAGCGCCGCCCCAATCGCTTACGCCTCCCCATTCGTTGCGACTGGCATGGCGTTTCCGGACCAGAGCACCGGCTATGTCGCCTACGCCTACCTGACCGGCACGAACCAGCAAGCGCAGATCTACAGGACCGCCGATGACGGCCAGCATTGGAGGGTGACCGCGGGTACGGTGAAGGCGGTTGCCGGACCCAACGGCAGCATCTTCGATGGAAACCTGACCGTCGCTTTCGTGGATGCCGACCACGGCTGGCTGACGGACACCCATACGCTCTGGACGACAGCCGACGGCGGCGACACCTGGACGAGAACAGCACTGCCGGTACCTGGGTCGGTCCACGGCCAGCTGGACTTCATCACGACGCCGGTTGTCGGGACCGACGGCAGCGCGGTCGTCGTCGCCAAGTACGATGCGACGCCGGGCATGGACGGGGCGCCGGGCCAGCGAGTGTTCTATCGCACCGTCGATCACGGCGCGCACTGGACAGCTTCGTCGGTCGTGGCCGACCCGGGGACGCTTGAGATCTCCCTGGCCGATCCCACGACCTGGGTCGTGCTCGATCCGTCTGAACCGGCATCGCTGCAGACCACCACGGACGCCGGGGCTACCTGGCAAACGATCGCCGTCCGGGAACTCTGGCCGTACAACAGCGGCCCGATCGACTTCGCCGATTCGCTCCATGGTTGGATGGTGGTCAGCGAGCCGGAACCACCCTGCCCCCAACCTTCGGGGATGCCGGGGTTCGTGATTTGCGACTATGCCTACGCGCCGCCGCAGCATCTTGTGGCGACTGACGACGGCGGGGCCACTTGGGTTGAGCTCAAGCCGTAGGCCCAGGACATCGCGATCCAGCGATAGCGCCGGTTACAACGCTAGCCCTTCTGAGCCTGGAGTTCGCGCGTATGAGAAGCCGCCGGCCGCTGAACACCAGGGTGATGCGAGCTTCGGTCGCTGCTCAGCCCTGACCGGGCGTCGCCGTCCCCGGGCGGGCAACGCTGGCGTCACCGACCGGAAGGGGTCGACCGAGCAGGTAGCCCTGCCCGAGCTCCACCTTGAACAACTTGAGGGCGGTCAGTTCGTTCTCCGTTTCAATCCCCTCCGCAATCAGCCGGCAGCGGGTCGCTAGTGCGAAGTGACACAGACCGACGATCATCGCCTGACGTGCCTCATCGGACTCGAGGCCCGTGACGAGTGAACGATCGAGCTTCACGAACGCCGGGTGCAGCTCGAGGATGTGGCGCAAGCTGGCGAACCCGACACCGGCGTCATCCACGGCTAGCTCCACCCCCGGTCCAAGCGCTGCCATCGCCGTGCGGAACGCCGGGTAGTCGGCGATGGCCGTGTGCTCAGTTACCTCGAGCACGAGGCGTCGGCGGCTGTCACGCAGGAGCGTGCCCAACGGCTCTCGCGCAAGGATGAGTTCGGGCGACGCGTTGAGATTGAGCCACGCTGACTCTGGTAAGGTCTTTGCGGCGGCGAGGGCGGCCCGGAGCGTGGCGGTCTCCAGCTCGGCGCCGAGTCCGACCGCGGCCGCCTGCGTGAACACGATCTCCGGATCGGCACCGTCGGTGAAGCGCGTGAGCGCCTCGTAGCCGACTATCCTATGGCGCCCGAGCTCGACGATCGGTTGGAAGACCGGCCGGAAGGCTTGGTGGGCGATGATGCCCGAGATGTAGTCGCGACCCCGTCCCACCTCGGTCCGCTCGGCCACGGCGCCGCCGATGAGTGCCCCGGCGAGATCGGCGAACTCGACGAGGGCTGGCAGAGCCTCGGTGATGGCGGGCCCTTCGACGGTACCGGTGGCCTGGATGACGAGCACCCCGACCACTCGCTCGTCGTAACGCACGGGGGCGTGAGCGAGAGAGCGGACGCCGACACCCTTGAGCAGCTGGTCGTACGGATGGTCCTGCCGACTGGTCCACGGCTCGATCCAGGGGCCCTCTGCGGCTCGGCCGCGCAGTTGCCGGCTGCGCTGGTAGGAGAGCTTCCGCAGCGGCGGATCGGGATGCCCCGCGACGGCGAAGCCGATTGGCATCGCATAATCATCGGGCCCGAAGAGGAGAAGCTGCGCGGCGGCGATGCCGGTGAGGCTCGCTACCTGGCGGCAGATCGCCTGCGCGGTGGCCTCCGGCGTGTCGCCGGCGCGCCGGCCGCGGATCGTATCCGCGATGAGGGCGCGTTGCCGCGCGAGCTGGGTCGAGCGCTCCTCCAGCTCCCGCTCGCGCGTTACGTCGCGCTGGACGGCCACATAGCCCGTGATCGCGCCCGAGGGGTCGCGGATCGGCGAGACGACCGCCTCTTCGGTGAATAGCGAACCGTCCTTGCGCCGGTTGACGAGGTCGCCCACCCAGGGCGAGCCACTCGTGAGCACGGCCCACATGGCCACGTAGAACGAGGGCGTCTGGAGGCCGCTCTGCAGAAGGCGTGGGTTCTTCCCGATGACCTCGTCGCGGGTATAGCCGGTCACCCGCTCGAAGGCGGGGTTGACGTAGGTGATCCGTGCCTCACGGTCGGTGATGATGACCGACTCAGCCACCTGCTCGATGCCGGAGGCGAGTCGCTCGCGATCGGATCGCTCGCGCAGCGTCCGGATGCCAAACGCGAGGTCATCGGCGAGCTCCACGAGCATCTCGGTCTCGGTGTCGCCGAATGCGTCTGGCTCCGGCGCGTAGACCATGAGGGCGCCGAACGCGACGTCGTCTTTGAGCAGGGGCAGGCTGAGCGACGAGGCCAGACCATGCCGGGCGGCGGTAGCGCGCCAGGTCTCGTAGTTCGGCTCGACGACGAGGTCGCGCGCCAGACGGACGCGGCCGGTCCGGATGGCCGTCCCGGTCGGGCCGCGCCCGAGCGCATCGTCGCCCCACGTAACCGAGATCTCGTCCAGATAAGGTGCGGCCTCGCCGTAACGTGCCACCGGACGGACTGTCTTTCGTGCGTCGTCCTCGGCGAAGCCGACCCACGCGAGCGAGTAGCCGCCGAGGCCCGCGGCGATGCGGCAGATCGTGTCGAGTAGCTCCTGTTCGTCCGTCGCGCGAATCAGGGCCCGATGGCACTCCCTGAGCGTGGTGCGGGCGCGGCTGATGCGGCGGGCGAGCTCCGCCTCGTCGGGGTGAGTGGTGATGTCCTGGACCGTGCCGCGCCGCCCGGTGCCGCCGGCTTCGCCCTTCTTCACGCCCACACCCCATTCGGGAGGTTACGTCCACGCCTCGGTGGACTCGACCGAGACTTCGCGCCGACCGCCACCTTCGCCGTTCATGGGGACGCAGCTCCGCAGGCGGTATGGGCTGCTTTGCGGTACTGGTATACCACCTGTTGACAATTGCATGTCCGCGGACAACCTGTGATCGCCACCCGAATGGGATCGAGACTGCTAGACGTCGCGAGAGCGTGATGGTCCACACCGTGGCTGCCAAGTCAATGCCCCTCGATAACGAGCGGCGCTCTGCCGGCAATGACTTCTTTTGGGAACGGCGCACGGACACTGCGCGCCACATCATCAGTGCGTCGTCGTGGCGTCCACAACAACATCCGTCCCGCCTTCACGACCGAGGACGGGCTCGCCCGCCGGTTGTCGATCCTCCCGACACTTCCCAAAGTGGGTGGCCCGGCTCGGCGCCAGACGAAACTTCGGGCGCCTTTCTTCGTAGAGCGCTGGCTATAGTGTGTGTGCACACTACGGTCTGGCATCCCGCTGGCCGCCATGCGCGCCTGGTGGCGTCTCATGAATGACATCGGTATAGGCAAGCTGGACGAGGGGAGGATCGCCCGCTCCGCAGATCAACGGGCGATCGATGCCGACCAGACCGCGTCAGACGCAGGCCAGACCGTGGCGGAACGAGAAACCGACGCCGCGAGCGATCAGCTGGCTGCTGAACGGGACCAGGCGAGTACGATCAGTAGCCTTGGCACGCGCCTCCCCCGGGCGGCAACCAGTCGCCCAAGGATCCAGACGGCCGCTGAGCGCGACGCCGCCGCGGTCGCTCGCGACGAGAGGGCGCGACGCAAGGACGCTCGCGCTCAGGAGTCGGATAGTTCCATCGCTGCCTCCGACGTTTCAATGTCGGAGAAGCTCGAGGGGATCCGCGCTCGCTCCGCAGCAAGCCGCGTTCGGGCCGCGGCCGATCGAGAGATGGCCGCGCAGGATCGAGCCGAGGCCGCCGATGAACGTTCCTCTCTGGAGGCCGAGTTGAACAGCGCTCACCTGGACGACCTCACCGGAGCCTTCCACCGCGGGATGGGCACGGTCGCGCTCGCGCGTGAGATCGACCGTGCACGGCGGGCGGACAGGCAATTCGTCATAGCCTTCGTTGATATCGACGGAATGAAGCAGGTGAACGACCGGGATGGGCATGCCGCCGGCGACCATGTCTTGAAGACACTCGTCTGGACCATGCGGTCGAATCTGCGCTCCTTCGACCCGATCGTTCGTTACGGCGGCGACGAGTTCGTGTGCGGCCTTGGTGGAATCGACCTTGCTGAGGTCGAACGCCGGTTCGATAGGATCGGTCGGGCGCTCCAGAGCAACGTTGGCGTTGGGATCAGCGTTGGGCTGGCTGGGCTCGAACCGGACGACACGCTCGAGCGGCTAACCGCCAGGGCCGACGCGGCGCTTCTTGAGGCCAAGAAGAGGCGCGGCGAGTAGCACGCGGGTTTTCGCGAGCTGGCGACGCGCCGTGCGTTTGGTGTTGAACGCGAGGGGCACGCATCCCAGGGACGGTCTTCGCGCCCCGGTCTCCGATCGAGTCGGCGACGGTTCCGTGGAGCGTCGGAGACTCTTACCCTGCGTTGTGGTTGAACCCATGGAGCATGTGCCCCCTCGTGGCGCCCCTGCCATCGTGGGACCGCCGACTGATCGATCCGACGACAGGCGTCGTAGTGCCCCAGCCTTACGGCTTCAACCCGCGTTTGTATTTCGGCCTTCCGCCCGACTGGCCAGGGTCAGGGCCTCGAGCGGGACTTGAGCGGCGGCAGTCGTCTCAGGACGCACTCGAGTAGGCCGGCGCCCTCTACGGGGTGCGAATGTGCCCGGTATCACTTGAACGCCGGGATCGCTCCGTCTACATTGCCCGAGCGATGAGTCGCCTGGTGTTTCGCGGGTTCTCCCGAGCGGCCGCTGGAATGGCGCTCGTGATCGTGTTGGCAGGCTGTGGCTCGACGGTCCCAACACCCACGACCCCACCGGCTACGGCTACCGCTACCGCTGCGGCCACGACTACGCCGCTCGAGGTGGCCTCGGCGTCCGCAGTGGCATCGGCTGAGACCATCACCGGACCCGCCACGGGCGGCTTCATCGTGATCCCCAAACAGAGCAACAACCCGTACTTCGATGTTGCCTATGAGGGGGCGCAGGATGCGGCAGGAGTTCTCGGAGGCGATGTCTCCGCGCCCCGAACGAGCGGTGGCGACCAGACGAAGCAGATGTGGATGATCCAAACGGCGACCAACCAGGGTGCGCAGGCGATCATCATCGCCCCAAACGACCCGACCGGGGATGCCCCGGCACTGCAGGCGGCTATGGCGGCGGGCGTCAAGGTCGTTGGCTTCGACTCGAGCCCGGTCCCTGGCTCCTACAACGTCTTCGTCGAACCGGTTGACACCGCGGCCATGGGCGGGACCCTGGTCCAGATGGCCTGCGACGAAGCCCCAGGCTGCACGGGCGAGATCGCGATTCTCTCGGCGGCCCAGAACGCCACAGACCAGAACGGCTGGATCGCCGCGATGCAGACGACGCTGACGAGCTCCAAGTACGCCGGCCTGAAGCTCGATGGGGTCTACTACGGCAACGACGACCCAACGATCAGCACCCGGCAGACTCAGGCCATGCTTGCGGCCCACCCGAACCTCAAAGTGATCGTCGCCCCTACTACCGTCGGCATCGTCGCCGCGGCGCAGGTGGTGACCGCCAAAAAGAAGACCGGCAGGGTCTTCGTTACGGGCATTGGTACACCGCAGGACATGGCAGTTTACGTCAAGTCGGGCGTGGCACCCGAGTTCGCTACTTGGAACGCGACCGACCTCGGTTACGTAGCCTACGCGGTGGCCGTGGGCCTCGTGACCGGACAGATCAAGGGCAACGTGGGCGAGACGTTCACCGTGCCGTCGGACCCGTCCCCACACGGCACTCAGCCATACACGATTGGCGCTGGCAACGTGGTCGTCCTCGGGCCTCCGTTCGTGTTCGACGCCCAGAACATCGACCAGTACATCAACCCCTTCGGCTTCTAGCGCCCGCGCCGGTGAAGGGCGACGGACGGTGCCCGGGGCTTAACCCCGTGCTACTGGGGAGGCGAGCGGCCCCGCACGAGAGCACCCGGCCGGTCACCTATCGTTCATCGCTTTGGCGCGCTCGACCGCGCTTGAGGCCGTTCGCGTCCCTCGGCGGAGCTAATGGACGCTGATTGCAGGCGCACGCACGCGCTCTCCAGAGCTTGCTACACCGACCCTGCGGATTAGCTCCACACACGTCCGGTCCGTGTCAGACTAGCGCGAGGAGGATTGCATTTGCCGCTGTTCGGACCGCCAAACGTCGACAAGTTCAAGGCCAAGGGAGATGCGCCGGGGCTGCGCAAGGCGCTGGAGTATCAGAACCACTGGCGGGTGCGCCGGGACGCTGCCGAGGCTCTGGGCAAGATCGGCGATATCGGCGCCGTCGCGCCCCTCGCAGCCGCTCTGAAAGATGACACCTCGAGCGTGCGCCAAGCTGCCGCCGAGGCTCTGGGCAAGATCGGCGATACCAGCGCCGTCGCGCCCCTCATCGCCGTCCTCAAAGATGCGAGTACCGGCGTGCGCCGGGCTGCCGCGGACGCTCTCGGCCAGATTGGGGATCCGCGCGCCCTCGAGCCCCTCGCAGCCGCTCTGGAGGATGCGAGCTGGAGCGTGCGCGAGGCTGTCGCCGAGGCGCTGGGCCACATTCCCGACCCCCGCGCTGTCGAGTCCCTCAGCGCCGCCATGAGAGACCGGGACTTGAACGTGCGCCAAGCTGCTACCGAATCGCTCGCGGCGCTTGGAGAGACCAAGTCATCAGCCAGAGAACAGTGAAGGCCACCAGAGAACGGCATGGAATAGGCCCAGGCCGAGCGGCTGTGAGTGAGAACCAGGGTTAGCTCCATCCGCACTTCGCAGCGCGCCGCCGGTGGGCCACGACGAACGGACCGCTCATGCGGCAGGACTCGAGCACAGAGAAGGCCGCCGGACCTCGCTACTGCGAGTTGCGGCGGTCAGTCGACTTTGGCGAACAGGCTGAAGAGACCGTTCAGCTCCTTCTCCGTCAGGCCGAGGTCATAGTCGATGAGGAGCAATTGGACCTCGATTTGCTCCACCTCCGCGCGCGAAGGGGAGGCGTTCGACACCCGTACTGCGATGGTGTGGGCCAGCCCTTCCAGCACGTCCTCAATGGCGTAGCGGCGACCCGCCACGCGGCAAAGCTATGCCTCTAGCCGCCATCCTGCTGCGCACCCACTCGCTGGCGATGCCGAACGCCCGGTCCGCCGCTCATAGCCGGCGAAGTTCGGCGACCGCGTGATAGGTTAGACGCACACATCAGCACCAACGAGGCTGCGTAGCCACGGGCCCTCCTGCGTCAGGTTCTCGAGGGCCTGGGGATGTCCGAGGAGGTGCCGTGAGAGTCGGCGGGATTACGCGTGGCTGATAATGCGTCTAGTGGCCCGGGGCCGGTGAACGAGGCAAGCGGAGAGGTTCTACTGTCCTCTCCAAGCGGCTCCCCACTCGAGTTCCAGCTGGCGTCGGGACGCCTGCACGCCGAGCGCTTCGGCGGGCAAGTGGGCCTGCCGGTGATCTGCATACCCGGCCTGTCGGCGAACCTGAGGGGCTTCGACTTCATCGCCGAGCGCATCGCGGGCGAGGCGCGCCCCGTCGTTACGCTCGATCTGCGAGGTCGGGGCCACAGCGATGTCACCGAATCCGGCACATACGGGTGGGTGAGCCACGCGAGGAACGTGCTCGGTGTCGCGGATGCTCTCGGTGCCACGCACTTCGCCGTCATCGGGCAGTCGATGGGCGCGTTCGTGGCGATGGAGATCGCCCGCCTCGCGCCCGAACGGCTGAGTGCCGCTGTCCTCATCGATGCGTGCGGCGAGCCCGACCCGGCCGCAGTGCCCCTCATCCGTGCCGCGGTCGAGCGGCTGGGCACGGTCTATCCGTCCCTGGAGGCGTACCTGGCGCTTGTGCAGCGCCTCGGGACGATCCGACCCTGGAGTCCCTACTGGGAGCGCTACTTCGCCTACGAGCTGGCTCCCGTCGATGGGGGCGTCCGCGCCCGCAGTGATCGGGACGCCGTCCTCGAAGATGCGACCTACGGGGAGGAGCACGACCCACGGGCCCTCTGGCGCTGTCTCACGATGCCCGTCCTCCTGCTGCGCGCGACCCAGCCGCTCGTCGAAGGGGCGGGGTTCATCGTGCCCCCGGCCGAGCGCGACAATTTCCTCGCCCAGGTCCCGTCGGCACGCCTGGTCGAGATCGACGCCAATCACTACGGGATAAACACACATCCCGAGGCGAGCCAGGCCATCGCCGATTTCCTGGGCTGATCCGCCGGCGGCCGGCGTGAGGACAACTGCCCGAGGCAGACAGTAGCCTGGCCGAAGAGTGGCACGCTCAGACGGGATGAGGGGTACTCCGCAACGAACGTCCCGGCCGGTTCACGATCCCGCGCTCGTGCCGATCGTGGCCGACGGCACGAGCGGCGACAGCCTCGGGGCGATGCTGTTGGCGCGCGAGGCGGTTGAGCTTATCGAGCAAGCCGATCAAGAAGGCGACAAGACAGCGAGCCTCACGCCGGGCGCATAGCCACGAGTCGGAGTGACGCGTCAACGACGGCTGGATAGAGTCGCGAGGTGCGCAGCGACTCGGCCAACGACTCCGGCAGGTCGCCTACCGACGAGAAGCCGGCGGCAGCTCCTCCGGGTCCAGACATACAGAAGATTGTGGACCGGGGCAGCAGGTCTCGGGCGAGCACGTATTCGAGGGTGGTGCCTTCCTCCATACCGCCGACGAAGAAGGCGGCCACAGGCTTGGCCTCATAGAGCATTGCTATGCGCATGACTTCCAGGCTGGCTAGGCGCTCGAGGCCGCGCTCAGGAGAGTCGCCGGGCACCGCTTCGGTCCACCGAATCGTCCCGTAACCTTCGCGCTCGAGGCGCAGCGTCTCATCTGTCACCAGCGAGGCGAACAGCCGGGACTGGTAGATCGTCACTCGACTCGGGTCCCGGGTTGAGCACTCCGCGGCCACCATCAGGATGAGAGGGGAGATCGTGGGATGGCCCCCGAAAACAAGGCGACCGCCACCAGTCAGAACGCCTCGGGCAATGGCCACGACGGCATCGGCAACGTCGCCAGGGCGGGCCTCCCCGTATTGCGTCGCCCTGTCCACGGACGGGATGCTGGCCGATAAGAAGATGAACCGACCGGCGAGATCGAGTGGCTGGATCGCGAGCCTAGTCATGGCGTTTCCAGTGCCGCGGTGACTGCTTGTATCAGCGTCGTTGACAGACCGCGGTCGGCCGCAATCCAGGCTAGCAGGTCACCAGGGGCCGGGTCGAGATCGGCGCTTTCATGCACCAGGTGACCATGCGGGACGGCGCCTCCCTCCGCAAGCCCCCACCGCGACTTGAGTCTTGCGCGAACGGCTGCGAACACCTGCCGCGCCCATGAGTCCGAGCCTTGGCGGATGGCGACGACGGTGGACGCCATCGCTACTGAGAGAGCAACTTCTTGAGGTTGTCCCAGTCCCATCGGTAGGTTCGGCCGCCGTCCGGAACGGCCCAATCTTCCGAGCCGTCTCGGTACCCGATGATCTGGAACTTGCGCTTTCCTAGCTCGTTCGCCATCTTGACTTCCTCGCGGACCCCGGGAGCGGATCGCGTCTTGGGGCCGAGCATCACGATGAAGACGTCGGCGCGGTTGATGGCAGCCCGAGCCTTCGCTTCCCACTCCCGCTGGGGCTGCGCCTCCTTGAGGGACCCGTCGGTCACCTCGAACGGGGAGCCCGGATGCTCCGCCTGTCCGATGATGAAGGCCTTGAGTGCCCGGTCATTGTCGAAGTCGAAGCTGACAAACACCCGAGTCTTGGCCATCCCTCGCACCCATCCCCGTGCTTGTCCGGTTGGGCATGGTCCTCTGATTGGGAAGCAGACACTCTGCCAGCTGAGTTACTCCCGCTCGGAGTAGCGACAGTTATATCAGATCAGGCTTTATGGGGGCGAAGGCCAACACGATCACCCTCTATGAAAAGGAGCCCGCTGGCTCGGTCGACCTGTCGCCCGTGCTGCGGGCGATGGGCGTCCCGCCCGGGGAGAGGATGGGCGCGCTGCGCTTCAGCCTGGGGCGCGGAACGACCGAGGCCGAGATCCGCGACGTGGCAGAGCGTCTGATCCGAGTCGCCGAGACCATGCCGGCCGTTCCGGCTCCGATCGCCTGACGCGGCGAGTGGGCGCCGTGCATGATCGCTTGTTCGTGCCCGAGCGGGATGGGTGGTGCCAGGCTTAGCCATCTTTGGGTCCGTCTGCACTGAGAAAGACTTCCAGCTCGCCGACTGCGCCTCGCAACTCATCGTTGGCGCGACTCCACACCCGCCAGTTGGCGCAGCTTCGCTCCGACCACCCGGCCGTAGTCCCCGGAGCCAGGTCAAACGCCTGGTGAAAGGCGCGCGTTTCCGAGCTTCGAGTCGCGGCTACCCGAACACTGAGACGACGGAACTCGCCGACATCCATGGAACCTCCCGCAGCGGAACGGACCGCCTGCTGCGGAGTGACTGTACTCCCGGCGCGGCGCCTACTCGGCCCCGAGGGCCGCCTAGTGACATTCGCAGCACCACGCGCTCATCGGGCGGCACGATGACTCCTACTGGGCATATAGCTTGAAGGCGATGTCGTTCTTGAAATCCGGCAGATGGATGGTGACGGTGTTGCCGTGGCGGGTGACGGAGGCGGAACTGAGGAGCGTCGTTCCCGTCTTGGTGTCGTAAAAACCCACCCGCCAGTTGGCGACCGCGCCGGGAACGGTGATGGTCACGGTCTGTTTGGAAACGACCGGCTTCATGTTCCAATTCGGCGGTTCGCTGGTTGCATCCCGGTACCAGCCGAGGACCGACTTGTCGTTACCGACCGCTGCGCCCCAGACACCCGATGAAGAGGTGGACGTCAGCGGCCCGAAGCCGGAGAAGTCGACGCCATTGGTGAATTCGGCCACGGGCAGCTCCATCGTGGCGTACGTCTGCATGAATGCCACTGCGTCAGCGGTAGTGGGCGCGCCGTAGATGTCATACCCGTCCTCGGTCCAAAGGGCGCGGCCATTCATAGCCCCGGACACAAGGCCCGCCCAGATGGCGTGTTCTATCCCAACCGGTGCGTCCTTGTTGAAGGTCGTTGACCACAGGCCCGATTCGCCGATCATGACGGGCGTCTGGTACGTGGCCAGGTACCTGTGAACTTCCGAAACCAGCTCCCGATCGAGCGTATCGCTGTAGGGGTGGATCTCGATGAAATCCAGCGAGGCGAGGTGGTAGAAGTCGGCCCATTTGTCGGTGGGTGCGTAGACTCCGGCCAGAGAGAGCGTGACCGGGCGGTGTTGCGAATCGGCAGCGTGGATGACGGCCACGGCCCGGTTTGTGAAATCGACGCCGGTGGCCTCGTCCACGCCGCCGCCGGCATCTGTGTGGCCGGGCGCGCCGGACGCAAGGTTGATCTCGGAGAATATCTCCCAGGCAGCGATGTTCTTCCGCCCCTGCCAGCGCTCCACAAGGGTCTTGACCCAGTTCAGCCAGTGGTTCTGCGTGTCCGAACCCGACGTGAACAGTTCCCCCGGCGAGGTCACAGGCCCGCCGATGGCCGAATTCAACGGGTTGAAGCTCCAGAAGGCATTGCCCCAATCGGGGGCGCCGTTGTTCCAATCCGCCCAAACACCGAACACGGGAATGACATAGATCCCGTCCGCCTGGGCCTGGTCGAAGAAGCCGTCCCAATCCTCGGCCCACTTTTCATTCACTGACCAGTCGGTGTTGATCCATGGGTCTCCCAACCAGCCGGCGGTGATATGGACGCGGATGAGCTTGGTGCCGCCCTGGCGGGCCCAATCCAGTACGGTATCGAAGTCCGCCTGAGTCTTGCCGGTGGGGTTCCTCGAGAGGACGAAGCTCGGCGTGCCATCAACGCTGAAGTACGAGTCACCCGCCTGGAGGGTGAGCGCCGGGAAGGGAGTCGACGTTGCAGTGGCGGTCAGGGAAGGGGCGAGGACGGCACTTCCAGTCGGCGCGACGGAAGGTGCGGCCGTCGAGGTTGGCGACGCAGTCGACGCCGGCGCGCAGCTCGAGAGGACCAGACAGAGACCGATCACCAAAGCGGGTAACTTGCCCAGCGCGTTCCTGCCCCTTACCACAGCACCCTCCTGAAACCTGGAGCTCTCCTCACCAGCTGCCGTTCGGAAGTCCGGGCCTGAGCGACGCCCTGAGCATCGCGACGCCTGTGCTGGCCGGCGGCAGAGTGAGCCCTATCCACCTCACCTCGCCGGACACGATGCGCGGATCGTTCGCCTCGCGATCCCCCGGCCAAACAAGCTCAGCGTCCCACCAGGATCACGAGCACGGCCGCGATCACGACCACGGCTGCCACGACCGCGCCCGCCGGAAGGCGGAGCCCCACAGCCGCCTTTGGAGGTCCGATCCCGCCCAGGGTGTTTGGGGTGTTCTGATCGTGGAGCACATTGACAGGCGGCCCCACTTGAGCCTGGTTCTGCGTCGGTGCGGGCATGGATTCCTCGATGCGCCTATTGCGGCCTGAGGCATCCGGGAAAGCGGGGCCGCCAAGACCACCGCCAGGAGCGCTCCGGCCGCTGCTCTTCATTCATTCTAGGCCTGGTCTGCGCCGGCCGCGAGGATGGGAACCCCTGCCGCTCGAGCTGCTGAGTACCCGCGAAAGGACACACGGCAACTTCTCGGGTGTCTAGCCGACATCCCTGGCTCAAGCCTGGGCAAGCGGACACGCGGCCCCGCCTAAAAGGCTCCGCCGCCACGATGCACGCATGGTGTGCGGTGGGCTGCCTGTCGTCGGCCCTAGTTCGGGTGACAGGAGACCGAAGTGGCCAACAAGAAGAAGGGCAAGAAGGGCAAGCAGCACCGCCCGCTCAGTGAGCACAGATGCCCCTGGATGAGAACAAGGGACCATCACTGTTGTTGGCTGCCAGCCCCGATCTCGACAGCGTGGTCTGGCCAAGCAGTGCCCAAACGCCCAACACCATGAGTGCGGCTAGCTGCGCCCGTTCCATCGTGAACTCTGCTGAGGGCGCTCCGCTGTGGTAGTCGGGCCCAGGCTCTTCGGGAGGGAGCGACCAATCGACTTGTAGAATGCTGTCATGGTCGAGATCGACGCCTACGCCGCCGACTGCCGCGTGCACGGCCAGGTCGAGTTCGGCGAGGGTCGGGTGTCCGACCAGCTCAATCGGACTACGGAGCTGCTCATCCGAGACGCCCGACTCGAGGGCCTTGCCAACGGCCACGTGGTCGCGATGCCCGAGCTCACGATCGCGCGCGACGAGCTCTGCGCGGTGATCGTGAGCGGGACGAGAGGCGACGCGGCACGTCGGCTGCACACCCAGACAACCCGCGTTGAGGTCGAGGTCGGGCCGTACCGAATCGAGGGAAGGGTGCACGGCACGTCGACGTCCGAACCGCTCGGTTGGGTCCTGCGCCAAGCGGCGTGGGTGCCACTGACCGAGGCGAGGGTGATGTATCGCTGCGGTGAAAACGACGTCAGCGAGGAGATGGCGACGCTCCTCGTCAATCGCCACCTTATGCGCTCCTTCCGAGCGGTCGAAGAGGCCGGCCTCGACCTTCCGTGGGAGTCTCCCCGAGCGCCAAAGACCTCGGCGCTAGGTGCGATCGGCTCGGCGGGAACGCCGCGCGAAGGGACTCGCCCAGGAGGCGAGCAGGCGGACCCTCCGGCGCCCTCGAAGCCGACTACGTGATCCCCAGTCGCTCGACCGAGGCTCCCGCTGGGTCTCAGGCGGCGCACAGTCCCTGAGGCCCGCGCCGGTCGGCCGGTCGACTCCACGATGTTCGCGTAGTGGCATCAGGCGATCTCGCCGGCACCTGGAGCAAGCTGCTGCTGGACGCGCGGTTCAGGGTCGGGGCCGGACCGCCTGGATCGCCGAGGGCCTGCTCTTCTGTCTGTGCGAGAGGGCGTCTCATGGCAACGAGGGCTGCCGCTAGGATTCGTGACTGACGATCCGGTCACGGCCTTCAGGACCGCTGGGTGGTCGACCCCCGGATCTACCTGCCGGGCTCCGTCAGGACAGTTGCCGACCGCGCCGGCGGCTGGGAGAGCCACGTCCAGTGGCGCGATCGGTCGTGGAGACGTACGCGATCCAGCTCTATCGTGCTGGTTGGAACTGTGACTCTTCTGGGCCTGGAGTTCGCGCGTATGACGGCCGTCGGCCGAAGCATGCTCGGGTGACACCGGTTTCTGGCGCTGCTCACGCCTGACCGGCGTCGCTGGCTCAAGCGAGCAGGACCTGGTTGCTGGCCGTGGCGACCGACAGGGGTCGACCCAGCAGGTAGCCCTGGCCCAGGCGGATGTCGAGGTCGCGCAAGACGGCCAGCTCATGGTCGGTCTCGATGCCTTCGGCAATCAGCTGGCAGCCGGTCGCGCGAGCGAAGTGACGCAGACCGACGATCATCGCCTGACGTGCGTGATCGGACTCGAGGCCGGCGAGTAGTGACCGATCGAGCTTCACGAACGCCGGGCGCAGCTCGAGGATGTGACGCAGGCTGGCGAACCCGGCACCCGCGTCATCCACCGCAAGATGCACCTTTGGTCCCAGCGCGTCCATGGCCGCGCGGAACGCCGGGTAGTCGGCAATGGCCGTGTGTTCGGTCACCTCCAGCACGAGGCGTCGGCGGCTTCGACGCAGGAGGGTGCGCAGCGGCTCTCCCGCGATGATGAACTCAGGCGACACGTTCAGGTTGAGCCACGCCGACCCTGGCAGGGCTTCTGCAGCCGCGAGGGCGGGCCCGAGCGTGGCGGTCTCCAGCTCGGCCCCGAGGCCGGCCACGACCGCCTCAGTGAACATGACCTCGGGATTGCTTCCGTCGGTGAAGCGCGTCAGCGCCTCGTAGCCCACGGTCGTATTGAGGCCGAGATCGACAATCGGCTGGAAGACCGGCTGGAAGGCTCGGTGGCCGATGACGTCCAAGATGTAGTCGCGACCCCGTCCGGCCTCGGCCCTCCCGGCGAGATCCGGGCCGAACAAGACCCCCGCGAGGCCGGCGAACTCGACCAGGGCGGGCACGCTCTCGGCGAGCTCGACCGCGGCCGATTCCGAGGGGGACCCGACCGCGAGCAGGCCGACGAGCCTGCCCGCGTGGTGGATTGGCGCGTAGACGTGGGCGCGCACGCCGACCTCGTTGAGCGTCTTGTTGTACGGGTGCGACAAACGATGGATCCAGGCCTCGATCCATGGGCCCTCCGCGGCTCGCTCATGGAGGTGTCGGCTGCGCTGGTACGGAATGGGCCGGAGCTCCGGCGACCCACCCTCCGCGAGAGCGAAGCCCATGGGCCACGCGCGATCGTCGTGGGCGAATCGCATGATCGAGGCGCTCACGGCACCCGGCAGACTCACGATCTGGCGGCAGATTATCTGGGCGGTTGCTTCGGACGTGGCCTCCGCAGGCAGATGCGTGAGCGTGTCGGCGATCAATGCCCGCTGCTGAGCATGGCGGGCAGCCACCGCCGCGAGGGCACGTTCAGCGGTGATGTCGAGCCCGATGCCCCCAAGGAGCACGCCCTGCAGGGTGTGGATCGGGAATTTCGTGACCAGAAACGGGACGTACGCCTCGCCGATCGGTATGAGATCGGTGGTCTGAACGGGAACATCGGCCGCCAGGGCCGCCACATCACTGGCGTTGAAGAGTGAGGCGATGTCGGCCGGCCAGACGTCGGCATCGGTCTTGCCGAACCAGTCGGAGCCGAAGTGGTCGCCGAACTGCTCGAGGAACTGCCGGTTCACGTACCGGTAGCGGCCGGCCGCGTCCTTGACGAACGCCACCGCAGGCGTCGCCGCCATGAAGTCATCGAAGACCGCCGCGACGCTTTCGCACGTCCAAACCTGGCCCCGCGATAGAGGCTCGGCGGCGGTAATCCGCCGTGGAACGTTACGGTGAGACGGCCTCGTGTCGAGCAGGGTCATGGCTGCGTCGATCGCACGGCGGGACAGGGCATCCCCCAGAGCGCGGTTCGCTTCACGCCGATCCTCGCCGCGGACTTATGCAGCCCGATCACACCGGCCATGAAACGATCCTGCGCTTCTACAGGGCGCCGGCGCACCTACCTGAAAGTCACGTAGCGCTTTACCCGGCCCCCTCGTACCGGGGCGGGAGCGGCTCGCACGGAAGTGGAGCATCGCGGATCACGCTCCCTCTTGGTGGCCGGTGACGACGTCTTCGGGCAGCCGAACGGCTTTCCTACTCGATCACGTGACGGAATAGAGAGCTGCGTTGGCTGGCGTGAAGATCTCCTCGGCAGTATCGCCGTGGCCCGCGACGGCAGGACCTCCGAACCGACGCACCACCACTCAAGCCATGGTGCTCGCGTTGGTGGGCCCGCCGGGGTCTAGACTTGAGCGTAGCGGCTCAGAGCGCCATCGGGCGGCCCGAGCCACCTGATTCGAGGTAGGACAGATGCAGCAGCGTCCATTCGGTGTCGCGGTGCTGGCCCTTGCCGCGGCAGTCCTTGGGGCTCTCGCCATCATCGGGGCAGGAGCCTGGTGGAATGCGTCGGAAGCGCTCGTCTGGCTGCCGCGCGTTCACGCCGAACGGTTCATCGCGTTCGTCCTGCTGGTGGTCGGGATCGCCGAGGTCATGTTCGCCTATGGCGCCTGGCGGCTGCGTGCCTGGGCCTGGACGCTCGGTGCCGTTCTCGAAGTCATCGCCCTCCTGCTGGCTCTACTCCAGCTCGGCCGGTCCGACTTCGGTCGCCACATCCTGACAATCGTGCTCGCCTGCGTCGTGCTCCTGTATCTCGCGACGCCGCGGGTGCGAGCAGCTTTCGGGCGGCCATAGACTCTCTCCGAGGGGGCCGTGGAGCCGATCACCCCCGAGAGCTATCCCTTCTCCGAGCACACCGCCAGCCCGTCAATCCGCCTCAGAGTCGAGCGGGGCGTCGACCGAGGTGGTTCAATTCGGCGGGACCAATCGAGCCGTCGCTCGAAACCACAGGAGGACGAGATGCCTGCTCGTAAGACCAAGGGGAAGACTGCGGTCGACACCGAAAGAAAGGTTCGCGCAGAGGAGCTGGCCGCAGCCGATGGCGCCGCAGCGGCCGCCACGATTGAGACAGCCGCGGGTGCAGCCGATGTGACCCGCGGCGAAGACGAGGTAGCCGCCGCAGCCGCCTTTTCGGCCTCCAGCGATGCTGCCGCTCGGAGAGGTGCGCGCAACGCCGCCGAGGGCGCCGCGACCCTCTCGATGGCCGACCAGGTCGCCGCCAGCGGAGAGCTCGCCGCAGTGCTCAGCAGCGATGAGTTTCGCCGCGGCATGGAGCTGGCGGGCATCGCCGGCCAGGTACAGCTGGCAGCGGAGCTTCTCGGGGGCGTCGGGCAGCCAACTCTCGCGGCGTTTCTCGGCCACACGAGCCACCAACTGCACGTCCTGGCAGTGGCCGCGCTCAGCCGGGCCACCCAGGGTGCCTTCGTCGCCCACGGAGCGGAGCACCTCGCCAGTGAGCTCGCGGCGCTGGGACGGACCGAGATGGGTGAGGGGCGCGACGAATACGCGACATCCGAGGCGCTCGGTGCCGCGAGCGCCGACATGGCCGCGGCAGCCGTGCGATCGGTAGCAGCGGGGGCCGCGGAGTTCGCCGCCGCGAAGGCGATGGGCGGCATGTCTGAGGCGCTCGCTAGCGACAGCGCCCATCGCGCAGTCCGCGCCCGCGGGGCTGGCGAGGGCCGGGCGTCGAAGCCGCCGACGCGAGCGGCAGCCAAGCGTGCGCCTGGCAATCCGGCCAAGCCAAAGATGTAGATCGGCGGGCCCGGGCTCCAGAGCGTCGTCCCTGGGTTGGATCGGTCAGCGGCGTCTCGCAGCCGCGCTCGGGCAAGTGCTGACACTACGCAGCCATGGCGGTGCAGCCGTTCGACGCTGGTGCCTGAGTGGTTTCGCTCCGCGCGGTCACCCGCCGGCCGCGACTCCGCGGGCAAGCAGCTCGTCGTAGCGCACGGGATCTACATTTCCCCCGCTCAGGATGGCCACCACGCGCCCGCTCGCCGGCAGTTCGTGCACGTGGAACAGCCAGGCGGCGAGGGTAGTGGCGCCGGACGGCTCCAGCACCAGCCGGGCTTCCCGCGACGCGCGGACCATGGCCCGGGCGATCTCATCGTCGCTCACGGTTACGATGCCGTCGAGATAGCGGCGCAACAGCTCGAAGGGGATGCGCCCGATGTGGGTAGTCCTCTGGCCGTCGGCGATCGTTCGTCCGACCATATCTGCCGGCCAGGTCACGACCCGGCCCTGGGCAAGCGAGTCGCGGGCGTCCGCGGCCAGGTCCGGTTCGACGCCGACCACGACGGCGTCAGGCCGGAGCGACTTCACCGCCACGGCCACGCCGCTGGCGATGCCGCCTCCCCCAACCGGCACCAGCACGGTGAATGGTGCCGGCTCGGTCCGCCGGCCACCCGGCGCGGCGGGTTGGCGCTCGTCGAGAGCGGCGAGCTGCTCGACGATCTCGAGTCCGATGGTCCCCTGCCCGGTGATCGTCGCCACGTCGTCGTACGGCGCGACCAGCGACAGACCGTCGATCCGCGCCAGTTCGGCAGCCCGCTGCGCACGCTCCTCACTCGATGGACCCACGAAGACGATCTCGGCGCCGTCCTCCCGCACACGCTCGACCTTGATCCGTGGCGCATCCGAGGGCATCACAATCACCGCCCGAACCCCGAGGAGTCGGGCGGCACGCGCCACGCCTTGAGCGTGGTTACCGCTCGAGTGCGCCACTACGCCGGCGGCACGGCGTTCCGCCGACAGCGTGGCGATGTTGTAGTACGCACCACGCAGCTTGAAGGCGCCGATCGGCTGGAGCGACTCTGGCTTCAGCCAGACGCGGGTGCGCCCCAGTTGATCGCCCTCCTCGGGCCGCCCGAAGGGCAGCAGCGGCGTGCGCACGACCACTCCCCGGATCACTTCGGCGGCGCCGCGGATGGCGTCAACGGTGACCAGCGCCGCTTCGTCGAGCCAGGCGTCCGATCGAGGGTCTGGGATGGGTGAAACGGTCGTCGACTCCGCGGGCACGGGCGCGGGCTGGGCCGGTTTTCGTGAAGGCATGTCCAGGCCACTATAGTGCCGGCAACCCTCTCGACCGCTGCCAGCCGGGAACCCGATCGATCGAAGTGGCGGCGCTCCAGAAGCAGCCTCGCCTCGTCGGCCTCAGGCGCGCGCCACTCGACCAGGCAGCCCGTCGATCACAGCTCGTCTGTCGAGCCCATACTTGGCCGGTCCCGAGCCGAACGAGGAGGATCGCGATATGCCCAGCGTGGTCTTGGAGGCTGGCCCAAACCAGGTCATCGTCGTCTACTCACCGGCTGACACAGGAGTCGAGATCGACGTTGCGGCTGTGTACGGAGAAGTCGCTGTCGACGCCACCGATAGGTCGGCCAGCGGCTGGCGCATCGTGTCAACCGCCGCACTCCCGACGCGCCATGCCCAGGCGTTCATGGGTCGCAATGGCAGCGGCTTCGAGACGAAGATGTCAGTCGTGGTCGTCTACTCGAAGCCCTGACTGGTAAGGGGTCGATCAGGCGCTGGCAATCGAGTCTCCGTTGAGCCGGCCACCGACGTGAGAGAATCCGGCCACCAAGTCGCTGACCCTGATCCGGCCGGTCCTGGCTCGGTCGACGTGAGACTCGTCGGCTGCCAGGCCGGTCCCAGGATGGTCAACCGGCCGCGACGGGAAGGATCTGAACATGACCCGCGCGCGCCGGCATCGCCTGGTCATCGCCGGCGGTTGTGGATTGGTCGTGCTGATGGTCGCCGCTGCCTGTGGCACCGCGAACCCCGGCGGCCGCACACCCTCGCCAACGCTGGCCACAATCAACGAGCCTCTGCCCACGGCGGCCAGCCCGAGTCCGACCGCCAGCCCGAGCAGCAGCCCGTCCCCGAGCCTCCAGATCACGGCGCCGCCGGCCACCCCGCCGCCGCTTGCCGGCAGTCTTCCTCTTGTGAACAGCTGCACCCCGGCTTCGGTCCCGAGCGCCATTCCGGTCACTGCTCCGGCGAGCCCCAAGCCCGGCTCGTTCACCCTTCACGTGCCGATACTCATGTACCACCGGATCGTGCCCTTCGCCGAGGCAGGCAACTCGAATCATGGCCTGGTCGTGCCGCCGGGCACGTTCTCCGCTCAACTCGCCGGCCTAGCGGCGGCAGGCTGGCACACGATCACGATGGCGACGCTCGCCAACGACCTGCAGGCGCACATCAAGCCCCCGGCCAAGACCTTCGTGATCACCATCGACGACGGCTGGGACGACGGCTACACCTATGCCCTCCCAATCCTCCAGAGCCACGGCTTCGTGGCGACATACTTCGTCATCGCCGGCCGGATCGATCAGGCGGGCTTCCTGAGCTCCGTTCACCTCCAGGCGCTCGTGGCCGCCGGTGAGGAGATCGGCGACCACACCATGGACCACTACCGGCTCGCCGTCCGGCCAGCCGCGAGCCTGACCTACGAGATAGATGCGGCCGCCGCTCGAATCGCCCAGGTCACCGGCTACTGGCCAGAATCCCTGGCCTATCCATACGGCAGCGTGAACGCCCATGCCGAGGCCGGAGTCGCCGCCTGCGGGGAGCTTCGGATCGCAGTGCTCGAGGGTACTCTGACAATCGTGATGCCCGCCCCGGCACCGAAGCCCGGCGCGAGCCCCGGTACTCGTAGGACGGAGGACATCGAGGCCTACGAGACGTGGGCCGATCGTTTCCAGGTGCCACGACTGCGGGTCACGTCGAGTATGTCTGCCGCGGCCCTGCTGGCCGAGCTTGGATAACGAGCGCCGAGGAAGCCGTCACCGGTTCCACACACGACGAGCAGATCGTGATGCGTCGGTGGCGTCGGGACGCGACCCGGGTCGGTGATTCCGACCGCCCCAACAATCGACGCCCGGGAGGACGAAGTCGCCCGCGTACGAGACGGGGTCGGAGAAACTGACGGCGTTCGCTGGCAGGGCATCCTGCGTCCAGGCTTGCCCATCTGAAGACACCCAGGCGCGACTTGCCGGCTGCGGATCCGAGGGCAATGTATCCGCTCGACCCGCCCGAGATCGTGCCTACACCACCCGCGCCGAACGTCTTTGCCATGTCGACCGGGTCCAAGAGAGGCCGTCGGCGGATACCCACATCGCATCGTCGCTGGTGTACCAGGGACCGCCACGTAGGCCTTGAAGTCGGCGGTCCAGGCGCTGAGGTCGAGCTTGGTGCCCGCGTTCCAGCGGAGGCCGTCGGCCGAAGTCCACGGCACGAGAGTGCGCTGGTAAGGGTTCCAGAGGAGCTCGACGTATCCGTTGCCCCAGCCCTAGGAGCGGCGAAGAGAATCGGGCGAATGTCCGATGTCGTATACGCTTGTTGCCGCTGCGTGTTGCCGCACAACCCATCGTTGGCCAGAAGCGCGGCGCTCGCCAACCACGGTGAGGTCTGGGACGTCCGGGGATGCTGGGAGAGTCAGAACACTCTATGGACATCGATGTGGCGCTGGTGCCCCAGGCCGCGCGGCCTGACGATCCTGCCGTCTTCATCGTCGTCGACGAGATCCGGGCCAGCACGACGATCACGACGCTGCTCGACATCGGCTGCTCGGACATCTTCATCGAAGGGGCCCTGGTGGCGGCGCGGCGGCGCGGCCGCGAGACGGGGAGCATCCTCGTGGGGGAGCGGCATTTGCGACGCCCGGCCGGATTCGACTTCGCCAACTCGCCGATGGTGCTGGCGCGGGCAGGAGTGCATGGCCGAAGCGCGGTCCTGTCCACGACCAACGGCACGGCGATCCTGAAGATGCTGCGCCGCTCGGAGCACGTCCTCGTCGGCTGCCTGCGGAATGCCCAGACGTGCGGTGGGGCGGCTGTGCGGCTCGCGGAGGCGCAAGGCGTGGGGATCCGGGTCGTGTGTGCTGGAAGGCTGCGCCGCTTCGTGCTGGAGGACGCGGTGGCCGCCGGGGTCATCGTGTCGCGCATCGTCGAGGCGGCGGCCGCACGCGGCATCGACACGAGTCTCACGGATGCGGCGAGAGTCGCGGTTCGCCTGAGCGACGCCTACCCGGACACACTGACGGCGCTGCTCGATTCGGACGGCGGGCGGGTCCTGCGAGAGATTGGTCAGGAGGAGGACATCCCGTTCTGCGCCGAGGTGGACGTGACCGACACCGTGCCGATCCTGCGGGACGGCGACCCGATGCGGATCGAGCGGTTGCAGGCTTGAGGCCGCGGCCAGGTCACACCGGCTTGGAGCTTGCAGATCGTGACGCTTCTCGCTGCGCGCGACGTGCCCACAATTGAGGGCGGGTTCGTAGGCTGCACGGGGTGGCCCGGGCCGGAGAGGTACAGGGGGCCTGGCAAATGCGGCAGCGTCCGGTCGGTGTCTGCGCGCGCGGCACGGCGGCCCAGATCAGCTCCTTGGCCGGCGCGATTCAAATATGAACCGGCGCGCCGTGACCCGGACAGAGCAGCTTGATCGGCAGCGCCTTGATCCGCTCGGCGGATGCCTGCGCCTGAACTCGATCGAGTGCAAGACGCGGATTCGGCCAGCGAACCTGCCCGTGCTTGTCGCCGAGGAGCGCATCTCCGGAGAACACCACGCCGTCCTCTCGGCACAGAACGAGGCTACCGGCGGTGTGCCCCGGCACGTGTACCACCCGGAGGCCGCCAATCGTGTCGCCGTCCTTGAGGAGCAGGTCGGGCGCCACCGGCCGCGGCCTGAGCAACCGAGAGAACGCCACCATGGCGGGCCCGCCCTTCTGCGGCCTCTGTTCCCCCGCGAGGATCGGACCATCCAGCTCGTGAATCGCGACCTTGGCCCCCGTCAGCTCCTTGAGCCTGGCCACGCTGCCGGTATGGTCGATGTCGCAGTGCGTCAGCACGATGTAGCGCAGGTCGGCCGCCTGACGGCCGATGCTCTCCGTGAAGGCCACGATCCGCTTCGCGTTCCCGGGCATGCCGGTGTCGACCAGCAGGAGACCATCGTCGATCGCCACGAGGTAGACATTAGCCGCCCTCACGCCATCGACTTTGTAGACGCCCTCAGCAAGTCGCATCGGCGCATTATGGCGCGTCAGGCGACGCTACATCCGTCCACATCGATCGCTGAGCCAGCTCCGGAACGCAACGCCATGACATAATCGGGCCGATGCGCGCCTTCATCTTCGACCTCGACGGCACCCTGGTCGACACCGTTTACGCCCACGTGGTGGCCTGGCAGAAGACGCTCGAAGAGGCCGGCATGCCCATCGACGGCTGGCGCATCCACCGCCGCATCGGCATGAGCGGCGGCCTCTTCACCCGTGCGCTCGCGCGAGAGATCGGCCGACCGGTCTCGGCAGAGGAGCAGGGTCGGCTGCAGCGGCGGCACGGCGAGCTATACCTCGAGCTGCTTCCATCACGGCGACCATTGCCGGGCGCGCGGGACCTTCTTCGGGCGCTCCACGAGGGCGGGATTCCGTTCGGCATCGCCACTTCGGGGTTGCACCCGGAAATCGACGCCTCCCTCGACGCCCTCGGCGTGCCCGCCGACGTGATCGTGATCGACCGCGGCGACGTCCTGCGCGCCAAGCCCGAGCCGGACCTGTTCCTGGCCTGTCAGGAGCGCATGGGCGTGCGCCTAGAGGACTGCTACGTGGTCGGAGATGCGATCTGGGACCTGCTCGCGGCACGCCGAGCAGGGATGCTGAGCGTCGGTCTGCTGAGTGGCGGCTACGGCCAGGACGAGCTGACCCAGGCGGGGGCATTCCGCGTCTACCGGGACCCGGAGGACCTGCTCGACTCGCTCGACGAGCTGGGAGTCACGCTGCCGGGCTGAGGTCAGACACCCGAGGGTCCTCTGTTGCCGCGCGAGAGCTTGATCGTGGCAGGAACGACCGCTTACGGTGGGGACGCAGAATCGCCGTCGGCCGCCCATGCCGCGAGGTGCGCGTGGACAGGAGCCGAAGCGAACCGCCAGGCGACGTAAAGCATGATCGTGTAGGGAACGCGCAGTGGCGGGAACGCCAGCAAGACCGCCAGAAGTGGGGTCATGACCGGCTGGGCGAATGTCGAGTAGTGGAACTCGGTCGAGGGCCAGAGCGCTGGCACGGCGAGCCATGCGGCGGCCTTCGGGTCGCGGCGCCAGAGGAGGAGGATCGCAATCGCGGTCGGGACGAGCAGTTTCGGGTGATAGAAGGCGCTCCAGCCGTTGTCGGACTCTCTCGCCAGTCGCGCCGAGATCGCCCCGAACTCCTGCGCGTAGTGGATCCAGAGCGACGGCGCCACAACGACCGTGGCCATCGTCAGAACTAGCGCGAGGCAAACCCGCCGCAGCTTACGTTCGCCGAGGAGCGGGATGACCGCGTACACCTTGAGAACGACGGCGATCGAGTCCCACACCACGCCCGCGCGGCCGGCCCCGGCGAGCAGCAACATCAGGACCACGAGCTGCGGGTTCCCCGAATACATCGCCTCAACTGTCGGCGGGAACAGGAGCCACCACATCGGTAGCTTGAGCCAGCGGACGATCGCCACCGCGCTCACTGCGGAGAGTGCGAGCCAGAGCACCGTGAACTGGCCTTCCGAGAGCAGTGCGCTCGGCGCGAGAAGGACGGTCGTCGCGGGCGACCCGGCGTAGCTGAACACGTGGTTAGGGGGGACGACCACCTGAGCCGCCCACGGATCGCGGCCCTGGAGCCATTCCTGGACGCCCCGGTAATAGATCTCAACGTCCTGGCCGATCGGGACTTTGTCGTGGACGAACATCGCGATCCGCATGAACGTCTGGGCTGCAAACCACGCCGCGAGGGCGATCTGGCCGAGGATCCGAAGACGGTCTTCGCCCACTCGTTCTCGAATGGCCCGAAGCCGCACGACAGCGGAACCGATGGATCTGGTCAGAGCCGCCATCGGCTCGCGACTCGACAGCTCGGATTGTCGGGGCCCATCCAGAACCTCCGGGGAAAGGCCCCCGTGCGCCCCCATCGCGTGATTGCGTGCGCATGATCGAGGGACCTACCTGGAGTATATTCCCCGCCGAGCGCCTCGGCACCCATGGCGGCTCCCTCTCCTACTTCTCGACGCTTCGTCTCCACATCGGGATCGAACTCCTTGGCCTCGCGTTCGAGCCCGGTAGCGTGCGAGGCTTCAGTCCGATCGACGAGGCCGCGATCTCCGCGCTCCCGAGACCAGAACACCATCGCTTGATCGCGGCAGGTGGCGGCTACAATGACCGGCGTCTCCAGACCTTCGCTCGACCGGCGATCCGGGGCGCGACCGCGACTCGAGCAGTTCGGCGAGAGGTGCCAGCGTGCAAGCAATACCCGAGGAACTAACCCACCTGCTGCGCACGAACGTGCCCGCGCACGTATCACTGACCGAAGCGGATGGGTCGCTCGTGACCCATGTCATGTGGGTGGATTACGACGGCGAGCACATCCTGACGAGCTCACCTACCGAGTCATACAAGAGCCGTGCCTTGCGCCAGCGCCCGAACGTCGCAGTCTCCGTGATTGACCCGGCGGACCCATGGCGCCGTCTCTCGATCAGTGGACGCGTCGCCGAGATACGCGAAGACGTGGGGCTCGCCTTCATCAACGAGCTCTCCAGGCGATACGTCGGGGCACCCTATCCGCGCACGGCGCCGCGGGAGATCTTCGTGATCACGCCCGACAAGGTCCGTGCGTTCATGGGACGACGCTGAGCTGCCGAGCGCTCGTACGCGGACGACAGCGGCACCTCGCCGGGAAGCTCGGGCGATGCGCTACGTGGAAGTCGGCGGCCTGGGGCTTTCGGTGACTGGCCTCGTCCCGGCGCTAAGGCTCCGCCGCGCCAGGCCCATGCAAGTTGCGGCTGTCCGCGGAGGTTCCGATTGTGCCATCCTTCCTGGCGAGAAAGGCTGAGTTCCCGAGCGCGGTGCGGCCGGTGCGGCCGACGTCTACTGGCAAGGCTCGGGCGCCAAGGAGATCAGGATGGCAGGCGCCTTCAATCCGGCGTCGCGTGCGACACCCGCTGGTGGCAGAGCCAGGCTGCCCGGCCACTTCGTTGTGCTCACCAACGACAGCCGGATCGATGCCGTGCTGGCCCAGGGCGGAGTCAGGCTCGCCGACGCCCTCGAGAGACGCGCCGCGATCAACGTCAACAACGTTCTTCTGGGCCCCAACGACGGATCACGCCCGCTGACCCCCGCCCCCAGCATCAAGAGCGTCGATCCCCGCACCGTCATCATCGCGATGCCGGCGGAGGACGGCGATCCAGTTGTGAGTGAGGCGGAGCATGAGGCCTGGCACGAGTGGCGTGTCACCTACGTGGTGACCCTCGAAGCCACGCCGTTCAAGGTGGCCGGCACCCTGCTCCTGCTCCCCTCGCAAGATCCGTTCCTGCTGACGGAGCTGGGCACAACGCTCTTCCTGCCGGTCTTCTCCCCGACGGTCGAGGTTGGCGAGGTGACGCTGACGGACCTTCGGCACGATGCGATCCTGGTCAATCGATCGCATCTTCGACGGGTCCGCAACGCGACGCGGCATTAGCGGCAGGGCGACGGCGGCCAGCCAGGAGCCGACGCCGGGGAGTGGCCGCGCACTCTCGCGGCCCCGTCCCGATTCGTATCGAGCAGCCGATCCGCTCCGGGTCGCTCTCGTCTAACCAGCGCGCTCGCTGCTAAGGTAAGCGCAAGTCAAGGACGAGGAGGTCGAGAGCGCATGCGCATGACGGACCTGAAGGCCGGCTGGGCGATCGTCGGCAATGACGGGCGCCGCTTTGGCACCGTCGAGAGCGTGGGCCAGAACTACATACTCGCGTCGAGAGTCGGTCTTCGCGGCCGTTCGTACGTTCCCGCGTCCCACGTCGCCAACGTCGAACACGAGGTCGTGTACCTCAACCTCGCGAAACGCGAGGCAGATGACATGGGCTGGGAGGAGCCACCACGGGACCAGGACGCCCCGGAGACGTCGCCAGGGACTGACCTACACAGGCACGTCTGACGGAGCCCTTTGGCGTCGACCACCCGTTTTCTCATGGTCCCCACTTCAGCGTCCTCTCATGGCATGAAGGGCCATGCCAATCACTCCGGAAGAGGAGCTTATCCGGCTATGGAGTCAGCGTGTATGTGCCCTCCGCCAGGACCTTGCCGCTGGCATCGACGATCTGCAGCGTATGGGTTGCCATCGAGATCGAACCGCCAGAGGCCAAACTGCAGATGTCACTCGTCGATATCTGACTCGTGTTCGTCCAGGTGCCGTCGGTGTGCTGGGCGAACCCGGAGCCGCCCACCGTACTCGTGTCCACGACCGTGCCATCGAGCTTCAGGCTGATCTGGTCGGCGTTGTGCACAGATGAAGGCAGCGCCACGGTCTCCGTTACCGAGGTCGTCGACGAGCAACTGATGGTCGATGGCGAGAATACGATGCTGCCCGACCTGGAGCCCGCATTCAGATAGACGAAGGCTGCGGCAGCGACGAAGACCAGAACGATGCCGCCGATGGCCAGCCTCGTTGGCGTGACCTTGATTCCGGCGACCGTGGCAATTGGCTTGCCGGGCGCTGCCGGTGCGGGGGCGACAGCGTAGTAGGCCGCGGGAGCGCCCGGATAGGCCGGTGGATAAGGCGGAGCAGGCGGCCAGGCAGGAGCGCCAGGGGCGGCTTGCGGCGTCGTCCACTGGGGCGGTGCCGTCTGTGCTCCGGCAGGTGGCATCGGCCAGGCCGGCGCGGCGGGCGGCGGAACGACAGGCGGTTGCGCCATGGCCCACGGCGGCGGAGCCGCAGGCGCCTCGGCGGCACCGACGGGTTCGGACGCAGGCGGCGCTGGCGTAGCCGGGATCGCGACTTCTGGCTCGGGTACGGGCGGCGGCGGAACCGATTCCGTCCCTTCAGCTGGCGAAGGCACGGGACCGGCGACCGGCGCGGCAACCGGCTCCGGAGCGGCGACCGCCGGGGCCGCGAGCGCCGCCGGGGCCGCGAGCGCCGCCGGGGCCGCGAGCGCCGCGATGGCAGATAGGCCGGAGCCACAGCCGGCGCAGAACCGCTGCTCAGCTGCGATCCGCGGCGTGCCGCAATTGGGGCAGAACCCGAATTCCGTCGTCATCTCGAGTCTCCCGCTCGCTTCCAGGTCCTCGGAGTTGGCCGAAGTCCGGTCGGGGTCGGGTGGCGGCGTTCGACCATCAGCCGCGGCACGATCCGCCCTGAGCCAGGGACATCCTAGTCTCCCGATCCGGAAGGAACTAGCTCCTTGTCTACAGCTGGTACAGCTCGGCCGAGAAGACGGCGTTCCCTGGACCGAAGCGCAACTTCGCTCTTGCGCCCGGACGTCTGTTCGGACTTGCCTGCGACTACGGGTTGACGGTGAACGTGCCCTCCGCGACCACGTTCCCGTTCGCGTCCATTGCGCCGATGCGGTGCTGCCCGGGGTCGAGATCCGAACAGAGGTCGGAGCTGGAGATGGTGCCGGTCGAGAGCCAGGTCCCGTCGGACTGCTTATCGAAGCTCGACTCCACCGACGAGGTTGTATCAGCGGAGCCGTCTATTTCAGAGGTCAGCTGCGTGGAACCGGGGATGGATCCGGACAGTTGGATGGTCACGGTGACGTCGACTTCCGCGCCCGAGCAGCTGAAGCTGGAGGGGTCGATGGTCACGGTGCCCTCGGAGAGCAGGCTCGGCGACGGGCTCCCCACGACCAGGCCCGCCGAGGGGCTTGCCGACTCCACGAACGTGAAAGATCCCTGCGCCAGCACGTGGCCGTTCGAGTCCAGGAGGCGCTCGGTGTGGACGCCAGCACCGATCGAGCAATCGGTCGGACCCGTGTCGCTCGCGTACCACGTCCCGTCAGGCTGCTGCGTGAAGCCGGCATCGGCGACCGTCTGCGTGGCGACGGTCGTGCCGTTGTCCTGAAGCGTGATCTCGTCCGTGCCATGCACCGAGGAAGGCAGCCGCATGGTCGTCGTGGATGTCTGGCCGCAACCGACGGTCGCGGGGCTGAAGACGAAGCTGCCGGGATAGCCGCCGTTGTTGCCGCCAGAGCCTGACGGCGCGATCGAGACGCTGCTGCCGCCGTTGTTGCCGCCAGAGCCTGACGACTTTGAGTTGTTGTTCATGACGTAGAAGGCCCCGCCGACGATCGCGGCGATGAGAACTCCGCCGATGACGAGCATGGTCGGGCTGATCCCAGTCTTCGCAGGTGGGGCCGCGACTGGTGCGGCCATCGAGTAGGCGGGGGGCGCGGCCGGAGCAGCCGCGGAGGGCGGGACCGCCCAGGGCGGCGGGGGCGGTGGGAGCGGTGGGCTGGCCGCAACCTGGGGCGCCGCCGCAGGGGCCGGCAGTGCGGCCGGTGCCGCGACAGCCGGCAGGACAGCGCCGCACGAAGCGCAGAACCTCTGCCCTGCGGCGGTCAGCGCCGCCCCGCAGTTAGGACAGAAGCCGAATCCGTTCGCCATCTGATCGCCCTCCGACTGTGCCGTTCGCCTGTGGGGAAGATCCGCGTTGGCTCCCACCGGAGTTCGACGACCTGTCGCAGCCCAGCCCACTCGGACTTGGCCATTCTAGTGTCCCGAAGCGGGCTGCGAGCCGTCGCGGGACCCAGGGGCCAGTCGCCGCGGTACTTGCGCTGCAGCGGTCGCGCGGCGCTTAGGACCTTTGGTTGTAGGCCAAGTCAGCCCGCACGCGTAGGATTGGGCGGTTCGTTCACCGCCGGCCAGCGGGTTCGGCCGACGAGCAAGGAGAGGACCGGGCGATCCGTGTTGGTCCCGGCAGACTGTGGGTGGGTTCAGAGATGGTCAGGATCTCAGGGGTGACGCGCCGGATCGCCGGATCCGTTGTTCTATGCGCACTGGCAGCGCCGTTCTTCGGGACGGCGGCCTCGGCTGCCGCCTCAAGCGGCACGCAGAGCCCCAACGTTGAAGCTGTCTGTCCGCCGGCAACTCCGGGCACCGCCGAATGCCTCGCGCTCCGCTTTACGGACATAGCGGCGCGTCCGGCATCGGCTGTTTCGCCCTTGACGCCACCGTCGGGATACGGCCCTGCCGATCTTCAAAGCGCCTACGCACTTCCGTCGGGAAGCAAGGGTTCCGGGCTGACGGTCGCCGTGGTCGATGCATACGACCTGCCGACGGCGGAGGCCGATCTCGCGGTCTACCGGAGCCAGTTTGGCCTGCCCGCGTGCACAACAGCGAACGGCTGCTTCCGCAAGGTCAACCAGACCGGTGGCACTAGCTCGTATCCGACGGCTGACGTGAGCTGGGGAGAAGAGATCGCTCTGGACATCGACATGGTCTCCGCCATATGCCCCAACTGCAGCATCCTTCTCGTCGAGGCCAGCGACAACACTTCCGCCAACCTCGGAGCGGCGGTCAACACCGCCGTGTCGCTGGGCGCGATCGCTGTGTCGAACAGCTATGCCAGTCCCGAGTGGATGTACGAGACGACCTACCTCGACCCGTACTACAACCACCCGGGCGTGGCGATCACTGCCGCCAGCGGTGACTGCGGCTACAACTGCACGGGCCACTTACCGTCCGACGCCTACATCGGCGTCGCGTACCCGGCCGCTTCTCCGTACGTGATCGCAGTCGGCGGAACAACGCTAACGCGCGCCGCCAACGCTCGCGGTTGGACTGAATCGGCATGGGGTAGCACTGCCGAGGAGGCCGGCGCAGGCAGCGGCTGTTCGCTGTACGAGCCCAAGCCCTCCTGGCAGCAGGACACGGGCTGCGCCAATCGAACCGAAGCCGATGTCTCGGCGGTCGCTGATGCGCCAGGTGTTGCCATGTACGACCCGGACTACGGAGGCTGGATCGCCATGGGTGGCACCAGCGTCGCGTCGCCGATCATCGCCGCCACGTTTGCGCTGGCCGGTAGTCCGGGGGCCGGAACCTATCCAGCGAGCTACCTCTACGCAGACACCGCCGACCTCAACGACGTGATAGGTGGCAACAACAACGTCACCGGGCAGTCCTGCACCGTCACGTACCTCTGCAACGGCGTCACCGGCTACGATGGGCCGACAGGGCTGGGCACACCAAATGGTGTGACCGCCTTTATGGCCGGGCCGCATCTCGCCGTCTCCGGTCTTCCGAGCCCGACCGTCGCGGGTGTCGCCCACAACCTCACGGTCACCGCTAAGGATGCCTCCGGCAACACCGCCACTGGCTACACCGGCACGGTCCACTTCACGAGCTCTGATCCGGCTGCCGTCCTGCCGGCGGATGCGACCCTGACCAACGGGGTCGGCACCTTCAGCGTCACCCTCAAGACCGCCGGCACGCAGTCCGTGACGGCTACCGACACCGTCACGCCCTCGATCACCGGCAGCCAGAGCGCCATCGTGGTCAACCCGGGATCTGCCACCACGCTCGCCCTATCCGGCTTCCCGAGCCCGACCGTCGCAGGCGCGGCCCATAACCTCGCGGTCACAGCCAAGGACGCATACGGCAACACCGCCACCAGCTACACCGGGACCGTCCACTTCGCCAGCTCTGATCCTGCCGCCGTCCTGCCGGCGGATGCGACCCTGACCAACGGGGTCGGCACCTTCAGCGTGACCCTCAAGACCGTCGGCACCCAGTCTGTGACCGCCACCGACACGGTCACGCCCTCGATCACCGGCAGCCAGAGCGCCATCGCGGTCGTGAGCGGCGCTACCTACTACACCCTGGCCCCGATCCGGGTCCTCGACTCGCGAACCGGCACCGGCCATATCGGCGCGACGCTGTTCCACTCGGGCACCAAGCAGACCGTGGCGGTGGCCACAGCCGCCTCGGGCGTGCCTGCCGATGCGGTCGCGGTCACCGGCAACGTCACGGTCGTGGGCCAGAAGCGGGCCGGCTTCGTGACCGTCGCCCCCGCGCTCACGACCGGCGTCCAGCCCCCGACCTCCACGATCAACTTCCCCCTCGGTGATATCCGCGCCAACGGCGTGACCGTGCCCCTTGGCGCCGGCGGCACCCTCGACTTCATGTACTGGACCGGCTACACCGGCGATACGACCAACATCCTGTTCGATGTGACTGGCTACTTCGCCAACGACACCGGCGGCGCTACCTACTACACCCTGGCCCCGATCCGGGTCCTCGACTCGCGAACCGGCACCGGCCATATCGGCGCGACGCTGTTCCACTCGGGCACCAAGCAGACCGTGGCGGTGGCCACAGCCGCCTCGGGCGTGCCTGCCGATGCGGTCGCGGTCACCGGCAACGTCACGGTCGTGGGCCAGAAGCGGGCCGGCTTCGTGACCGTCGCCCCCGCGCTCACGACCGGCGTCCAGCCCCCGACCTCCACGATCAACTTCCCCCTCGGTGATATCCGCGCCAACGGCGTGACCGTGCCCCTTGGCGCCGGCGGCACCCTCGACTTCATGTACTGGACCGGCTACACCGGCGATACGACCAACATCCTGTTCGATGTGACTGGCTACTTTGGCCACTGAGGTCGGCGGCAGCCTCGGTCCATGCCTCTCGCCTCACGCCGGCCGGCGTTGGCCTCGGATAGGGTGGACAATCACTCCGTGAGCGAACACAGCTTCGACCTCGTGGCCGACGTGAGCTCGGCCGACCCTGCGGCGATCGAACCCGTGCTGCGCCGGCTCGTCGACGGAGAGGTCACCCCGACCGCCGGCGGCTTCCACGTGGTGGGGACGCTCTCCGGTGAGAGCGCCCAGGATCTGAACCGGTTGCTGCTCTCCGCCCTCCGCCGCGTCGAGCGGCGCACCCGGCTGCGGGCGGCATGGACGGGGAGCGGGGTCACCGAGCGCTTCTTCGACTACGTTCCGAAGGGACGCCGAGACGTCATAAGCTAGCGGCGCAAACCGCATGAGGTCCCGGCCGATGACCAAACCATCAGTGGACAGTTCCCCCTTCGCGGCCTCGGCCGATCGATACGAAGCCATGGCCTATCGCCGGTCCGGCCGCAGCGGGCTCAAACTGCCCGTGCTCTCGCTCGGCTTCTGGCACAACTTCGGCGACGGGTCGCCGCTCAGCACCCAGCGGGCGATCGTCCGCCGGGCGTTCGATCTCGGCGTCACCCACTTCGACCTGGCCAACAACTACGGCCCGCCCTACGGCTCGGCCGAGGAGAACGCCGGGCGCATTCTCCGCTCCGACTTCGGGCGCTACCGCGACGAGCTGGTCATCTCGACCAAGGCTGGCTGGGACATGTGGCCGGGTCCATACGGGGACCTGGGCTCGCGCAAGTACCTGCTGGCCAGCCTGGACCAGAGCCTGCGGCGGCTCGGGCTCGACTACGTCGACATCTTCTACTCGCACCGCCTCGACCCGGACACGCCGCTCGAGGAAACGCTCGGCGCGCTCGACACGGCCGTGCGGCAGGGCAAGGCGCTCTATGCCGGCATCTCGTCGTACCCGCCGGCCGAGACGCGCCGGGCCGCGGCGATTCTGCGCAGCCTGGGCACGCCGCTGCTCATCCACCAGCCGTCCTACTCGATGCTGAACCGCTGGATCGAGGACGGCCTCCTCGACGTCCTCGGCGAGGAACAGGTCGGCTGCATTCCGCTCTCGCCCCTGGCCCAGGGCCAGCTCACCAACCGCTACCTCAACGGCGTCCCGGCCGGATCGCGGGCGACGCATTCTCCGTTCCTCGGCGTCGCTGAGATCGAGAAGAACCTGCCGCGCATTCGGGCCCTCGACGCGATCGCGCGGCGCCGTGGCCAGAGCCTGGCCCAGATGGCGCTCGCCTGGGTCCTGCGCGATCCGCGGGTGACCTCCGCGATCATCGGCGCAAGCTCCGTCGAACAGCTCGAGGACAACGTGCAGGCGCTCGAGAAGCTCGACTTCGCGCCGGAGGAGCTGGCGGAGATCGACCGCTGCCTGGCCGGGGGCAAGGCCGGTTAGCGCCCGCAGGGAGCCCGTCGATCGAAGGACGGCCGGCCGGAATCGGGCCTGGCTCGATGCCTCCGGCCGCGAATTCGGCCGGGGCGTGTATGCTTAGCGCCTTCGTGAACGAATGGGCGCTCCGGTCTGCGCCCCGGTAACGCACCGTCCGATCTCGATCCACTTCTCGCCCTGACCGGTCCCGCTGGACAAAACGCGGGTGGGCCGTCAGGAGCATTGCTCTCATGTCTTCGTATCAGCTCGGGCTTGTGCCCGAGCGTTTGTCAGCGCACGGCCGGCCGGGGCCGACCGCCGCCCAAGCCGCCCAAGCCGCCCAGGCCGCGCAGGCGCCCAAGGCGCTCCCGGCAACCCAGGCGCCTTCCTCGTTCGATCGGCTCGGGCTGACGCCCGACCTTCTTCGAACGGTGGCCGCCCAGGGCTACACCGAGCCGACGCCGGTCCAGGCTCAGTCGATCCCGATCGTGCTCGCCGGCCGCGATCTCCTTTCCAGCGCCCAGACGGGCACGGGCAAGACGGCGGCCTTCGTGCTGCCGATCCTCCAGCTCCTCCATGCCAGCCGGGTCCCACCGCGCCCGGTGTCGCCCGGCCAGTTGCGGCCGCGCGGCTCGACGGGTCAGCCGATCCGCTGCCTGGTGCTCACGCCGACGCGCGAGCTCGCGCTCCAAGTCGAGGAAAGCGTCCGAACCTACGGCGCCGGACGGCCCATCCGCTCGACCACCATCTACGGCGGGGTCGGTTTCCAGCCGCAGGTCAACGCCCTGCGCGGCGGCCCGGAGATCGTGGTCGCCACGCCCGGCCGGCTGCTCGACCATGCGGGCCAGGGGACGATCGACCTCGGGTCGGTCGAGATCCTCGTCCTCGACGAGGCCGACCGGATGCTCGACATGGGCTTCATCCGCGACATTCGCCGGATCCTCGCTCTACTGCCGGCGCGGCGCCAGAACCTGCTCTTCTCGGCCACGTTCTCGGACGAGATCCGCGAGCTGGCGGGCGGCCTTCTGCACGAGCCGGCCTACGTCCAGGTGGCGCGCCGGAACGCCCCGATCGAGCTCGTTCGCCAGGTCGTCTACCCCGTCGATCGCGAACGCAAGCGCGAGCTGCTGAGCCACCTGGTCCGCAGCGGCCGGATCGACCGGGCGCTCGTCTTCACTCGAACCAAGCACGGGGCCAACCGCCTGGCCGAGCAGCTCGGTCACGACGGCATCCTCGCCTCGGCGATCCACGGCAACAAGAGCCAGAGCCAGCGCGTGCACGCGCTGGACGACTTCAAGGCTGGACGGGTCGCCGTCCTGGTGGCCACCGAGATCGCCGCCCGCGGCCTCGACATCGACGGCCTGCCGCACGTCGTCAACTTCGAGCTGCCGATGGTTGCCCAGGACTACGTCCATCGGATCGGCCGGACGGGTCGCGCCGGAATGGAGGGCGACGCGGTGTCGCTCGTGTGCATCGACGAGAACCTCCTGCTCGGCGAGATCGAGGCCCTGCTGCGCCAGCCGATCCGGCGCGAGGTCGTGCCGGGCTTCGAGGTCGACCGCTCGATCCGGCGGGAGCCGATTCGCCAGCGCTCTGGCGACGTCCGACCGGCCGCGGGCCGGCGCGCGCCAACTCGTCCGGGGGCGGCGCCTGGCGGCTACCGGCCGCAGGCACCGGCCCGTCCCGCCACTCGTCCCGCGCCGCCGAGCGGCACCTCGATCGGGTACATGCCGGCTCGCCGGCCGAACAGCCACGCCCGCCCGATGCCGACCGCGCGGCCGGTCGAGCGCGGGGGGCCCTACCCGTCCCAGCGGCCCGAGCGCGGCGCGCCGCACACGGCGCTGCCCGGAGAGCGCATCGCGCGCCTCGGCAACCGTCCCGGCTGATCACCGGCCGCGGGGCAACGCGCTCCCGTGGGATTCGGCCGAAGGTCCGCCCCGGAAGCCGAAAGTCGGAGGTTCAAATCCTCTC
>PLOC01000065.1 GCA_003141955.1 Chloroflexota bacterium
CCGATCTCGATGGGGGAGAGGCGCGTCAGCCGACGGCCGCGGGCGAGAGGCGTTGCGCCACGGCAGCGGATGGGTTCCGGCTCAAGCCTGCGCCCGGGACGCGGGGTCGTCGGGGTAAGGGGTTTCGTCCACTCCGCCCACAATCGTCCGCCGTTCGCCCGTGGCCACGTCCACCAGGATCAGCCTTCGCACGGCTGCCGCAAGCTGCTCGCGGGCCGTCGTATCGAGGCCGCCGTCGGTGATCATCGTGTCGGCCTCTTCCAGCCGCGCCACCGAGCTGATGCCGATGATGCCCCACTTGGTGTGGTCGGCCAGGACGATCAGGCGCCGCCCGGCCTGGATCAGGGCCCGGTTCGTCTCGGCTTCGAGGATGTTCGGCGTCGTGAAGCCGGACCGGGGATCCACGCCGTGGGTACCCATGAAGACGCTGTCGACATGCAGCGATCGGATGACGTCGACGGCGAACGGTCCGACCAGCGCGTCGGAAGGCGTGCGGACGCCGCCGCTCAGAATCACCGTCTGGTCCGAGCGGCCGTCCTTGTAGAGAACGTCGGCGACCGGGACCGAGTTGGTCAGGACCGTCAGGCCGGGGATGTCGGTCAGCCGCCTGGCCAGGGCGAAGGTCGTCGTCCCGGCCGAGATGGCGATGGCGGTACCCGGTGTGACAAGTGAGGCCGCGCTGACGGCGATCAGCTCCTTCTCGGCCTCCATCAGCGTCGACTTGACCGTGAACCCGGGCTCGAACAGGGAGCTGCCCTCGATGGCCGCGGCCCCGCCGTGGACCTTCTCGATCAGGCCGCGTTCCTGCAGGAGCTCCAGATCGCGCCGAACGGTCATGTCCGACACGCCCAGAGACGTCACGAGGTCGGCCACGCGAACGGCCCCGTGCTCCCGCACCTGCTCGAGGATCAACGCCTGGCGCTGCCGGGCCAACGCCGGCCGGCGAACAGCCGAATCGACGACGCGCGCCTCGTCACGCGTGTGTTCGGCCCGATCTGGGTCCATCTTCTGCGGTTCCTCGCTCATTTGATCGGCCATCCCCGTGCCAATCCTCATTTCATCCTGCCCCACTCGGAGCGGCAAGTCAACGCATTCGCACATAAGTCAACGAAATGCTCGGATGTACTTGACACCCGGCCGAGGATGGCCCGACAATCGGTGGAGCCTGTTGGTTCCTGTGAACCACGGCCGACCTAATCGGCCCGAACAGGGAGGAGATGGCGCCCAATGGATGATCTGGAGAAGAAACCGGGCTTTCTGACGGGTGGGAAAGTCACTCGGCGTGAAGTCCTCAAGACGGGCGTGATCGCCGCAGCCGGGCTGACCGTGCTGCCGGCAGTCATCGCCGCCTGCGGCGGCAGCAGCGCGACGCCGGCCCCCGCGGTCAAGGTCGGAAGCAACCACTCCGACGCGAGCGAACTCAGCGGCATGCAGGCCATCGACGCCGCGTTCGCGACGGCGACCGGCGTGACGCCCACGCTGAACACCGTCGACCACGACACGTTCCAGGACCAGATCAACAACTACCTCGGCGGCACCCCCGACGACGTGTTCACCTGGTTCTCCGGGTTCCGGATGCGGTTCTTCGCCTCCAAGGGCCTGGCCACCGCGATCGACGACGTGTGGTCTCAGGCCGGTGTTTCCAGCAACTTCACGGCCGGCTTTACCGGATCCGTCACGGGCAACGACAATCACATCTACGGCATCCCGGTCGACTACTACCCGTGGTGCGTCTTCTATCGCAAGAGCGTCTGGGCGGCCAAGAACTACCAGATCCCGGCCGACTGGACCTCCTTCCTCGCCCTCTGCAAGCAGATGCAGACGGACGGCCTGACGCCGATCGCCTTCTCCGACAAGGACGGCTGGCCGGCCATGGGCACGTTCGACATCCTCGACCTGCGCCTGAACGGCTACGACTACCACGTCAATCTCATGACCGGCGCGAACGGCGTAAAGTGGACCGACGCGCAGGTCACGAAGGTCTTCCAGACGTGGGCCCAGATCGTTCCGTTTTACACCAACGGCTACGCTGGCCTGACCTGGCAGCAGGCGTGCGATACGCTTGTCCAGAAGACGTCCGGCATGTTCTTCCTCGGCCTCTTCATGACGGGCGAGGTCGCCACCGTCGACAGCACCGCGGTAGACGACATCGACTTCTTCCCGTGGCCGAACATGGGCGCCTCATACGATGCCGAGAAGGCGCTCGACGCCCCGATCGACATCTGGATGATGAGCGCGAATTCGAAGACCCTCCAGCAGAACATGGCCACCGCCCAGCAGTACCTCGCGTTCTGGGCCAAGGGCACCACCCAGGTCTTGATGTACAAGGCCAACAACGGGTTTATCCCGACGGCCAGCGACGCCGACACGAGCGTCTACGACGTCCTGACGCAGAAGGCTGTCACGATCGTCAGCAGCGCCAACAAGATCACCCAGTTCATGGATCGCGACTCGCGGCCGGACTTCGCGGGCGCCAACGGAATGCAGAGCTTCCTGCTCACCTTCCTGAACGCACCCACAGCCGACACTACGCAGCTTCAGGGGCAGATCCAGGCCTTCTGGGATGCCCTTCCGGCGTACAACGCCACCCCGAACGGAACCTTCAATCCCGTTCCGGCCACGCCGACCCCCGCGGCCAGCTAACCTAGTCCACTGACCAGCCTGTAAGGCATTCGATGTCCGAAATGGAGCCTCAGGCTCTCGCTCCCGCCCCGGCGAACACCGCCGGGGCGGGAGTTCCTTCATCCAGGAAGCGACGGCGGCACTACAGCGTCCTGACGGCGCGCGACAAGCTGCTGCTCGCTCTCATGGTGGGCATACCTCTCGCCGTCTTCGTGATCTTGATCTGGGCAATGACCCTTGTCTCGATCGTGTGGTCCTTCACCGACTGGCAGGGGTTCGGCCCGCTCCACTTCGTCGGCCTGCAGGAGTATCAGTACCTGTTCACGGGCTATCCCAGCTTCTGGCCGGCGCTCTCGCACAACCTGCTGTGGCTGCTCTTCTTCGTCTGCATCGCCACTCCGATCGGAATATTCCTGGCCGTGCTCCTCGACCGACCGCTGAGGGGGTCCCGGATCTACCAGAGCATCTTCTTCACGCCTGTCGTCCTGTCGCTGGCAGTCGTCGGGTTCATCTGGGAGCTGCAGTACTCGCCGATCGCCGGGCATGGATTTATCGACAGCGCCCTGGCGGCGACGGGCCTCGTGAATGCGGCCAACACACCGGATTGGCTGGGCGACAGGTCCATCAACATCTGGGCGGTTCTGGTTGCGGCCAGCTGGCGCCATATCGGCTACATCATGATTCTGTATCTGGCCGGGCTGAAGAGCGTCGATCCATCGCTGCGTGAGGCCGCGGCCATCGATGGGGCCAGCGAGAGCCAGACCTTCTTCCATGTCGTCTTCCCGGTGATGGCCCCGATCAACGTCGTTATCGTCGTCGTGACCGTGATCGAATCCCTGCGGGCCTTCGACATCGTCTATATCATCAACCACGGCAAGAACGGCCTGGAGCTGCTGTCCACTCTGATCACCAACAACAGCATCAGCGAAGCCAGCCTGATCGGCTTCGGGTCCGCCATCGCAGTCGTGCTGCTGGTGATCTCGCTCGTTCCGATCGTGCTGTATCTGACCCGCGTCATGAGAACGGAGGAACAGTGAGCGGCGGTATGTTGATGGCGGGACAGCGGACGACGCACAACCGCGCTCGGCGACGGCTGTCGCGCATCGGCCTCTACATCTTTCTGACGGTTCTCGCCTTCATCTTCCTATGGCCCATGCTGTACGCGCTCTACACGTCGTTGCGCCCCTACGGCGAGCTCGTCGCCAACGCGAACGGCGCCTTTTCGTTGCCCAAGACGTTGAGCCTGAACAACTACTTCGAGGTCTGGAACAACTCGAACCTCGTCCAGTACTTCTGGAACACGGGCGTTATCACCATTCCGGCCGTGCTCCTCACGCTCTGGATCTCCTCGATGCTGGCGTTCGCCATCTCGCGGTACAAGTGGCGTTTCAACCTCATTGTCCTGATGATCTTCACGGCCGGCAACCTGCTGCCGCCCCAGGTCATCATCGTGCCGCTCTACCGGCTGTACCTGCTCATCCCAGTGCCGGCTCCGCTCAGCGACAACGGGCTCATGTACGATCAGTTCATCGGGCTGATCCTGATTCACACAACCTTCCAGACCGGCTTCTGCACCTTCGTGTTGAGCAACTACATGAAGACGCTGTCCATGGAGCTGGTTGAAGCCGCCATGATCGACGGCGCCGGGGTCTTCACGATCTACCTCCGCGTCGTCCTGCCGCTGGTCCGGCCGGCGCTGGCGGCCCTGGCCACCCTCCTGTTCGTCTGGATCTACAACGACTTCTTCTGGGCTCTGATGCTCTTCAAGTCGGGTGGCAAACGGCCGATCACCGCGGCCCTGAACAACCTTTCGGGCACGTTCTTCACCGACCCGACGCAATTAGCGGCGCTGTCTGTGATCGCGGCCGTGCCGACGATCGTGCTCTACCTGATTCTGCAGCGCTACTTCATCAGCGGCCTGACACTCGGTTCGGCCAAGGGCTGACGCTCACCACAGGTCAGGCGCCGCCAGCGGGAGTCCGATGGCTATCGAGTGGTCCGCGGAAACCCGCGAGTTCCATCTCCGGAACGATCAGGTCAGCTACGTGATACGCGTGCTCGAAAACGGCTCGCTCGGGCACGTGTATTTCGGTGCGGCTCTTGCCCAGGGGAAGTCGTACGGACACCTGGTGCCGGGAGAGTTCTTCGGCTTCTCGAACCGGCTCGGCCAGCCCGTGCCGCTCGAGTTCCCCAGCGGAGGTATCGGCGACTACCGAATCCCGGCCCTGGCAGTCGAGTTGCCCGATGGCTCCGGCGTGGTGGATCTGCGCTACCGGAGCCACCGCATCCTGCCCGGCAAGGCCGGACTTCCGGGGCTGCCCTCGACGTACGTTGATCTCGGAAGCGAGGCGGAGACCCTGGAAGTCACCGTGGCCGACCACGTGGCGCAGATCGAAGTCCGCCTGCTGTACACGATCTACCGCGATCGCCCTCTCGTGGTTCGCGGCGCCCGAATCGCCAACTCCGGCACGGCCGCGGTGGTCCTGCGGAGCGCCATGAGCGCGTCGCTGGACCTGCCCGACTCGGACTGGGAGTTCCTCACGCTGAGTGGGGAATGGGCCCGCGAATGCCACGTGGAGCGGCTCGCTCTTCGCCCGGGCCGGCAATCGGTGTCGAGCACCCGTGGCGCGTCAGGCCACCAGCACAACCCATTTGTGGCCCTGACGCGCCCGGCGACCACCGAGGAGTACGGAGAGGCCTACG
>PLOC01000082.1 GCA_003141955.1 Chloroflexota bacterium
CTGATCTCAACCTTGAAAGGGTCGTGTCCTGGGCCTCTAGACGATGGGGGCGCGGCGCGAACGGGAGTGTAGCAGGGGATCGGTTGTGCGCGGCGCGGGGCGGCGGAGGGCAGACGGGTACCAGGCGGAGGGCCGGCGCACCGTTCCTGCTCAATACGCATGGAGCGAGTACAAAGTGGGAGGGGCGCCGGCTCGGGGCAACGAAGGCCAGGTTTCGAGGAGGTGGCGGCGTTGAATGGGCTTGTGCGTGGCGCTCGCGGGCCAGGAATCGCGAGGTCTGGGGGCCGAAGGGGGCCATCCGGGCGCCGCGGCCGATCCCCGGGGCGCAGTCGCGCTCTTTAGTACTCAGCCCATACGTATTGGGGGAAACGTGGCGGGACGGGGCGTCGGCGCGGGCGTCGGCGTGGGGCGGGCGGGGCGGGGCAAGCGGCGCGGGCGGCTCAGAAGCCCAGAGCGAGGACCAGCACCAGGCCGCCGGCGAAGGACATGGCCGCAATGATCGCCGCCGTGCCGCCGATGAACGCGAGCAGGAGTGCCCGCCATGTGCGCCCATCGGAGCTGGACCGGTAAGTGGCGACAGCGCAGACGACCGTGATCGCCACGTAGCACAGGCCCGTCACGAACGCGGCGGAGCTCAGGACCGCAATCGGGGCGGTCCGGCTGGCCAGCTCGTAGACCAGGAATCCGGTCGAACCGATGGCCGCGATGGCGAGGATGACGAGCGCGGGAGGCGTCCGCTTGAGGCGCTCGGCAAGCGAGAGTCTCGGCCGCGGAGCCTCAACCGGTTCGGCGTCCTCGGGCTGCTCATCGGCGAGCGTCTCATCGGCGAGCGTCTCGTCGACCAGCGCGTCGTCGGCGAAGCGCGCGGCCGCCGCTGCCGGCGTCGGGGGCGCTGGGGGCGCAAGCCAGTCGTCGGGCGCGGGTTGACCGGCGCTCGGCACGGCACCAGGCGCGGCGCTCGGTGCCGCGATCGGCGCGGCGTCGGACTCCTCAGCCTCGCCCGGCCTGGGGGCCCGCGGCGATCCGCCGGCCGTGACTCCGTCTCCAGTCATCGTGCCGAAGAGGGTACCAGCCCGGCCGCAGCCTCGGCAGCATCGGTCTGGCCGGCGGCATCGGTCTGGCCGGCGGCGTCGGCCACCGCGGAATCGGTGTCCGCCTCGCCGCGCTCGCCCGCCTCACCGCCCGGCGCCGAGCGGTGGTAGATCGCGACCGAGTATTCGAGGCGCAGCCGCTTCATCTTCTCGGCCACCTCGACTCCCACCGAGCCGAAGACCGTGCTCAGCAGCTCGCGGGCCTGCTCCATCGACTCGAAGGCCCACCAGCAGTGGATGACGCGAATCCGGAACCCGTCGCCCAGGAACGGGCCGCGGCGCTGGCTCCACGCCACGTCGCGCTCGTGCAGCTCCGGCAGCAAACCCCACACGTCGTCGCGGCCGTAGTCGTGGATGATGAGCAGCCGGCCGCCGGGCCGCAGCAGGGCGCCCGCTTCGGCGAGGAACCGCGAGCCGGGGGCGGCCATCTCCGACCACGGGACGACGACGGCATCCGCTCGGCCGACCCAGCCGGCGAGCTTCTCCGGGGCGGCGTCACACAGCGGGAACTCGAACGCGGCCACTCGGGCGCCCATCTCGGCCAGCTGGCGGGCGCGGAATCCGCGGCCGCAATCCAGGACGACGACGTCGCGATCGATGACGGGACCGAGCGCCTCGAGAGCCGCAGGGAGCTTGCCTTCCGGATCCACGATCCGAAGAAAGGCCTTCTCCAGCGCGTCGGACGGCGGCGCGATCGACAGATCAGGCATCGAGCTTCCTGTCCGATCCTCCTACAGGTTCGGGCCGGTTCTGAGTACCACTCCTGATCGGGCCTCCAGGCCGATTTCGAGGACCTCGTCGTGGAGAGTGGTCGGGGCGAAGGCGGCGGTCCACTCGTTCCCGGGCCAGCTTACCTGCTCCACCCGGAATCCTCTCAGATCCGGAGCCGCGAAACGGATTCGACTTGGGACATCGGCGGTGTTGACTGCGACGATGATCGAACGGCCGACCGGGCGGCTCTCGAACGGGCGGCCGGCGGCCGGGCGGCTGACGTCCGAACCCCGGGCACCGCGCGAGCTTTCACCTTCGCCGTCCTCAGAGTCTTCGGAGTCGAGCGCGTAGGCGACTCCGGAACTGGCGGCCGAACCTGCGGCCGAACCTGCGGCCGAACCTTCGGGCGACCGCCTGGCCTCCAGCAGCCGAAAGCGTCCCCGCCGAAGCGCCGGCTCCGACTTGCGCAGCGCGATCAAGCCTGCGACGAAGGCCCGAAGGTCGCCATCCTGCCGCGCCGGATCCCACGGGTAGGAGCGACGGCAATCGGGATCCTCGCGCCCTTCGAGGCCGATCTCATCGCCGTAGTAGATGCACGGCGCGCCGGGAAGCGTCATCACGATCAGCATCGCCAGCGCCAGCGCCGATCGGTCGCCGCCCGCCAGAGAGAGGAAGCGTGGCGTGTCGTGGCTGTCGAGCAGGTTCAGCTGCAGCTGGCTCACCGCCGGCTCGTAGGTCGTCATGACTCGTTCGAGCTGGCGGCCGAACTCCGGTCCGTCGATCGGGCGGACGTTCCGGCCGTACTCGTGGGTCTTCCCGACCAGCTCCTCGTCGAGGCGGCCCGCGCCGACGAACGAGAGGATCGTCTCGGCCAGCGGGTAGTTCATCAGGCCGTGGAAGCGGCCGGCGGCGGCTTCGCCGGGTCCCCCGAGCAGCCACTCGGGAGCCGGGTTCCAGATCTCGCCCACCAGATACGCATCCGAGTTCACCGCCAGAGAGCGGCGCCGGAACTCCTCCCAGAAGCCGGGCTCGTCGATCTCCTGCGGCACGTCCAGGCGCCAGCCGTCGATGCCGAAGCGGAGCCAGCGCTCGGCGATGCCGTAGATGTACTCGCGCACGGCCGGGTTCGAGTGGTTGAGCTTGGGCAGCGCCGGCAGGTCCCACCAGGCCCGATAGCCCAGACGAGCGTTCGTGTCGGCGTGGCCCGGGTAGGCCGTGAGGCCGCGGCGGCCAGCCAGGACGTCGGCGTCCAGGTGGAACCAGTCGCGGTAGGGCGAGTGCGTGCCGTTCTCCAGGATGTGGTGGAACGGCCAGAAGCCGCGGCTGGCGTGGTTGAAGACGCCGTCGAGGATGACGCGCATGCCGCGGGCGTGGGCGGCATCCAGCAGCTCACGCAGGGCCGCGTTGCCACCGAGAAGGGGGTCCACGTTCTCGTAGTCGAAGGTGTGGTAGCGGTGGTTCGAGGCAGAGGCGAATACCGGGGTCAGATACAGCGCGGTGATGCCCAGGGCCGCGAGGTCGTCGAGGTGTTCGGCGATGCCTAGCAGGTCGCCGCCCTTGAAGCCGTGGATCGTGGGCGGGGCGTCCCAGGGTTCCATCTCGCCGGGTTTGGGGACGCGGGCGCTGGCAGCGAAGCGGTCGACGAAGATCTGGTAGAAGACCGCGTCGCGGACCCAATCGGGGCCGGAGGCGAAGGAAGCGCGGGGGGCGCCGGAGGCGTGGGGGCGACCCGGCGCGGGCGGGACGCTCAACGTCTGGCCGGCGATCCGGCCGGCTTGGGCCTCTCGGGCGCGGGCGCGGGCGCGGGCGCGGTCGAGGCTCGAATGATCAGCCGCGTCTCGAGGACCCGGTGCTCGGGTCGCTCCGCGTCCGGGCTGGCGATCATCCGCAGCAGCAGCTTCGCCGATTCCTCGCCCTTCTGGCGAATGGGCTGGTGCACGGTGGTCAGCGGCGGGCTGGCGTGGGGCGCGACGTCCAGGTCGTCGAAGCCGAGGACGCTCAGGTCCTCGGGCACGCGCAGGCCAGCCTCGCGCGCGGCCCAGATCACGCCGATCGCCATGACGTCGCTCATCGCCAGGACGGCCGTGGGCCGGATCTCGTCCTCCCAGATGCGGCGGAAAGCCGCCACGCCGCCATCGAAAGTCGCCGGCCCGACGACGACGCGCTCGTCCGCGAGTGCGATGCCGCCCAGCTCGAGGCCCTGGCGGTAGCCGGTCAGCCGTCGCGACGCGACGGTCTCGGTCGGACCCGGCGAGTACTCGAACAGGTCGGGCATGTTCGGCGGTTCGATGCCGACGACTACGAACTCCCGATGTCCAAGGCCCACGAGGTGGCGGGCAGCAGCTCGGGCGCCCACCTCGTCGTTCGATTCGACCGAGCCGTGCTCCGGGAAGGCATCGCCGTCGACGAGAACCATCGGAACTCCGGCGCGCCGAATCTGCTCGACCTCGGGGTGGTCTTCGGAGAGGCCTACGGCCACAAAGCCGTCGACGGCGGCACGGCCGAGAGCCCGCACCAGCGACCCGTGGAGCGGCGATACGAAGAGCAGGCCGTAGCCGGCTTGGTCGGTGACGGTGGCCACTCCGCCACACAGCGTGGCGTAGAACGGATTGGCGAAGACGACGGACAGGACCTGCGGGGTGAGCAGGCCGATGGTCATGGTGTGCTTCTGGGTCAGCATCCGGGCCACGGGATGGGGCCGGTAGCCCAGGCCGTCCGCCACCTCGCGGATCCGGGCGGCGGTCGCGGGGCTCAATCGCTCGGGGCTGTTGAAGGCGAACGAAACAGCGGTCTTGGAGACGCCGGCTTCCCTCGCCACGTCGGCGATGCGGGCTCGCCTCGTCCTGGCCACCACGGCGACCTCCACGGTTGTCGGCCTGAGGATCAGCGCCGGCCTGTGCGCGGCGCCGGCCTATTGCGCGGCGTCGGCGGCCCGGGCGCGGCGCCGGCGCTCGGCACGCTATCCGCGGGCTGGGCGGCTGTCAACGTCGCGGGCGGGCCGCGGGGCGGGGGCGTGGCGGCCCGGCGGGGCCCGGGGGCGTGGGGCGCCCGCGCCGTCTGTGTCGAATCCTTGCGCGAGATGAACAGATTCGACACGCGGCAGGCGTTTGGCGCATCGCTTTGCGTTGGATGCACATACGCGACAGGTCCGGGCGCAAGGAGATCATCGTGTCGTCGAAACCGTGCGTCTGCTGCAAGCGATTCGACTGGACTGACGGGGGGCCGCAATCCGGTCACGCCCGTGCACATCGCGAACAGTCACGACGCCCAGGTGCTCCGTCGCGAAAGGTCATGGTCGGGTGTGTGCATCCGATGCACTGCCCCGCCCGGGCCCCCGTATCGCAGCCGTGGGAGAATGAGCGTGCGCTCGGCGAACGGGGTTCCGATGCATTGAGACGGCCGAGATGGAGGTGCGCCATGCGACTGGTGACGTTCCGCCCGGAGGGTGGCGGCGAGGCTGGGGCGCCGGATCACCGGACGCCGGACCATCGGGTGGCCGTGGTAATGGACGGCGGCCGCCTCCTGCCCCTCAGCGCGCTCGTGCACCTCACGCCGTCCCTCGACGCCAACTTCGGCCGCATGGAGCTGGCAGAGATCGTCGTCCGCGACCCCGACTTCGCAAGGGTTCGCCAGGCGCTCGCGCTTGCGAACCCGGGCCTGCTCGAAGCCGCCACGCTCGCGCCGACAGAGGTCCGCTTGAGAGCGCCGATCCCGCGGCCCGGCAAGGTGGTCGGCGTCGGCTACAACTACCTGGACCACATCCGAGAACAGGGCCTGGAGCGGCCCGTTCGGCCCGTCCTCTTCCCGATGTTCGCCAACGCCGTGGCCGCCGACGGCGAGCCAATCCGGCATCCGGCCGGCACCCACGCCCTCGACTTCGAGGCCGAGCTGGCGGTCGTGATCGGGCGGCGGGCGAGCCGCGTCGCGCCGGCCGACGGGCTGACCCACGTGGCCGGCTTCACGGTTGCGAACGACGTAACCGCACGCGACTGGCAGGGCCAGGCGAAGGCCCTCTGGCCGAGTGAGAAGGGCGACGGCCAGTGGCTCCGAGCCAAGGGCTCGGACACGTTCCTGCCGCTCGGGCCGATGATGGTCACCGCGGACGAACTCGGCGACGGCCGCGGCCTCCACGTCCGAAGCTGGCGCACGGCGGCCGCGGGCCCGGACGCCGAGCGCCCCTTCCAGATGCAGGCGGGCACCACGTCCGACCTGCTGTTCGGCGTCGCCGACCTCATCTCGATCATCAGCCAGGAAGTGACGCTCGACCCGGGCGACGTCATCGTCACCGGCACGCCCAGCGGCGTCGGGGTCTTCCGCGAGCCGCAGGTCTTCCTGGAGCCGGGCGACCTGGTGAGCGTCGAGGTCGAACGGATCGGCACGCTGACGAACCCGATCACCGACGCGGAGGGCAATGCGCCGGCCGGGTCTCCAGCAGCGCGGTTCATGGCCGAACGACCCGCGTGGGCTGGCGAATCGCCCGGGGGCGAACCGAGCCCATCCGCGCCGCCTCTGGGCCGAAACCGCGGCGGAGGCAGGTGGTGAGCGAACCCGGCTCCGTGGCCGCCATAGCCGCCGCCACCTCGATCGACCTCCGTATCCCCAAGACGATGCGGGCGCTCGTGAAGGCCCGGCCCGAGGCCGGCGCGGAGTTGCGCGAGGTCCCCGTCCCCCACCCCGGTCCGGGGGAGGTGCTGATCCGCCTGGAGGCGGTCTCGCTGTGCGGCACCGACCTCCACATCTACCGCTGGGATCCGTGGGCGCAGGGCCGCCTGGGCAAGTACTTGCCGCGTATCTTCGGCCACGAGATGGCCGGCCGGGTCGTGGCGCATGGCCCCGGCACCGGCGCAGTGCCGCTGGGAACCAGGGTGGCCGCCGAGACGCACCTCGTCGACTGGACCTGCTACCAGTGCCGGACCGGCCGCGAGTACGTCTGCGCCAACCTTCGAATCCTGGGCGTGGACGCCGACGGCGCCTTCGCCGAGTACATGTGCCTGCCCGAGCGCAACGCCTGGCCCTCCGAGGGGCTGACCCCAGAGATCGCCGCGATCCAGGAGCCGATGGGCAACGCCGTCTTCGCCACGTTCGTGGAGGAGATCACCACGGCCAGCGTCGCGGTCCTGGGTTGCGGGCCGATCGGGCTGATGGCGGTGGCGATCTGCCGCTTTGCCGGCGCCTCGCGCGTCTTCGCCACAGACGTGATGCCGCACCGGCGCGACATGGCTGCCCGCATGGGCTCCGATTGCGTTCTCGATGCCACCGGCGACGTCGTGGCCGAGATCCGCCGCGAAACCGGCGGCACCGGCGTGGACGTTGTGCTGGAGATGAGCGGCGCCGAGGCGGCGATCCATCAGGCCTTCGAGATGACGACCAACGGCGGGCGCGTCTCCCTGCTGGGCCTGCCGTCGCGCCCGGTGACCATCGATCTCAGCGACGCGATCATCTTCCGCGGGCTGCGCGTGTACGGCATCACCGGCCGCGAGCTGTGGCGAACCTGGTACAAGACCGCGGCGCTCCTCCGCGAAGGGCTGGACGTCGGCCCGATCATCACCCACCGCCTGCCGCTGAGCCGCTACGCCGAGGCCTTCGACCTGCTGGCGCAGGGGGTCGCGGGCAAGGTCGTTCTCCTGCCACAGGAGGCCTGATTCGATGGCAACCGAACGCACGCGGGCGAACCCGCTCGGCTTCCTCGCCGACGAGATCGAAGAGCTCAAGCGCCAGAACCTCTACCGGCCGATGCGGGTGCTGAGCTCGCCCCAGGCTGCCGAGGTCGTGGTCGACGGCAAGGAGCTGATCAGCCTCTCCTCGAACAACTACCTGGGCCTCGCCACTCACCCCAAGCTGAAGCAGGCCGCCATCGAGGCGACGCGCGACTTCGGGACCGGCTCCGGGGCGGTTCGGACGATCGCCGGCAACATGACGATCCACGAGCGCCTCGAGACCGAGCTGGCCGAGTTCAAGCACACGGAGGCGGTGCTGACCTTCCAGTCCGGCTTCACCGCCAATACGGGCGTGATCCCGGTCGTGGCGGGCGAGAACGACCTGATCGTCTCGGACGCGCTCAACCACGCTTCGATCATCGACGGCACGCGCATGAGCAAGGCGCCGCGTGTCGTCTTCCCGCACAAGGACACGGCGGCCCTGCGGGAGCTGCTGCGCGAGGCCCGCGAGAAGGGGCGCGTCGACGCGGGAGGGCAGCCGTATCGCCTCATCCTCGTCGTCACCGACGGCGTCTTCAGCATGGACGGCGACATCGCGCCGCTGCCCGAGATCGTGGCCGCGGCCGAGGAGTTCGGGGCGGCGGTGATGGTCGACGACGCCCACGCTTCGGGCGTGGTTGGGCGGAATGGCCGCGGGACGGTGGATCACTTCGATCTCCACGGCCGGGTCCATATCCAGGTCGGGACGCTGAGCAAGGCGATGGGCGTGCTGGGCGGCTACGTGGCCGGCAGCCAGGCCCTTCGCGACATGCTGATCCAGCGGGCCCGCCCGTTCCTCTTCTCCACTTCCCATCCGCCGGCCGTGGCGGCCGCGTGCGTGGCCGCGATCCACGTCCTGCTGGACGAGCCCGAGCTGATCGACCATCTCTGGGCCAACACGATCTACTTCAAGGGCGAGCTGCGAGGTCTGGGCTTCGACACGGGCGCCTCGGAGACCCCGATCACGCCGGTGATGATGGGCGACTCGGCGACGGCCGGCCGCTTCAGCCAGCGCCTGTTCGAGGAGGGCGTATTTGCCCAGGCGGTCGTCTACCCGACGGTGGCGCTCGACAAGGCTCGAATTCGAACGATAGTCACGGCCGAGCACACGACCGAGCAGCTCGATCGGTGCCTCGCGGCATTCGGGAAGGTGGGCCGGGAGCTCGGCCTGATTTCGGCCTAGTGGAGAAGCGCGCCCCCGAGGGCGGCCGGCGTCCGCCCGCCCAGGCGTTCGACGTCCCGCTCGACGCCCACCTCCACACCGAGCTCTCGCCCGATTCGGCCGTGCCCCTGGAGTTGTACGCGGCCCAGGCCGCCGAGCGAGGCGTCCGCGAGATCGCGATCACGGATCATCTCGACTTCTCGCCGGACGCGCCGGCTTACGCGTACGCGGACTACGGGCGGCGTGAGCGCGAGGTCCGAGCGGCCGCGGAACGGTGGGTCGGCAAGGTCACGATCCGATTCGGCGTGGAGCTGACGTACGAGAGCCGTCACGAGGACGCGATCCGCCAGCACCTGCGGACGCACTCGTACGACTACGCTCTGGGCACCGTCCACGACATGTCGGACGGGCCGTACGGCCGGTCGCGCGTCGAGTCGTTCGTGGCCGGCAAGACCCTTGCCGAGGCCGTGGCGCCGTACTTCGCCGAGGTCGCGGCGGCGATCCGGAGCGGCCTCTTCGACACCATCGGCCACCTGGACATGATCAAGCGCTATCTCATCAAGTGGTGGCCCGCGGCCGACTACGCGGCCATTCCGGAGATGTACGAGCCGCTCCTGGTCGCGCTCGTCGAGAGCGACACGGCCCTCGAGGTCAACGCCTCCGGGCTGCGCCACCCGACCGGCGAGACGTACCCGGCGCCGTGGGTCGTGGCCCGGTTCCGCGAGCTCGGCGGGCAGCGTGTGACGGTTGGCTCGGACTCGCATCTGCCCCACTGCTTCGCGTTCGGTCTGGAGGAGGCCTGCGAGATCGTGGCCGCCGCGGGCTTCGACCGGTTGACGCTGCAGCGCGCCGTGGAGCGCGGCGACCTGGTGCTGCCGGAGCGGTTCCACCGCGCCTGACAAATGGCCGACAGCCCGGATCGCCGCGCGCGCGTACCCTTGGCCGATGGAGTTGATCGTCATCGGGTCGGGACCGGCCTACACGGACCGTCGCGGGGCGGCCGCTGCGAGCTACCTGGTGCGCGCCGGGGACGCGGCGCTCCTCCTGGACCTGGGCCAGGGAGCCTTCCCGAATCTGGCGGCGACGATCGAGCCGAGCGCGCTGGCCGCGGTGGTCGTCACCCACCTTCACCCGGATCATTTCGTCGATCTGGTGCCGCTGCGCCACTACCTGAAATGGGAATTCGATCCACCGCGGCGCGTTCGGGTTCTCGGTCCGGCGAGTCTCGGAGATCGGCTGGACGCGCTCCACGCCCAACCCGGGTTCGCCGCCGCGTCCCTGGACGTGGAGGCGCTTGCGGCTCTGCAGCGCATCGGGCCATTCGAGGTCGAAACGCGCCGCGTTCACCACACCGAGGAAAGCCGCGCGCTGCGCGTGTCCGTGGCGGGAGCCCCGGGCCCATCCGCCGGCCCGGGCCTCGTCTACTCCGGCGACTGCGGCCGTGCCGCCGACCTCGTTCCCCTGCTCCGCCCCGGCGACACTCTGCTGTCCGAGGCCTCGTTCGGTGCCGGGCCGGTTCCCGCGGGCGCCGAGCACCTCACCGCCGCCGACGCGGGCCGCGCAGCGACCGACGGTCGCGCCGCCCGCCTGCTGATCACGCACCTTCAGATGGGCTACTCGCGCACCGAAGCCCTCGCCGCCGCCCAATCCACGTTCGCCGGCCCGGTCCAGCTGGTGACCGAGGGCGATCGCTTCGAGGTCTGAGCCGCGGACGACCGCCGGCCGGTCGTGTGGGACGGCTACAGGCGCGCGTCGCCACCGCGGCGGCCAGCTTCCCCCTGACATCGCGCCCCGACTCGTTCAAGATTGACGACTGCGAAGGAAGACCCGATCGGCATCGACTCCAACTGACTCCAAGGAGACAGAAACATGGCTGACAGCGGCACGACAGCTCGACCGGCAAGGGCCGCCAGTGGACCGCTATCGGCCGAGGATCTCCGTCTCATCGACGCCTACTGGCGCGCCGCCAACTACCTGAGCGTCGGCCAGATCTACCTGCTCGACAACCCGCTGCTGCGCCGGCCGCTGGAGGCGGGCGACATCAAGCCGCGGCTCCTCGGCCACTGGGGAACGACGCCGGGCCTCAACCTGATCTACGCCCACATGAACCGCGAGATCAAGGCCCGCGACCTCAACGCCATCTACATCATCGGCCCGGGGCACGGCGGTCCTGGCATCGTCGCGAACACGTACCTGGAGGGCAGCTACACCGAGTTCTACCCGAGCATCACTCGGGACGAAGACGGCATGCGCAAGCTCTTCCGCCAGTTCTCGTTCCCGGGCGGCATCCCCAGCCACGTCGCACCTGAGACCCCCGGCTCGATCCACGAGGGCGGCGAGCTCGGCTACTCGCTCTCCCACGCCTACGGCGCCGCCTTCGACAACCCGGACCTGCTGGTCTGCTGCATCGTCGGGGACGGCGAGGCTGAGACCGGCCCGGCCGCGACCGGCTGGCATTCGAACAAGTTCCTCGATCCCAAGGGTGACGGCGCCGTCCTGCCGATCCTTCATCTCAACGGCTACAAGATTGCCAACCCAACGGTCCTGGCCCGCATCCCCCAGAGCGAGTTGCGCGACCTGATGGTGGGCTACGGCTACAAGCCGTACTTCGTCGAGGGCAACCGCCCGGCTCTCGTCCACCAGCAGCTGGCCGCGACCCTCGACACCGTCCTCGACGAGATCCGCGAGATCCAATCGGCGGCCCGGTCGGGCAGGACGACAGGCCGCCCGCAGTGGCCGATGATCGTCCTTCGAACGCCCAAGGGCTGGACGGGCCCGAAGATCGTGGACGGCCTGCCGGTCGAGGGCACGTGGCGGGCCCATCAGGTTCCGATCGACGAGGTTCGGACAAACGCTGGTCACCGCGATCTGCTCGAGACCTGGATGCGCAGCTACAGGCCCGAGGAGCTGTTCGACGAGAAAGGCACGTTCCGGCCCGAGCTCGCGGCGCTGGCCCCGCACGGCCGGCATCGAATGGGCGCCAACCCGCACGCCAACGGCGGCTTGCTGCTGCGAGAGCTGATCATGCCCGACTTCCGCGACTACGCGGTCGACGTGCCCAAGCCGGGCGGCTCGACGAGCGAAGCAACGTATGTGGCCGGTACGTTCATCCGCGACATCATGGCCCGCAACACGGACAACTTCCGGATGTTCGGGCCCGACGAAACCGCCTCGAACCGCTTCCAGGCGATCTTCGACGTGACCGGCAAGGCCTGGGACGCGGAAATCATCCCCGGCGACAACCACCTCTCCGTCGACGGCCGGGTCATGGAGGTCCTCTCGGAGCACCAGTGCGAGGGCTGGCTGGAGGGCTACCTCCTGACCGGCCGGCACGGCATGTTCAACTGCTACGAAGCCTTCATCCACATCATCGANNCCAGCACGCCAAGTGGTTGAAGGTGACCCGCGACATCCCGTGGCGCCGTCCCATCGCTTCGCTCAACTACGTGCTCTCGTCGCTGGTGTGGCGCCAGGACCACAACGGCTTCACCCACCAGGACCCGGGCTTCATCGACCACGTGGTCAACAAGAAGGCCGAGATCATCCGGGTCTACCTGCCGCCGGACGCGAACACGATGCTGTCGGTCACGGACCACTGCCTGCGCAGCCGCAACTACGTGAACGTCATCGTGGCCGGCAAGCAGCCCGCCCCGAACTGGCTGACCATGGACCAGGCCATCCTTCACTGCACACGCGGCATCGGCATCTGGGACTGGGCGAGCAACGACCAGGGCGGCGAGCCCGACGTCGTCATGGCATGCTGCGGCGACGTCCCCACGTTGGAGACCCTGGCTGCGGTCGCCCTGATGCGCCAGCACATGCCGGACCTCAAGATCCGCGTCGTCAACGTCGTCGACCTGATGCGCCTGCAGCCCGCCTCCGAACATCCGCACGGCATGACGGATCAGGAGTTCGACTCGCTCTTCACCACGGACAAGCCGATCGTCTTCGCCTACCACGGCTACCCGTGGCTGATCCACCGCCTCACCTACCGCCGCCACGGCCACGACAACATCCATGTCCGCGGCTACAAGGAGGAGGGCACGACCACCACCCCGTTCGACATGGTCATGCTCAACGACCTGGACCGCTACCACCTGGTGATCGACGCCATCGATCGGATCCCGGGCCTCGGGCCGAAGGTCGCGCACGTCCGCCAGCTGATGCAGGACAAGCGCACCGAAGCCCGGGCCTACACCCGCGCCGAAGGTGACGATGCACCCGAGATCCGGGACTGGGTCTGGCCGTACTAGGTTCCTCGCCAAAGAGGGCGGGCGCCTCGGGCGTTTTGGGCGCATCGGGCGATGCCGATAGCCTTCGGCGTCGATCCGTCCCCCATCTGCGCCGCGGGCGATGGTAAGGGAAGGCTGTCGTTACACGGCACCGGCAGCAGGGCGCGTCGGCCAGCGCGGGCGGCCCCTTCCGCGCGCCAGGAACGTGGATTCGGAGCCGGGCCGAACTCGGCCGGCCCCTCGAGTCTGGCGGGGCGACCCCGAGCTCGCTTTGCAGTGCCCCGGTGAAGTTGGGCAACTCCTGTGCCAGGACGCGCGGCGGGAGGGACGCCGGTTGCCACGGCCTATCACGATCCACGGAACTGCGTTTCGCCCGCTACCATTCGGCCATGACCCCTGACGCCACGGCCAGCCTGCGATCCCGGGTCCGCGAGGCCATCGAAGCCGCCTGGGTGCGCGCCCGGGCCGACCTGGCGCCGGCTTCGGCCGGCGTTGTTCCGACCGAGCCCCTCGACGCTCCCGTCACGATCGAGCGCCCCGCGGACGCGACCCGGGGCGACTTCGCCAGCAACATCGCCCTGCGGCTGGCCAAGCCCTATCGCCGCGCGCCCCTCCAGATCGCCGGGGCCATCGCCGCCCACGTGGCCACGACCACGACGGACCCGGCCTCGCCGATCGCCTCGGTGGAGGTCGCGCCGCCCGGATTCCTCAACATTCGTCTCGCCGACGGCGCCCTCGCGGCCACGGCGCAGCACATCCTGCGCCACCCGGGCACGTGGGGCCGCACAGCCGCCGCGCATCCGGAGCACATCAACGTCGAGTTCGTGTCGGCCAACCCCACCGGGCCGCTCCACATCGGCAATGCCCGCGGCGCCTTCACGGGCGACCTCTTGTGCCGCGTACTCACCGCCGCCGGGCACCAGGTCGAGCGCGAGTACTACTTCAACGATTTCGGGAGCCAGGTCAAGAACCTCGGCGCCTCGGTCGTGGCCATTCGGGACGGCTGTGAAATCCCCGAGGACGGCTACCACGGCGACTACGTCTACGATCTGGCCAGCGACCTGCCGGCGCAGGTCCTGGCGGAGGCCGAGAAGTCGGGCGAGGATCCCGCCTGGGCGGTCGGCCGGTGGGCATCCGAGCAGGTCCGAGCCGGTATCGAGGCCAGCCTCGAGCACCTCGGCTGCCACTTCGACGTCTGGCGCTCGGAGAGCACGCTCCACAACGACGGTTGGGTCGCGCAGGCGGTCGACCGCCTGCGGGCTGCCGGCGACGTCTACGAGGAGGACGGCGCGGTCGTCTTCCGATCGACCAGGTACGGCGACGACAAGGATCGGGTGATTCTGCGCTCGACCGACGACGCCGCGCCCACCTACTTCGCGGCCGACATCGGTTACCTCGTCGAGAAGTTCAGCCGCGGCTACGGGCGCATCGTCTTCATCTGGGGCGAGGACCATCACGGCTACGTCGCCCGGGTAAAGGCCGCGGCGCAGTCGCTCGGCTTCGACCGCGACCACGTCCAGATGATTCTGACGGCCTGGGTCCGCTTCGTTCGGGACGGCAAGGAAGTCCCAATGTCCAAGCGAACCGGCGAGTTCATCACCCTCGACGAGTTGCTCGGCGAGATCGGCGTCGACGCCGCCCGCTGGTTCTTCGCCTCACGCGCCGCCTCGAGCGGNNATCGCCTCGATCCTGCGCAAGGCGGCCGAGGCGGGGATGGCTCCGCCCGCCGGGGACGACCCACGCCTGGCCGCCCTGCTGGTCGGCATCCTGTCGGGCGCGCCCGAGGCGCAGCTGGTCCGCCAGATCGTGCGCCTGCCCGAGGTCGTGGAGGACGCGGCCTCGAGCGAGGAGACGCACGGCATCACGGCCTACGCCACGGAGCTTGCGACCACGTTCCACGCCTTCTATCGCGACGCCCGCGTCATCGATCCCGACGAAGCTGAGCGTTCGGCGGCGCGCCTCGCCCTGGTCGCGGCCACGAGGACGACCCTCGCCAACGCGCTCGGCCTGCTCGGCATCTCCGCCCCCGAATCGATGTAGCGGGCGCCGGACGAGGGGCGCGCCGCTTACTTGCCGCGCTCCCCGCGCGAGCGCGCCGGCCCTACTCTGCCGGCTGGCAGGGGAAGCTTCCGAGGACCGCCATGTCAGCGGCGATGATGATGTCCGCATGGGTGGCATCGCCGCAGACCGCCGACGGGCTGGAGAGCCCGGCGAGGGTCTGATGCGCGGCGGCGACGAAGGCAGTGCCCCCCGACGCGCTACGCCACTGCGTTCGCAGGACCACTGCCCACTCTCCGCCCGGGCCTTCGTACAGACCGATCCGGTCGCCGGCCCAGCTGGAGGCGGCCGAGTCCGCCGCCGTCGCCTGCGCATCAGTCGGATGCTCGCCCTCGAGCCAGACCCGCAGCTGCAACTCGCCCATCGTGTCCTGGTAGGTCAGCTTCCAACCAGTCCCCAGTGTGGCGGGCACCGCGTTGAGAGTCACGGCAACCGGGCCAATGCCGGCGGCGTACAACGCCGGGTGGAGGATCTGCGAGGTCGAGCTGGGCGGTTTGGCGTACAGCTTGTCGACGGCGGGCCAGCCGCCCTTCTCGTACACCCCCTCGACGAAGCTGAGGCCGGCCTCGTACGGGAACATCAGGTCCTCGCGCAGGATTGCCGGCGCGTTGTTGAACTGGTCGGTCTGGGGCCCGAGGCCGGAGAAGGCACTGGACAGCAGACCCAGGATCGACATGTTCCTCTCCGCCCACTGCATCATGGTGAGGGTGGCGTCACCTTCGGGCAACGCCGTTCGAGCCAGGTCGCGGTCGCTCTGGTTCGGCGCGTCGATCGCCAGCTTGTCCAACCCGAAGTTCTGGTCCTGCAGGGCATGGGTGAATTCGTGCGAGAAGACCCACTGCTGCTCGGCCCCTACGGTCCCGGACGTCGACAGGATGTACAACTGCTTCGTGTCCGCGTCGTAGAAGCCGAGCGCCTGACCGGCGTCCAGATCGAGCTCGAGCTGTTCGAGCGAAGCGCCCACCGGAAGCAAACCCAGGTGGGAGAAGAGACGGCTCTCGGCAGCCAGGGCCGTGTGGTCCACGCCGCTTTCCATGGCCTTGGTCATCCAATCGCGGACACCCTGTTCATCGAGCAGGATCGGCGTCACGGGTGCCTTGGGCGCCAGATCGCGCACCGCCTCCACTTGCGTTTCGATCCGAGCGTATGTCGCCAGATCCGCGGTAGGGTTGGGAGTGGCGCTCAGCGAGGCGCTGGAGGTCGCGGACGCGGTGATGCCGGCCGACGAGAGCGCGGAGGCTCTGGGCCCGAGTGTCGGCGTTGCGGTCGCCGGGGGCGAGCCACAGGCTGCCACGACAATCAACGAAGCCAGCAGGGCACCGATTCCGGAGCGGGTTCGGAAATGCATGTCGCGAATTCTGCCAGGCGCCGCAAGCTGCCGCTGCGGCGTTCACGGTGCCAATAGCCTGATCCTAGCTGCCCGGCCGGTCGGCCCGGGCCCATCATGACCGGGTGAGCGCCTCGAGGACAGCCATATGCTCCGCCGCCCGAACCCATCCGTGCTTCTCGTTCGAGCTCGTGCTCTGGACGTTCGGCCGGCCCGCTTCACTGAACCCGCGGCCCTGTTCCATGGTGTGCGTTTCTTAACCTTCTGACGGACCCCCTGTTCATCGACTCGGTTTAGATTCTGAAGCGGAACAACTGGACGAGCCTCCTGAGGTTCCATCCTCCCTCCCTCCGACCGGAGGTGCCGATTGGGCAGGCGCCTCCGGTCCTCCTTTTGTGGAGGTCGACGTAGAGGTCGAGGGGCACGCAGGCCGCCGGGCGGGGTAGGGCCGGGTCAGCGCGCGGGGCAGGGGCGCGAGCCCCGGGGAAGCGGACGGTGTCCGGCTTGTGCAAGAATCGGCCCATGGAACTCACCTGGTACGGGCGCACGTGCGTGCGCATGCGCAGCAAAGACGCGGTGGTGGTCGCCGACGCCTATCAGGCGATCGTCGGCCCGACCGGCCGCGGCATCACCGCCGACATCGTCACCTACAGCCACCCGGACGACGCGCCTCATCCAAAGGGGAGGGGCCGCGTTTCCCGGGATGGCTCCACTTTGCTGCCGGGCAGCCTCGAAGAAGCGTTCTGCCTCGACGGGCCCGGCGAATACGAGGTCAAGGACGTCCTGGTCACCGGCGTCAAGACCTTCCGGGACGAGTACAAGGGCGCCGAGCGCGGCCGCAACATCGCCTTCATCGTCGAGCTGGACGGAGTCCACGTCATCCACCTCGGCGACATCGGCCATCTGCTGACCGAGGACAAGCTGACCGACATCGGGCCGGTGGACGTGGTCTGCATCCCGGTGGGCGGCGCGCTGTCGGCCACGAAGGCAGCCGAGCTGGTGGCCCAACTGGATGCGAAGGTCGTGGTCCCGATGCCGATCTGCGAGGATGCGGACTCGGACGAGGTCCTGGGCAAGTTCCTGCACGAGATGGGCGTCTCGACGGCACCGGCGCCACAGTCGAAGCTGGCGCTCATGCCCTCGTCGCTGCCCGCGGAAGTGTCGACGGTCCTGCTGGAGCAGCGCGGCAAGGTCTGACCGCGGGGCTCAGGAGCGGCCGCCGGCGCATCCGGAGCCTTGTCCGTCACGTTTCTGCAGGTTGTTCCTGCGGTGGGCCTTATGCAGAGCCTGCGTGGCGGAATCGGCGAATCCGAGTGCCCCCGTGACCGATCCGCGCTCAGATGCGCGCGAAACGGCTTCCCGCACGGGCGCCAGGGGCCGTTGGGGCCGCCCAAGCGAGTCCGGCAGAGGCCGAAACCTGAGTAGCGTTCGCGAGACGGGAATTCTGCAGAAACCGGTCCGGACCGGGGGACGGTCCGAGATCCCAGGTCAGCCTCGTTCGATCAGCCGCGCTCGGAGACGATGACGCCGCGCTTGACGACGGTGCGGGCGAGGCGGGCGCCGAGCCAGTAGGGGATCTGCTCGAGCGTGGGCACGTCCCATACGACCAGGTCGGCCTGCTTACCGGGCTCGATCGAACCGATCTGCGCGCCCAGGCCCAGGGAGTGAGCGGCGTTGATTGTGACCGCCGCGAGCGCCTCGGCCGGAGTCAGGTCCATCTCCACGCAGGCGATCGACATCACCAGCGGCAGGCTGAGCGTCGGGCTCGTGCCCGGGTTCAGGTCCGTGGCGAGGGCCACGGGAATCCCGGCGTCGATGAACCGGCGGGCCGGGGCGAAATGGTGCCTGCCCAGGAACCAGCTCGTGGCGGGGAGCAGCGTCGCAACCACGGGAGTGCCCGCGTCGGCGGACCGGGCCAGCGCCGCAATTCCCTCCTCCGATGGCGCCCCGAGGTGATCGGCGGAGAGGCAGCCGCGCCGCGCGGCAGGGCCGGCGCCCGGGTCCGCGGCCAGCTCGGCGGCAAGCTCGGCGCCGCCCGACGGGGCCAGCTCGTCGGCGTGGAGACGGAGGGCCAGGCCGTTGTCCGCGGCCGCGCGCAGGATGCGGCGGCTCTGGTCGGCGGAGAAGACGCCCTGCTCGCAGAACACGTCGCAGAAGCGGGCAATCCCCTGGCGGGCCACGGCCGGCAGCTGGTAATCGATGACGTTGACGACGTACGCGTCCGTGCCATCGGGGCCGCCGGCGGGGCGAGCGGAGGCGGGGCCGGCGGCGGCGGGGCCGGCGCGGAATTCCGCCGGGACGGCGTGGGCACCCAGGAACGTCGGGACCAGCTCAATGGGCCCCTCGCGGCCAAGCCGCGCGATCAACTCCAGAAGTCGCAGTTCCGTGGCGACGTCCAGGCCGTATCCAGACTTGGCCTCCGCGGTGGTCGTTCCGCTCGCCAGCATCTGGGCCAGCCGGGCCCGGCCGCCGGCCAGTAGCTCCTGGTCCGACGCGGCGCGCGTCGCAGCCACCGTCGAGAGGATCCCGCCGCCCGCGGCCAGGACCTCGAGATAGCCGGCGCCACGAGCGCGGAGCTGCCACTCGCCCTCGCGCGTGCCGGCGAAGAGCAGGTGCGCGTGGGCGTCGACGAGGCCCGGCGTGATGAGGCCGCCGCGCGCGTCGAAACGGCGAAAGGCGTTGATGGGAAGCCCCCTGGCCGCCATCTGGCGGCTGACCTCGTCGGCCGCGCCGGCGGCAAGGATCCGTCCCTCCCAACACGCCACGGCGACCGCTCCGCCGGACACCACCCCGGCGTCCCCCTGGGCACCACCGCGCCGCAGGCCCCCGGCCAGCGTGGCGATCCCGCTTGCCCCTTCAACCAGAAGACCCGTCACGGCTCGCCGACTCCCCTCATTTCCCGCGAACCGCTTCCAGGCGAAGCTCCAGGGCCTGCAGCGGCGAGAAGTCGCGCAGCTTCAGGAAGTCGGCCGCGCCGGCCAGTCGGTCGGCCGTGGGCCGGTCCGCCGGAATGCCGGCGTGTGCGGCAACGTCGAGCAGCGAGGCCAGCGGCGCCAGCCCGATCAGCTCTGATTCGGCCACCCCGACGGCGTCCTCGGCCGCTTCCGCCCGAACGGCCTCCCATACCAGCCACAGCGGCGTCGTCCGGTAGTCGAGCAGATTCATCGACACCTGAGCCCGCCCGATCTCCTCGATCCAGAAGCCGTTCGCCTGGACCCGCGGCAGCCCACCGCTCGATTCGCGGATCCGGCGCGCGATCCGCTTCGCCAGCTCCACGTCCTCGCTCGCGAGGTTGATGTTGTAGGCGATCAGGAACGGCCGCGCCCCAACCGCCACCGCTCCCGCGCTCGGGTGCATCTTCGCCGGCCCGAAGTCCGGCTCGCGGCCGGGCTCGGCGATCTGGGTCTTGAGCCCCTCATACTGACCCCGACGCACGTCCGCCAGCCGCTGACGACCCGGAGTCGTGGCCGCCTCGCCGTAGAGGTAGACGGGGACCGCGAAGCGATCGGCGACGCGCGACCCGAAAGCCCGCGCCAGCTCCACGCACTCGGACATCTTCGTGTCGCCAAGGGGCACGAACGGGACCACGTCCACGGCTCCGATGCGAGGGTGCTCCCCTGTGTGCGACTCCATGTCGATCTCGGCGACGGCGACGGCGAAAGCGCGCTCGAGCGCCTCGAGAATGGGGGCCGCCTCGCCGGCCATCGTCAGGACGCTGCGGTTGTGGCTGGCGTCGCTGGTGCGGTCGAGCAGGTTAGCGCCGGGCACGCTCTCGACCGCCACGCACAGCCTGTCGACGACCTCGAGCCGCCGGCCTTCGCTGAAGTTGGGGACCGATTCGACCAGCCTGGTCACGCTTCCTCCGATCCGACAGTAACTGCCCGCCCGTGTAGCCGATGCCTATCGTGGCACAGCTTGAATGAGACGGGTCGCCTAATGCCGGCGGAAGAGGCGATGGATACCATGCCGCGAGTTATGGCACAGGCATGTTAGGGATAGCGCGCCCCTCACTCTGGCGTCACGGCGACTTCCGCAAGCTCTGGACCGCGGCCACGGTGAGCGTCCTCGGCAGCCAGGTCACCCTGATCGCCGTGCCGTTCATCGCGCTCACCATGCTGCACGCCAGCGTATTCGAGGTGTCCGTGCTGGCCGCCGTCGAGATGCTGCCGTTCCTGCTGTTCACGCTGCCGGCCGGGGCGTGGCTCGACCGCATCCGCCGCCGCCCGGTGTTGGTGGCGGCCGACGTCGGCCGCGGCGTGGCCCTCCTGAGCGTTCCGATTTCCTATGTGGCCGGCAGTCTGTCGATCTGGCAGCTCTTCGTCGTCGCCTTCGTCACCGGCACGTTCACGGCCCTCTTCGACGTGGCCGACCAGTCGTTCCTGCCCGGCCTGCTCGAACGCGAGGACCTGGTCGAAGGCAACGCCCGTCTGCAGCTCAGCTACTCGGCGGCGCAGATCGGCGGCCCGACCCTGGGCGGCAACGTGCTGGCGGTAGTTGCGGCGCCCTTCGCCCTGGTCGTCGACGCGCTCAGCTTCTTCATCTCCGGTGGCCTGATCAGCGCCATCAAGAAGCGCGAACCCAGGCCCGAGCGGGCGCTCGACGAGAGCGGCCGGCCGACCTCGCTTCGGACCGAGATCGCCAGCGGCCTGCGCTACGTCCTCGGCGACCGATACCTGCGACCGATCGCGGGCTGTACCGGCACCTCCAATCTCTTCGGAGCGGCGCTGTTCGGTGTCTTCCCGGTCCTGATCTGGCGGGAGCTGGCGTTCTCGCCGGCCTTCTATGGAACCGTCATGGGCCTTGGGAGCTTCGGCTTCCTGGTCGGCGCGGTGGCCTCGAATAGCCTGCCGCGCAGCCTTGGTGTCGGGCCGACGATCATCGCCTCGGCCGCCCTGAGCTCTCCGGCTTTCCTGCTCATGACCCTGACGCCACCCTCGCTCGGGTGGGCGGCGGTCACGCTGTTCACCGGCTGGTTCGTCGTCGGCTTCGCTCAGGTCATCTACAACGTGGCCCAGATCAGCCTACGCCAATCGATCGCACCGCTCGCAATGCAGAGCCGAATGAACGCCACGATGCGTTTCATCGTGTGGGGCACAATCCCGATCGGCTCGCTGATGGGTGGCATGATGGCGACCCTGCTGCCTGTGCGCGTGGCGCTGATCGTCGCCGCCCTGGGATCGTTCAGTTCGATTCTATGGGTGCTCTTCTCCCCGCTCCGCTCCCTGCACGAGATGCCGCAGGAGGGTGGCGGCAATGGAGCCGACACGGTAGTCGTGGCCGAACGGCTGCCCGAACCTGCGAGGACCCGCGCGGCGACTACGTAGACCGGAGCGTCAGCCCTCGCTCATGGGAATGCGGATGCCGCGCTCCCTGGCCACCTCGATGGCCCGCTCGTAGCCGGCGTCGGCGTGGCGGATCACGCCCATCCCGGGATCCGTGGTCAGGACCCGCTCGAGCTTCTGGGCCGCGAGGTCCGTGCCATCGGCGACGATCACCATGCCGGCATGCTGGGAGTACCCGATCCCCACTCCGCCACCGTGGTGGATGCTCACCCAGCTCGCGCCCGCGGAGGTGTTCACCAGGGCATTGAGGAGCGGCCAGTCGGCGATTGCGTCTGAGCCGTCGCGCATGGACTCCGTCTCGCGGTTGGGCGACGCCACGGAACCCGCGTCCAGGTGGTCGCGGCCGATGACGATCGGGGCGCCGACCTTACCGGCGCGGACCAGCTCATTAAAGGCGGCCCCGGCCCGGGCGCGCTCCCCGTAGCCGAGCCAACAGATCCGGGCCGGCAGGCCCTGGAACGGCACCCGGGCCTGCGCCATCCCGATCCATCGCCGAAGCGATTCGTTCTCCGGGAACAACTCCAGGATCGCGCGGTCCGTGGCCAGGATGTCCGCCGGATCGCCCGAGAGCGCGGCCCACCGGAACGGCCCCTTGCCCTCGCAGAAGAGCGGCCTGATGAAAGCGGGCACGAACCCCGGAAAGTCGAAGGCGTTGGGCACTCCGGCGGCCTGGGCCTGGGCCCGGATGTTGTTGCCATAGTCGAAGGTGACCGTTCCGGCCTCCTTCAGCGTGATCATCGCCCGGACGTGAGCCGCCATCGATGCCATCGAGCGCCGGATGTACTCGTCGGGGTTCTGGCGGCGCAGCTCGGCGGCCGCCTCCACGGAGACTCCCGCCGGCACGTAGCCGTTCAGCGCGTCGTGTGCGGAGGTCTGGTCCGTGACGACGTCGAAGCGCTCGTTCCGGCGCACCAGCTCCGGCTCGATCTCGGCGGCGTTGCCCACGAGCGCGATGGATTCGGCGCGGCCCTCCGCCGCTGCCGAACGCGCCCAGGCGAGCGCCTCATCGAGGTCGTGCGTCAGGCGATCGACATAGCCGATCTCCAGACGTCGACGCGCCCGGGCCTCGTCCACCTCGATGACCAGGGCCACTCCCTCGTTCATCGTGATGGCGAGCGGCTGAGCGCCGCCCATGCCGCCCAGGCCCGCCGTCAGCGTCACGCGGCCCTTCAGCGTCCCGCGGAAATGCTGGCGGGCCAGCTCGGCGAACGTCTCGAACGTGCCCTGCAGGATTCCCTGCGTCCCGATGTAGATCCAGGAACCGGCCGTCATCTGGCCGTACATCGTCAGGCCGGCCCGCTCCAGCTCGCGGAACGTCTCCCAGTTCGCCCACTTGCCGACCAGGTTCGAATTCGCGATCAGGACGCGAGGCGCCCACTCGTTCGTGCGGAAGACACCGACGGGCTTGCCCGACTGGACGAGCAGCGTCTCGTCGTTCTCCAGGCGGCGAAGCTCGCGCACGATGGCGTCGAAGGCGTCCCAGCTTCGGGCCGCCCGGCCGGTGCCCCCGTAGACGACGAGATCATCCGGGCGCTCGGCAACCTCCGGGTCGAGGTTGTTCATCAGCATTCGAAGCGCCGCTTCCTGGGCCCAACCCTTACAGCTCCGCTCCGGACCGCGCGGCGCGCGAACGGTTCTAGGTCCGGAATGGCTCGTGGAGCCGGTCTCGATCGCCATCGAAAGCCTCCGAAGGACTACCGGGCCTGACCCGGGTGCTCGCCTCCAGTCTGCTCCGGTTCGGCCGGGACGTCATCCGGCTCGTCCCCTAGTTGATGCCCTCGATCAGTTCCTTGCCGAGCCGGCGAGGACCGAAGTCGGCGATCGAGATGAGGATGCCGTTGTCCAGGCTCAGGGTGTACGCGTCGACGCCGCCGCTGCATGTGGCCACGTCGACCTGCCAGTCGTTGATCGTTTGCACGCTGGTCGAGCCGATGCCGTCGGCCTGCGAGCAGGTGGCGTTGAACCAGTCGTCCCGCCAGGACGTGTAGAAGTCCTGGGATTGCGCATCGGCCTGGAGCGCGCCGATGTTCACCTGGACCCAGTTCAGGTCCGTGACATCGCCGAGGTTGGCCGCGTAGAAGCTGGTGAACGCGTCCGCGTAGTGCGAGTCGCCCAGGGCGGCGCTCTCCACCGCCACGTCCTCGACCAGCGGATTGCCGCCCACGACCGACGGGATGCTGCGCAACAGACTCGGATCAATGCGGAGACCGTCCGCCCCGGTCGTGCCGTTCGGCCACGGCGTCGCCCCGATCGGGACCTGGACCGCCACCTGCGGCCTCACTCCCGTCGCCGGCGGCTCAGGCGTCGGCGTCTGCGCGACGACGTTGTAACTGCAGCCCGACACGACGGCAGCTGCGAGGCCCAGCGCGGCCAGCGTCGCGATCAGCGGCCCGGCAATCCGAAGCCGCATCTAGAGGTCCTTCCGCATGACCGGGAAGCGTTCGTCGTCCGCGGCCAGGGCAAAGCCGGCGCGAATCCAGAACTGCGGCCGCGCGGCGGGCGTCGCGTCTGCGACCGAGCGTGCCTCGGGGTAGGCCTCCACGGCGGCGAAGCCGCGACCGGCCAGGTCCGCGCAGACCTCGGCCACGAGGCGCAGGGCATGGCCACTCTTCCGCGCGGCAGCCGTGGTGGCGATGCACGCGATCACCGCAGGCAATGGGGCGTCGGGCAGTTTCGGATACAGATCCCGCGTTCGGAGCGCGCGCGGGTACGCCGACAGCGGTCCGAACTGGCAGTAGGCCACGGCTTCGCCGTCGACGAGCAGCACCTTGGCGTAGCTGCCGAAGATGCCGAGGCCCCGACCGAGCAGCTGCAGCTTGCGGGGCGCCTCGGCGGCGATCTTCGGGCGGGCGGGGCGCCGCGGCGCGAAGGGGTTGTCGGCCAGCGGGTCGGCCGCCTCGTCGAGGAACGGGTTGGGCACCGGCGCCGAGAAGGCCGGCGCGAACGGATTGGCCGAGGCCTTCGGCGGCGGCGCGAATGGGTTCGACTCGCGCCTGGGCGGCGGGGCGAACGGATTGCTCGGGCGCTCGGTCGAACCGGCGGTCGAACCCGCGGTCGAACCGGCATCCGCCGGCAGCCAGCTGGGCCGGCTCGCCTTCGACCCGCGATCGGCGTCCTCCCAGTAGTCGCACGTTCGGTGGTCGAACGCCGGATCCGCGCAGGGCGGGATGATCCCGAAGCGCGTCTCGTCGGTGACATCCACGATCTCGATCGTTGCCATGGCCGCCCAACTTTACGCCACAAGGGCAGATCGGCGGCGCGGCGAGCCCAGAACGGGACCGCGGCGGCGGACGGCGACCTCGTGACCGCCGTCAGGGCCGAGGTCGGCGTGCGCCGAGAAGCGGGCCAGGGGAGACCTCCCTCTGGTAGAGTGCGGTGACCGCTGAACTGTCCAGGAATCTGTGGATGACCGTGCCGCTGTCCGCTACCGGCAGGCCTCGGGAAGGGCAGAAACCTGAGCTTGATGTCGTCGTCCTCGGGGGAGGCGGACACGTCGGATTGCCCTTGAGCCTGGCGTTCGCGAAAGCCGGGCTGCGGGTCGGCATCGTGGACATCGCGGAGGCCACCCTCGCCAGGATTGGGCGTGGAGAGATGCCGTTCCTGGAGAATGGGGCCCAGGAACTCCTCCGCGAGCTGCTGCCCACGGGCCGGTTGGAGCTCAGCACGAGTTCGGAGATGCTCGAGCGGACCCGCCAGGTGATCGTCGTCGTCGGCACGCCGATCGACGAGTTCCTGAACCCGTCCATGACCATCTTCGAGCGGCCGGCGCGGGAACATCGCAGACATGTTCCATCCTTTGAACGCGTTGATGATCCTGGTCAAACGAGTACCTGCCACGGCTGCCCTGGGGGACACCAACCTCATGACCCCGCTGCCTCACGTGTTCGTGTACCTCGCGGCGGCGGCGCTTGTGGCGGCCCTCGTAGTCGTCTGGATTCGCCTTCCTCGACTCGAGGCGGCGGCCCTCCTGCTAACCCTCCTCGGTGGCTGGGTCCTGGCGTTGTGGGCCGTGACCGGCATTGGCCTCAGCATTCGGACGCTCCTCGAGCCCAACACCACTCCCCGGTACTTCCTCGCACCGATTGCGGTTCTGTACATCGGTCTGCTCATGTCGCGACCAACGGGCCACGTCACACGCGCCGCGGCCGGCCTTGCGTGCCTTCTCCTTGCGGGCGGGATCCTGAGCGGCTACCACCTCAGTCCGACGGCGCCGTCGGACTGGGCGACATTCGCCAGGTGCGTCGAGCAGAGGACCACGACCTGCTCAACGGTCATACCGCCCGGGTGGCAACTCGAGGTGAATCGGGCGGGACACTGACGCGCCAGCGCGTGGCCCCTCGATCGGGTCGTCACGCCGGCGTTAGTTCATCTGACGGACCCGCCGTTCCCTCCTGTGCGACTGAACTGCAGAAGATTGCAGGATCGTTAAGGTACTTATCACGCGGCAGGGGAAGGGCCGCGGCGAGGTCCCGCCAACACGAAGCGTCGTGCGGCCGGGGGACGGTCGCCCGAGATTGCACGAGGTTTGCCATGAGGGCACTTGACGTCCGCGTCGAGGCCGCGCTCGCTACCGTCGATGAGGACTGCCGCTGGGAGTTGATCGACGGGATCGTCGGGGAGTGCCCGGACGACGTCCTCGAGAAGTGCCAGCAGCTGCTTCGCGATGAGACGGCCCGAGAGCGAACCCTCGGAGCAGACATTCTGGGCCGTTTCGTCGGGGTCGATGCGGGCGCCCGTCCCGCCGCGCTGACGGCGCTGCAGGCGGCGCTCTCCTCCGAAACCGATGCCTGCGCGATGGCGTCGATGGTCGCCGCGCTCGGCCATGTCGGCGCCCCGGAGGCGCTAGGCCGAATCATCCAGTTGGCCGGTAACCCGGACGCCGGCGTTCGACTCGCCGTCGCCTTCGCCGTCGCAACCCTGAGCCCCCAGCCGCTGAGCCGCGACGTGCGGTTTGCGCTGATCAAGCTCTCAGGCGACTCGGAACCCGAGGTGCGCGACTGGGCAACCTTTGGCCTGGGCACGCTTTCGAACGACGACGGCCCGGACGTGCGCGCGGCGCTGCTGGCTCGGGCCGAGGACCCCTACCACACCACGCGCGCCGAAGCGCTCTTTGGCCTGGCGGTCCGGCGCGACCCGCGGGCGGTACCGCATCTCATCCGGGCTCTCGAGTCGCCGGCGGTCGTCGGGCTCGAGCTCGACGCCGCCGCCGAGGCCCGCGATCCGCGACTGCTGCCGGCCCTCTGGGCGTTGCAGCGGGCCGGTCTGGCCGACGCGGTGAGAGTCCGCCGCGCGATCGATCGCTGCGCGGGCCAGGAACGGCCCGTCCTGCTGGCCTAGCGCCTGTAAGCACGGTCCTCCTCGCCAGCGGCGCGCGGCTGCCGCGTTGTGCGGCGGGCGGGCGTCGCCGGTCGCCAGGAACGCGGCCAAACGGCCGGGCGGCGGCTCGGGTATCCTGCCCAACGGTTCGCTGCCGTCACCAGACGACCCGCGACCGAACGCATTCGAGGGCCTCGTGCTCAGCTTTCTCGACACAGCCGTCATCCCGTTCCTGACCAGTCTCTACGCGACCGTCGGGTATCTCGGTGTCTTCGTGGCGATGACGATCGAGGCCACGCTGCTGCCCCTTCCGTCCGAGCTGATTCTTCCCATGGCCGGCTGGATGGTCAGCGATCCCAAGCAGATCGAGCCGCTCACTCATGCCCACTGGAACTTCTGGATCGTAGTCGCGGTCGGCGTGGCGGGCGACCTCACCGGGGCCTGCTTCGGCTACTTCCTGGGGTCGCACCTCGGCCGGCCCTTCCTCGACCGCTGGGGCAGGTACCTGCTGATCCGCAAGCACGAGATCGAACAGGCCGAAGGCTTCTTCGCGCGCTGGGGCGCCCCAACCGCCTTCATCGGCCGCCTGCTGCCGGGCGTCCGGAGCGTCATCGGCTTTGCCGCAGGGGTCGCCCGTATGCCCTTTCGCCGCTTCGTCCTGTACTCGGCTCTTGGCGTGATCCCCTGGACGGTGGCCCTCGTCTACGCCGGCACCGTCCTGGGGTCGAACTGGACCGAGATCCGCGACACGCTCCGGCCGTTCGAGACGCTCATCATGCTCGCGCTCGTGCTCGCCGTCGTCGCTTTCGTCTGGTGGCGTCTCGGCCATCCCGGCTGGCGCCGCGCGGAGCAGGAGGCCTAGCGGAGGTCCGTTCCGACCCGACACCGACCGCGTTTCGGGCGTGACCCTTCGCACTGGACGGTTGCCCGCGTGCGCCATCGGCCCGTTCCGTGGCAGACTGAGGACGGCGTCCGGGGAATACTGGGCTGTCGGCCATCAACGGCACGGAGCGCGTCCCCATGCTGAACGAATCGACTAGCAGACTCGCAGCGTGAGCGGCATTCGAGGCCGCGACTCGTCGGGCGGGTCCGTCCGAGACCGAGCGGCGTTGGGGCAGGCTGCCCAGACCGGCCCATCGACCGATACGCGCCACAGTCGCTGGCTCCCCGGTTGGCTGCGCTCCATCTTCTTCCTGCCGGCCGCGCCGCGGCCGATGGCCCATCCGGACCCGCACCACGTGGCCGAGTCGGCCAGGCACATGGCGCGCCCACTGCGTGAGTCGCCGCTGGTCTGGCTGGGCGCGGCGGGCGGCGCGGGATCGCCGTTCTCGACCGCGCTCACTCGAATTGGGGGCCGATTGCTCCCCAGGGAGCCGAGGCGGCGGGAGGTGGTTGCGGTGCTGACGCTGGTGGTCGTCGCGTCGCTGTTCTCCGTCACGGGCCCGATCGTCGGGGCCGGGTCGATGTCACCCTCGCCCAGCGGCGGAATCGCCGCCGGCGACTTCACGGCCGATCCGACCGCGACGGCGACAAGCACGCCCGAACCGGTTGACACTGCCTCGCCCGACCTGACCACGCCGGCCCCGACGGCCACTTCCTCGCCGAAACCGAAGCCCAAGGCGCCCGCAAAGAAAGCAACGCCAAAGCCGGTGGTTGTTCGGACTTTCGTGGCCCTGGGAGACTCGCTTACCGCATGGCCCGACACGCCGTGGCCGACGCGGCTGGATGCTGAGGACCCGGCTCTCCGCCTGATCCACAACGCCGGCGTGCCCGGCAACACGACGGCACAGATGCGGGCTCGGCTCACGAGCGACGTGTACGACTACAAGCCCAACGTGCTGTTCGTGCTGGGCGGTACGAACGATCTTGGCCTCGGCATCAGCGGAAGCGCCACGATCGCCAACCTGCGGGCCATAATCGTCGGCGCCAAGGCGCACAAGATCACGGTCATCATGCTGCTGGTCCCGCCGGACTCGTACACCTCCATGGCGGCCCGGATCAACTCCCTGAACGCGGCGATCATCAACCTTGCCAACTCGCAGAAGGTCGTGTACGTCGACATCCACGCGCCGCTCACGAACGGCAACGGCGTCTACTACCCCAAGTACACCTCCGACGGTCTGCACTTCAGCGACCTCGGAGCGCAGACGGTGGCGAACACGATCCGAGCTCGAATCAAGCGCCTCGGTCTTTAGCCTCGGCGGGGGCGTCGGCAGCCGGAGCGACAGGGACGAGCACCGCGGGCGCGGGCGCGGGCGCGGGCGGAGAGGCTCCGGCACCGGCTCGTGCGGGCAGCGCCACCCCATCTCGGGCCAGCGGCAGCACGGCAATCGCGATCAGCGCGACGGCCGCGGCCCCCAGGCAGGCGGAAACGACATAGAGCCCGCGGATCGTCAGCCAGCCCGCCAGTTGCCCGCCGACGCCGGAGCCGAGGATCGCAGCCAGGTTGGCGGTCACGCCGCTGAGAATCGCCTGGGCCGTGGCTGCGGTCCCCTTCGGCGCCCGGAGTGATACGAAGGTTATTCCCCCGATCAGAACCAGGGCGTAGCCCGCGCCCTCCGCGAGCGAACAGGCGAGGAGCAGCGCCGGCACGGTGAAGACGGCGTTGGCAACCTGGCGCGCGAAGGTGATCACGGCCCCGGCGACGATCAAGCGTTCGACCCCGAACCGTCGAGCCAGCCACGGGAACAGGAACATGGTTGGGACCTCGAGCATCGCGGCGATGGCCCAGGTCCAGCCGACCACGCTGCTCGGCGCCCCGAGACTGCGCAGATAGATCGAGAAGAACGAGGTCTGCGCAGAGATCGCAGTCCAGGCGGCCAATGAGCCAACGAGGAATATGGCGATGGGCCGATGGCGCAGGACGGTGCCGGGGGCCCTGCGCAGGCTCGGGGCGCGGACGGAGTCCGGGCGGGGAGGCAGCGCGATGGCAGCGGCGCCGGCCAGAGCTAGGGCCGGGACCATGATCCAGAACATGGCGTGCATGCCGCCGCGATCTACGAGCAGGCCGACGACCGGCGCAAAGACGATGAAGCTGGCCGATCCGCAGGCTCGAATCCAGCCATAGCGGGTTCGGTCTGCGCCGACCATCGAAAGGACGCGGACGTCCATCATCGGGCTCATGCCGGCCATGCCGATAGCCCAGACCGCCGCCGCCAGCACGATCATCGGCGTGGCTCCTGCCATGGCCAGACCCGCGGCACCGGCTGTGGCGATCACGGCCGCCAGTGGGATGAGCAACCGCGAGGCGGGAATGTGGTCGTGGATCGCACCCCATGCCGGCGCCGTGCCCACGACCACGGCCGAGGTGAAGGCCGCCAGCAGCCCGATCTCGGGCAGCGGGATGCCGAGGCTTTGGTAGTACTGCTGCAGGAACGGGGAGTACGCGCCAACTGCGGCGAAGAGGAGGACGTAGGCCGTCGCTGCGCGAAACACCCGGGTCAGGTCCTCCCTGCGGCCGATCGTGGCAGTCCCACTCCGGCCCAGTCTGCCACTCGGGGCCCGACGGCGCAGATGGCCGCGTGTCGCCCGGGGACAGGCCCGCGGACACCCGATCCGTCTAGCCCCAGGGCGCCTCGCCCGGGGATCGAAGATGGCCGACGTCGTTGGCGAGGATCAGCTGGGCACCGTCGGGGGGATCGCCCCGCTCGTAGCGCAGGACCGTGAGATTGACCCGATCCTGAAGGAAGCGGCGACGGTAGTCGCGGACAGGGATGCCCAGCGCCACACACAACAGGATGCGGTTGAAGGTCCCGTGGGCGACGACGAGGGCGCGCCGCTCGCCCTCAGCCTCGGCCTGAGCTTCGGACACGATCGCCCGCGAGCCGCCGGGGTCGGGCGAATGCCGGCCGCTACCGACGCCGGGCGTGCCGGTCGGGTCGGGCGTGCCAGGCGCACCGTTCGCCGCCGACTCTTCGGCCTCGATCAGGTCCACCAGGAAGTTGAGCGCCCGGGCTGCCACGTCGTCGCCCGATTCCCCTCCGGGGGAGTGAGTCGCCGCCGGATCGTGCTCCCAACGGGCCCTCAGCTCCGGATCGTGGGCGTCGATCTCGTCGTAGGTCAGGCCCTCCCAGCGCCCGTAGTCGAGCTCCCGCAGCCGCTCGTCCACCTCGACCGGGCGTCCGGTCGCGATCGTCTGGGCTGTCTCGAGCGCCCGCAGCATTGGGCTCGAAACGATTCGGTCGATTCGAACGCCCGACAGCCGGCGGGCCAGCGCCTCGGCCTCCTCGCGTCCGCTCGGCAGGAGCGGCACGTCGAGCTGCCCACCGAGCATGACGTCGCCGGCCGCGGCCTGACCGTGGCGAGTGAGAAGCAAGGTCAGCATGGTCGAAGTCTACGGTGGAGTCGGCGGTGCGGTTTGCGCAGGATTCCCGCCCTTCGAACGCTATGCAGTGCGCGGCCGCCCGATCTCGGGTGGACTGGCCCGGCGCGCCACACTCGTCAGCCCGGGAGGCATCTCCTGCGCTCCGAATCGCCACCTTTCGGCGGGCAGACTGGCCCGACGCGCTGCCGCCCGCCGGTCGGGGCGGGTGGTCTCTGAACAACGCCCGTCATGTGAGAATCTTGCAGGAATAGGCCGCCCGGCGGGGCTCCGGGCCGCCGAGACGCCCGCCGAGACGCGCCCCGCCTCCGCCCCGCGCATCCCCGCGCCGCTCGGCCCCATCCCGCCCCGCGCCGCGCCTAGAACAGCCCGACGATGTTGCCGTCGGCGTCGATGTCGATCGATTCGCCGGCCGGGTGCGAGGGCAGCCCCGGCATCGTGCGCATCTCGCCCAGGAGCGGCGTGACGAAGCCCGCCCCGGCGGAGAGTCGGACCTCGCGGATGGGGACGCGGAAGCCCGTCGGGCGGCCCTTGAGCGAGGGGTCGTGGCTGAGCGAGAGATGAGTCTTGGCCATGCAGACCGGCAGATTGCCGAAGCCCAGATCTTCGTACAGCTTCAGGGCCTTGGTCGCCGCCGGCAGCTCGTCCACGCCGCGGGCGCCATAGATCCGGACCGCGACCGTCTCGATCTTCTCGCGCAGCGGGAGGTCGTCGGGGTAGAGCAGCCGGAAGTCCGGCGCCCCTTCCTCAGCCGCCGACCAGACGGCCCGAGCCAGGTCCTCCGCCCCGGCCCCGCCCTCGGCGAAGTGGCGACTCACCACTACGTCGCGCGCACCGGCGGCCATCGCGACCTCCCGAATCGCGGCCACTTCCGCTGCGGTGTCGCCGGGATAGTGGTTGACCGCCACGACCACCGGGACGTTGAAGACGCGCACGTTCTCGATCTGGGCGGCCAGGTTGGCCGAGCCCTTGCGGACCGCCTCGACGTTCTCCTCCGCGAGCGCCGGGTCGAGCGGCCTGCCGGCCACGATCCGACCGACGCCGCCGTGCATCTTGAGGGCGCGGACGGTCGCGACCATCACGGCCGCGTCCGGACGCAGCCCGCTCTGGCGGCACTTGATGTCGAAGAACTTCTCGGCCCCCATGTCGGCCCCGAAGCCGGCCTCCGTGCAGGCGATCTCACACGTAGCCAGCGCCAGGCGATCGGCCAGGACGCTGTTGTTGCCGTGGGCGATGTTGGCGAACGGGCCGCAGTGGACGAAGGCCGGCCCGCCTTCGAGGGTCTGGAGCAGATTCGGCTTGATGGCGTCGAGCAGGAGGACCGTCATCGAGCCGGCGCACTTAAGGTCCTCGGCCGTGATGCGGCGGCCGTCGAAGGTGGTTGCGACGACCATCCTGCCGAGCCGGCGGCGGAGTTCCTGCAGGTCCGAGGCGAGCGCCAGGACCGCCATGACTTCGCTGGCGACCGTGATCTGCCACTCGGTCTCGCGCGGGTACCCGTTCTCACGGCCCCCCAGACCGATGATCGCCTTCCGGACCGCGCGGTCGGAGATGTCGACGACGCGCGGCCACAGCACGCCCAGCGGATCGATGCCGAGCGGGTTGCCGTGCGTGAGCGAGTTGTCGACGAAGGCCGCCAGCAGGTTGTGGGCCGCCCCAACGGCGTGGTTGTCGCCGGTGAGGTGGAGGTTGAAGTCCTCCATCGGGATCACCTGGCTGTAGCCGCCGCCGGCCGCCCCGCCCTTGATCCCGAAAACGGGCCCGAGCGAAGGCTGGCGGATGCAGACCGCCGCCCGATGGCCGATCCGGTTGAGCCCCTGAACCAGACCGATGTTGGTGGTCGTCTTGCCCTCGCCGAGCGGTGTCGGCGTGATGGCGGTGACGACGACGTACTTGCCGTGCGTGCCCTTCGCGGCCGCCTCCGCCTCCAGGCGCGTGATGCCGGCCAGGCTGATCTTGGCCTTGTACGGCCCGTACAGCTCGACTTCCTCGTCGCGCAGACCGAGCTCGCGACCGAGCTCCATGATGGGCCGCGGGGTTACCGAGCGGGCAATCTCGAGGCTGTTGGGCATCGGGGCGGCGGTCATCGGGTCGCGCGCTTTGCTGCCGCGACGGTCCCTGCGCCGTGCCCCGCCCGTTCCGCCTGGTCCGTGGCGGCACGGAGCAAGTGCGTCAGCAGCAGGGCGTTCGTCAGCGGCCCGACGCCGCCGGGCACCGGAGTGATCGCCCCGACAATGCCCTTGGCGGATTCGAAGTCCACATCGCCGACGAGCTCGTCGCCCACGACGTTGATGCCCACGTCCACCACCACGACCCCCGGCGAGAGCATCTCGCCCGTGATCAGGCCCGGCCTGCCGGCCGCGACTATCAGTATCTCCGCGTCGCGGGTGTGGCGGGACAGGTCGCGCGTCTTCGAGTGGAGGATGCTCACAGTGCCATGCTCGCGCAGGAGCAGGAGCGCCGCCGGCTTGCCGACCACGTTCGACCGGCCGACGACGACCACGCGTTTGCCGGCGATCTCGATGCCCGACCGCTTCAGGATCTCGACCGAGGCCTGGGCCGTCGCCGGCAGGAAGCCGTCGTAGCCGAGCGAGAGCAGCCCGGCGTTGCGGGGATGGATGCCGTCGATGTCCTTGGCCGGGTCGATCGAATCGATCACGGTCCGCAGCGGCAAGTGGGCCGGCAGCGGCATCTGGACGATGATCCCGGCCACTGCCGGATCGGCGTTGAGGCGCTCGATTTCATTGCACAGCGCGTCCGCGGTGACGTCCGAGCCGATCTCCACGAGCCGCCCCTGGACGCCAACCTTCTCGCAGGTCCGAAGGATCTGCTGGAGGTACACGGCCGAAGGCGCGTCGGCGCCGACGAGCACGATCGCCAGCGTGGGCACGTAGCCCCAGCGCCCCTTGAATGCGGCGAAGTCGGCGATCAGGGCGGCGCGAATCTCGGCCGCGATGGGGCCGCCGGCCAGCAGGCGCGGGCCCGCCGTCGTGGCGGTGGTGGAGCCGGTGGTCTCGGCCGCAGGCACAGCGGTGGCTGGCGCCGTCGCGGCGGGTCCGGTCGTGACGGTCGTTCCGTCCCGGCGGTCGCTCACTCCTCCTCCGGATCCCGGGGACCCCCGGACAGGACGATCTCGCGGATCCGCGACGCCAGCGCCGAAATGTCATGCAGCGTTTCGTCGAGCTGGCGGCTCATCGTCTCGGAATACTCTTCATCGCCGGTCGAGGGCAGGTTGATGCGCACGTTCTCCGCCGCCCCACGCGCGCCCGCTTCGGCGAGCAACGACGCCACCAGCACGTCGCTGGAGGCGTTGACGTTGCTCCGCCCGGCAATCTCCTCGGCGACCTCCGACAGCCGCCGACAAGCGCGAACGCAATCCCACGGCGCGTCCGACGCCACCCTCGCCGCCGCTCGGATTGCGGCGCGCCGGGTCTCGATCTGCCGATCGGTGTCCCGCGGCAGTTTGAGCGCCGCCGCATAGCCGGCGTAGGCGTCCGCGTCACGATCGGCGATCGCCAGCAACTCGGCCGCGAGCTCCCTGCCCGTAGCGTCGGCCCGGGCCAGCGTGGCCTCATATGCCGAGTACTTGGGCCGGCCCGCCGAGAGGCCCGCAACCATCGATACGAGCGCCGCTCCCAGCGCCGCCGCCAGGGCGGAAGCCGCTCCTCCTCCAGGAACGGGTTCGGCCGAGGACAGGCGCTCTACGAACTGGCCGACGGTTAGATCTGCGAACGAGACGGACTTCCGCTTCTTCTCCATGGCGCGATTGTAGGGAAGAATCCGCCATTCCCGTTAGTCGCTCGCGGATTCCGCCGGCAGCCGGCAACAGATGGGCCGGGCGAGCCCTCAGGCCAGGCCCACCTCATCGTCGACCCCATTGACCGTCCAGCGGTGCGACCGATGCGTGTAGCAGAGGGCCAGCTTGACTCCGGGCGTCTCGACTTCGAAGTAGGTGCGGGGCCCGACGGCGGCTCGAAAGGCCGACGTCTCGCTGCGCACCGCGGTCAGTCGCGTCACCGGCAAGCGGACGTCGCCCCAGGTGATCTCGCGCGGGCTGCCGTCGAGCCAGCCGGCTCGGACGCGGACGTGGACGGGTTCCATGCGGACGATGGCCATCACGCACTCCTCTTCCCTTTGGCGGGCCGTCGTACGCTCGTGGCACTTGAGCGAAAGAACGGACGTTCTATTGCACCGGAAACACTAGTCGAACAGACGTTCGATGTCAAGCCGAGTGCTCGGCGCCTTGATTGACGCCGCGATCGTCCCGGTTCCGTGTGACAGCTAGCGTGGCACGGGAAAGCGGACGCCCGTTCGATTATGGCCGGCGCCCCGACCCAGCCCCGCATGCGTGGCCGGCGGCTAGAGCGGCTCGAGCGATTTCCTGATTCACACCAGGGCGACAAGCGGCAATCTCGGGCCCGCCGTCGTCACCCGTCGCCCCGGAAACGAGCCCCTGGAAGCCCCTCCCGAGCGTCGGCCAACCTCGAAAGGGCGTTTGGGGCCGCGATCACCCGCCCCGCCGCCGCAGGCCGGGTCCTTCGGGCACGGATCCCTTGCCCAATGTCGGTGTCATATGAAATAGGCAACTTCTGAAATAGGCAACTTCGCATGGCAGCGAGGTCCAGGCGCTCGGCCGCCGGTGGATCGGGCGCGACCGGGACCGCCGGCTGCGCCATCGCGCGCCAAGGCCGCCTCGCCCGCGGCCTACTCGATGTCGTCCTCGATCCTGGGGATCCCGACGCGGCCCTCGACGGCGGAGGCCGGATCGCGCTCGAACGGCGAGGGCATCGGGCGATGGAGCAGGCTCGCGCGCGTGACGGCCCGGTCGCCGAAGCGGCGGCGGACCGCGTCCGTCGCATCCACGACGCGCCGCTGCTTCTCGTCCACGATCTCGAACATGCTGGTCTGCTCGGGCTGGCCGAGCCCGGTCGCGGCCACGCCGAGCAGCCGGATCTTCTTGCCCCGAACCTCCGGCCGGGCCAGTTCCAGCGCCGCCCGCCAGATAGTGTCCGTGAGATCGCTCGGCTCCGGCAGGGACTTCTGCCGTGTGATCGTTCGGAACTGCGAGTCGCGGATCTTCACCGCCACGGTGCCAGCGCGGATTCCGGCCGCCCGAAGCCGGGCCGACACGCCTTCGGTCAGCGCCAGCAGCGTCCGTTCGACTTCGGCCTCATCGGTCACATCGACCGCAAACGTCGTCTCATGGGAGACGGACTTGGCCGCCTCGCCGCCGCCCACGACCGGGTCCGCGTCGATTCCCAGGGCGCGGTCGTGCAGCGTGGCGCCGTGCTCGCCGAGGGCGCGCGCGAGCGTCTCAACCGGCAGCGCCGCCAGCTCGCCGATCGTCCGAATGCCCAGGCCGTGCAGTCGATCGGCGGTCTTGGGCCCGATTCCCCACAGCCGCCGGATCTCGAGCTGGGCCAGGAAGGCGGCCTCTTCGCCGGGTTGGACCACGACCAGCCCGTCGGGCTTGCGCAGGTCGCTCCCCACTTTGGCGACGAGCTTGTTGGTCGCCACGCCGACCGAAACCGTCAGGCCGGTGGCCGCGACAACTTCAATCTTGATGCGGCGGGCGATCTCCGGCGCGGGCCCGAACAGCCCCTCCGAACCGGCGACGTCCAGGAAAGCCTCGTCGATCGAGACCTGCTCGACGACCGGCGTGAAGCGCCGGAGCACCGTCATGACCTCGCGGCTGACGCGCTGGTACTTGGCGCCGTCGACCGGCACGAAGATGCCGTTCGGGCAGAGGGAGAGCGCCGTCCGCAGCGGCATCGCCGAATGCACGCCGAACTTGCGCGCCTCGTAGCTGCACGTGCTGACGACGCCACGGGACCTCGGGTCGCCTCCGACGATGACCGGCTTGCCGCGCAACTCCGGATGGTCGCGCTGCTCCACGGCCGCGAAGAACGCGTCGAGATCCACGTGGATGATGGTGAGCCGGCCGGCGGTCATGCCCGAATGATGGGCCTGGCGGGCAAGCCTGGCGAGGGAGCGAGTGCGGCCTCCAAGGCGCCGTGGTAGGACGCCAACGCTGCCGTGGACCGCGGGCCGCCGACCCGCCCCCTCGGTGGCCGCGGGCTTAGTACGGCCGGCGCCTATCGACCCACACGAAGGCGACGGCGGCGCAGAACAGTGATCCCAGCAATAGCAGCCCGGACTCCAGGGCCACGACCAGCCAGTACTGCGATCCGGGAATCGCGTAGTCGACCCAGTTGGGCATTGTCGACGGGTCCGACTGGATCAGATTGCCATTCGCATCGAACTGCATCTGGTAGCCGGGCAAGCTATACGGGTCGCCGTAGAAGGGCTTGCCGTCGAGGAACACCTGCGTGTACGAGTAGAGGTCGATCTGCACCCAGAAGGGCGTGAAGGCCGTGACGTCACTGGCCGATCCGTCCGGCGCAGGCGACCCGCTCGGCTCAGGCGACCCCAGCGACCCGCTCGGCTCAGGCAAAGGGGTCGGCTCAATCAAAGGGGTCGGCTCAATTGTCACACCTATGATGCCAGGCCCTCCCCCGTAGAACACCCCAAACTGCTGGTTCGAGCCCGTCTGCTCAACGGCCATCGGCCGGAGCACGATTCGGGCCATCCCCGGGTCCCAGGCGACTCGGACGAAGACGCAGACGACGAAGGCAACGATCAGGGCGGGCATCGTCCGGCCGAAAAGCGTTCCGAGGGTGACGGTCCCGGCGAATGCGGCAAGCGCCCAGAATAGGTCGAAGGAACCGCGGCCCAGGTAGTTCTGGAACGCGGCGTGAGTGTCGACGCCGGGGTCCAAGGCGCCCTCGAGCACTTCGGCGGCCAATCCGACGGCCAGCATCAGCGGCACCAGCAGGACGACTCCTGCCAGCACCTTGCCCAGAAGCCAGCGCCGGCGCGAGCCAGACAGAGCCCAGGAGAGCGGCGCCGTCCCCTGCTCGATCTCGCGAGCAACCAGCGGCGCGCCCAGTACGATCCCCGCCAGCAGCGGCGCCAGCAGGAGCATGGGCCTGACCAGGTTCATGGGCAGGCCGCTCTGCAGACCCATGAACGAGTCGACGAGGGCCTGGCAGTGCGCGCCGGCCGAGTAGGTCGGCGTGCCGATACCGCTGGACTCGTATCTGCCATTGAAGCACGAGATCGGCACGTTCAATGAACTGAGGCGATAGGCCTCGATCAGAGCGGCCGCCGTAAGCACGACACAGACGACCGTGATCGCGATCGTCTCGAAGCGGTGCTGCTTGAAGGTGAGCCAGATCCTGGCGATCATCGTCGTCCCCTCAGTTGAACTGCAGGCCGGCGGTGCCTCGCCCCGCGGCGAGGTAGCCGAGCACGACGTCCTCGAGGCTGGTGGTCTCCGGAGCTGCACTCTGGCCGTCTGAGCCATCGGCCCCGGCGGCCGCGAGCCGCCACAGCGTCATCACCTTCTGACCGCCCTTGCCCAGGAACGAGCCCACTGCGGTAGCCCCGGGCGGTGGCGAGTCGGCGTCGGTGAGCCGGTGAGTGCGCCGGGCCTCCTCGAGTGGACAGTCGAGCCTGACCTTCCCACCGCCCAGGATCGCCAGCCGGTCGCAGGCGTCTTCGACGTCGGTGACGATGTGCGAGGAGAGCAGGGCGGTCGAACCTTCGGAGCGGACCGCGTCCAGGAGGACCTGGATGAACTCGCGACGGGCGAGCGGGTCCAGGTTGGCGAGGGGCTCGTCGAGCAGCAGGACCTTCGCCCGCGTGCCCAGCGCGATGGCGAGCCCGAGCTGCGCGCCCTGACCGCCGGACAGCGTGTCCGCTCGCTGGTCGAGCGGGATGCCCAGCTGGTCGAGCCGGCGGCGGGCGTAGTCCGCGTCGAACCCCGAATGGAGACTGCGGGCCATCGCGAGGTGGTCTTCGACGCTCAGGCCGCGGTACACCGCCGGCGCCTGGGGCACGTAGCCGACCCGTCGGAGGGCCTCGCTCCGATGCCGCCACGGGTCCACGCCGTCGACTTCGACCCGGCCGGCGTTCGGCCGCTCGAAGGCCATGCAGACGCGGATGAGCGTCGTCTTGCCTGCTCCGTTGGGACCGACCAGCGCCGTGATGCTCCCGGCAGGCACGGACAGGTCGACCGAGTCGAGCGCAACCTTCTTTCGGAAACGCTTGCTCAGCCCGTGCGCCACCAGGGCCGCTGTCGCCGTCGAAGCCCCTGCGTCGGCACCCATGCCCCACCTACGACTCTTCGGCGCCGTTCGCGGCGCGACTCCACCGACCCTGCGATTCACCGCAGCGGACAGTCTCAACTCGGGCGAAAGATACCATCCGGCAACAGCCGAAGAACGGCGGGAAGACCCGCAACTGGTCGAGCTGAGGTCCCGAGCCGGAGCAGCGCCTCGCTCCCCGAGCTCAGCCCTTGGGTTCGACGACGATCGTGACCTCGGGCGTCATGCCCGGGTAGACCTTGACCGCCACCTTGTAAGTGCCCAGGGATTTGAGCGGATCGGGCAACTCCACCTTGTGGCGGTCGACGGTGATGCCACGGCGGGCCAACGCGTCGGCGATGTCCTTGGCGGTGATCGAGCCGTAGAGCTTGCCGCCTTCGCCGACCTTCACGCCCATCGTCAGCGTCGTGCTGCCGATGCGGGTGGCCGCGATCTCGGCCTCCTCATGTTCGCGCTGCCGCTTCTCTTCGCGGCTGGCGATGTCGTGCTGCCAGGCGCGATAGGCGCCGCCGGCGGCGGGAACGGCCACTTTCCGAGGGATCAGGAAGTTGCGGGCATAGCCTTCGGCGACTTCCTTCATCTCGCCGCTCTTGCCGAGCTTGTCGACGTCGGCGGTCAGGATGACCTTCACGCGAACGATTCCTCCTTAGATGAGCGATCGGACCTTGGGCCCGAGCTCTGCTTTGGCGATGAGCCGGCATGCCGAGTCGATTGCGTCCGGCAGCCGGCGAATGATCCTTCTTATCGGTGCGGGGGTCAGCCGTCGCACCTGATCGATGTCCCGCCGGAAAGCCTCGCGGTCGATGGCGAGCTCTTCGAGCTTTTCCTCGAGGATCTCGTCGGGAATGCCGTCGAAGAATACTTCGACTGCCAGGATGACCACAGCCAGATCGTCGAGCCTGCCCAGGACGGGGATGTCGTCCGGGATCAAGTCTCGACCAACGAGCACGTAGCCGGCGGCTCCGACGAGAACGACCTTCCGGCTGGTCGGGATCCGCGAGTCCATGGCGAGCGCCCAGATGAGGCGCGCGTACATCGGAGCGCGACTGGCGAGCGGCATGAAGGCGAGCCAGTTGAGGGCGCGCATCAATCCGCTCGTGCGGCTGCGCCGCCTCCTCGTGGTTGCGACTCGACCCATGCTCGCCATCAGTCCTCGGCCCGCCGGGCAACCCAACTCGCGGGTCCGCTCCGGGGAATCGTGAGTCTATCAGGCGCGACCGTGGACAACGAGGCCTGCGGTCGGCGTGCCCGCCTTCGACTGCTTGACAATCGAACGGGTGTTCTGTAACCTCCGGTGGGAAGGAGGCGCCGGTGACCAAGCACGACGCCGAACGCAAGCGCAAGATCCTCGACTTCATCGCCGCGACGCTGCGAACCCGCGGCTATCCGCCGTCAGTGCGCGAGATCGCGGTGGCCGTAGACCTCGCCTCCACCTCGGCTGTTCACCATCACCTGCAGATGCTCGAGCGCGAGGGTTACCTGGAGCGGGGCGCTGCCCAGTCGCGCGCCATCCGCCTGACGCCGCTGGCTGCGATACGCCTCGGCCTCTCGGGCGAGCTGATGCCCCAAGCCACCGCCACAGAGGCGCACGTCCTGCCGATCGTCGGTGAGATCGCCGCCGGCGGCCCCATCGAAGCCTACCAGGACGCGTCCGAGAGCATGGCCGTGCCGGACCTGCTCGCCCCCTCGGGCGACGCTTACGTCCTGCGCGTGCGGGGAGACTCGATGATCGACGCCCACATCCAGGACGGAGACTTCGTCCTGATCCGGCCGCAGCAGACGGCCCGGGACGGCGATATCGTCGTCGCCCAGGTGGAAGAGAACTCCGTCACGCTTAAGCAGTTCTTCAAGGAGCAGGGCCGCATTCGCCTGCAGCCCGCCAACGCTCAGTACCCGCCGATGTTCTACGCGGACGTCCGGATCCAGGGGAAGCTAATCGGTGTCATCCGCCGCCTGGACTAGATCATCTGGCCGTCAGAAGGCCGATGCCTTCGTTGCCTTCTGCGCTCCTTCGCTCATGCACGCTCGGTGCGCTCGCTGCGGTGCTCGGCGGCGCCTCGGCCTCGGCCTTCGGGCCGCCCAGATGGGTTGAGGGCGAATTCGGGAGAGAAATCGGGTGAGCCATCCACATCGGATGTCCACAGTCCGCCCACAGAGGCGCCGAGTTCGGGGATAGATGAGCCGCCCCCCGGTCGGTTCGTGGACGCGCCGGGAGTTCGGCAAAGTCACCATTGCGTCGTCACCGTCACCGTCACCGTCCAGAGCCAGGCTTCAAGGGGTCCGCCCACCCGTGATCGACCGACTGCCGCCCCAGAACCTCGACTCCGAGCAGGCCGTGCTCGGGTCCATCCTCATCGACCGCGACGCCATCATCGAGGTCGCGGACTTCCTCCACCCGGAGGATTTCTACCGCCAGGCCCACGGCCGCATCTACGTCGCGATGCTGGATCTCTTCGAGCACCGCGAGCCGATCGACGTGGTCACGGTCGCGGAGGCCCTCGAGCGCGCCGGCGAGCTGGATGCGGTGGGCGGCGCCAGCTACCTCTCCACCCTCGGCAACGACACTCCCACCGCGGTTCATGTCGGCCAGTACGGCCGGATCGTCGAGCGCAAGGCCCTGCTCCGGCGGTTGATCCAGGCCGCCGGCAAGATCGCGGCCATCGGCTACGAGGACGGGCCCGACATCCAGGAGGCGATCGATCGGTCGGAGGCCGAGCTGTTCTCGGTCAGCCAGCGCCGCTCGGGCGACAGCTTCAGCGCCTTGCGGACACTCCTCCACGACGCCTACGACCGGCTGGACTATCTGCACGCCCATCGCGGCGAGATAGTCGGCATAGCCTCGGGTTTCACGGACCTCGATCTGCTCACCACCGGCTTCCAGGCGAGCGACCTGATCGTACTGGCGGCCCGGCCCAGCGTCGGCAAGACCAGCCTGGCGCTCAACATCGCCGAGCACGCGGCCGTGCGCGAGGGCAAGACGGTCGGTGTCTTCAGCCTGGAGATGAGCAAGGAGCAGCTCGTCCTGCGCCTGCTATCGAGCGTCGCTTCCATCGACTCGCAGCGGCTTCGGTCGGGCTTTCTCGAGGAGATGGACTTCGCCCGGATCGCGCCGGCGATGAACGCCCTGAGCGAAGCGCCGATCTTCATTGACGACACCCCCAGCATCAGCACGATGGAGCTGCGGACCAAGGCCCGCCGGCTCCAGGCGGAGCGCGGGCTGGACCTGCTGATCGTGGACTACCTGCAGCTCATGCAGGCCACCACGAACAGCCGCGACGCCAATCGCGTCCAGGAGGTCTCCGAGATCAGCCGCGGGCTCAAGTCCCTGGCCCGCGAGCTCAAGGTGCCGGTCCTCGCCCTATCCCAGCTGTCGCGTCAGCCGGAGATGCGCGAGTCGCGCGAGCCGCGCCTCAGCGACCTGCGCGAGTCCGGCGCCATCGAGCAGGACGCGGACCTGGTGCTCTTCCTGTGGCGGGAGAGGGACAAGCCCGGCGAGGAGGCCGAGTCGGACGGCGAAGTCGTGAACCTGCGCCTGGCCAAGCATCGAAATGGACCCACGGGCGAGGTCAAGCTATGGTTCAAGAAGAGCCAGACCCGCTTCCTGAGCTACGCCGCCGAGCGCTACGCCGAGGCGGTCTGATCCCGGACGGCCCGAGCCGCCCGCCTAGCGAGGAGACCGATGGGCACGATCATCGTGCGAGAGATGGTAGGCACGAGCTCTCATTCGTGGAGCGATGCGGCGCGCCAGGCTGTAGCCCTGGCGTCCAAGACGGTCCGCAATATCCGGACGGTCGAGGTCGTCCAGTCGACCGCCCGGGTCGAGAACGGCGAGATAGTCGAGTACCGCGTCCAGATGAAGCTCGGCTTCGAATACGAGGAATAGCCGCGCGGCCGGCCGCCAGCGTGGCCGGCGCCGTGGCAATCTGGCGGTCGTGATAGGCTTCCGGGCATGAAATTCGGGGGTTTCCTCACGCCCGTTCGCGGCCTCCGGTCGCGCCGTACCGTGGTGGTCGGGGCCGCGATCGCGATCGCGGTCGCGGTCATCGGCAGCACCGTAGCCGTGGCCGACATCTCCGCCACCTCGCCGTCGCCGACCCCCACCGCGGACGTCACGGGTGCGCCAACGCTCACGCCCGCCCCCCTGTCTACGCTCGCTTCCTCGCCCGCGCCGTCCACGTCGCCTTCCGCCTCGTCATCGGGCTCCGCGGCTCCGGCGGGCATGGTGGCGGCCACCACCGATGGGGTGTGGCTCCCGGCGAGCGAGGCCGAGCTGGCCACCCGCAAGCCGATCGCCGTCATGATCGACGACCTCGCGGCCGCCAGGCCGCAGTCCGGCCTGTCGATGGCCAACATCGTCTACCAGGCTCCGGCCGAGGGTGGCATTCCGCGTTACATGGCGCTCTTCCAGACCCAGGCCCCGGCGGCCATCGGACCGATCCGTAGCGCCAGGCTCTACTTCGTCGCCTGGGCCGAGGAATGGGGCGCCGGGTATGCGCACATGTGGGGCGCGCCGAACGCGATGAACCGGCTGGCCCAGGACACAGGCAAGTACATCTACAACATCGACGGACTCCGCTACGGGGGGATGAGCGGCTACATGTGGCGCACGGCGTTCCGATCGGCGCCCCACAACCTCTACACCTCGTATGCCAAGCTGGAAACGCTGACGAAGAGGCTCGGCGGCACGGCGCCCCTTACGGCGTCCGAGTTCACCTTCGAGGACGCGCTCCCCGGAAGCGCCCGACTCGTCGGCGGCCAGATCGTCGTGCCGTACGAGCACAACGATGTCGTATACAACTACGACTGGACTACGAACACCTACCCGCGCACGGTCAGCTCTGAAGGCCCCGAGATCGATGCCGCCACGGGCCAGCGCATCGCGCCCTCGAACGTCATCCTCCTCTACATGAGCGTGGGCCTGCTCGCCGGCTCTCCGGCCGCGTTGACGAAGCACCGCCTCGACGTGCAGTACGTCGGCCACGGCTCGGCGATGGTCTTCAACAACGGCCAGGCCATCAAGGCGATCTGGACCAAGAAGAGCGAATACGCTCAGACGCTCCTGACGTACGCGAGCGGTCCGAACAAGGGACAGCCGGTGCCCATGGTCCGGGGCCAGATCTTCATCCAATGCGTGCCGACGTACGTGCCCGCGAGGTGGACCGTGGGCAGCACCCCGGCGCCGGAGATCGGGACGCAGGGCAGCTAGTCGGCCCAGCCGCAACGTCGGGAACATCCGTGCGATCGGGATGAGCCATGAGGCACGGCGGTCGCGCGCCAACGAGCGTGGGCGAGGTCCCACAGATCGGGCTGAAGCCGGGATCGGGCCAGATCATTCGCAGCTAAGCGGCAGATGATCGGGCGCGGCCATCATCCGGGGATGCGAGCCTCCGCCCCCAGTCCGATTGACACACGCCAGTTCAGCTTCCTATCCTACGCCGCGCCGGTCGGGGATCGGCTGGGGCTAGATCCCATAGCTTCTT
>PLOC01000085.1 GCA_003141955.1 Chloroflexota bacterium
CGAATCGCTGGCCGATGCCGCGCACGGCGAGCAGCGGGTCGGGCGCCGGCCCGGCCGCGCGCGCCGGGCCGGCGCCCGACCCGCTGGCACCGGGTGCCACTTGATCGGCTCCCGGCGGCTCCCGCTCCAGCTCCGCGACGACGAGGGCGTCCTCGAGGTCCGGCTCGGCCCGCGTGGCACCGGCCGGCGCCGTCGTGCCTGCCCCGATCCACGTCCGCCAGCTCGTCCCGCGCCGCCACGAGCGGCCGTCGAGCGGGCTCTCGGAGGTCCAGATGCCTCCCGGCATCGCCGCCACTATGTCCTCGGGTGCGCCGGCGGCGAGGGCCCGGCCCTCGGACAGCACCAGGACCCGTGAGGCACGCTCGGCCTCGTCGACGTAGGAGGTGGCGAAGGCCACGGCCGTGCCGCCCGCGGCGATCTCGGCGATCAACTCCCACAGCTCGACTCGGCTGAGCGGGTCGATGCCGGTCGTTGGCTCGTCCAGGACGAGCAGCGCCGGGTTGTGGAGCAGGGCCATCGCCACGGCGAGCTTCTGGCGCATGCCGCCCGAAAGTCGAGCCGCCAGCCGGCGCTCCGCGCCTTCGAGCCCGATTCGCCGGAGAGTGGCTTCGATCTTCTCGTCCAGCGCCTCATCGTGGAGTCCGTACGCCCGCCCGGCGAAGCTGAGGTTCTCGAGTGCCGTCAGGTCGCGATAGACGCCCCGGTCGGTCGACACGAAGCCTAGGTGAAGTCGATCGGGGCGCCTCACCTCCCCGGCCGCGGGTCGAACCGCCCCGGCCAGCGCTTTGAGGAGAGAGGACTTGCCCGAACCGTCCGCCCCGACCACCGCCGTGATGACGCCCGAGGGAACTTCGAGGCTGACATCGTCGAGGGCCACGTGGCGACCATACCGGACGACCAGTCGAGACACGCCCCACGTGGCGTCCCGGCCGGCCACCGAGCGCGGATTCTCCGAGGAACCCGCGACGGGAGTGGAGCCCCGACCGGCCGCCTTCGGCTGCCGTTCGGGCGCAGCCGGGCCGTTCATCTGGCACCTTCCGTCCCTTGGGCCTTGTCCGCCCCCTGGGTCCTGCCCTTCGGCCTGGCGCCGGACCCGGCCGGCGCCAGATCCCGCCGGAAGCGCAGCACCGACAGACCGAAGACCAGCGTCCCCAGGACCGCCAGCGCAACCAGCGGCGTGATCAGGGCATCGATCGGGGCGCCGCGGACGAGCACGCCCCGAGCGATCTCCACGAAATAGGTCAGCGGCAGGAAGTAGGCGATCCAGCGGACGCCCCAGGCGATGGAGTCGAGCGGGAAGATCAGGCCCGAAAGGAGGATCTGGGGCAGCAGGGTCATCATCGCCAGCTGGATGGCCTGACCCTGCGTCTCGGACACCGTCGAGATGAGCACGCCCAGGCCCAACGTCACGAACAGGAATAGTCCGGCCCCGAGGGCGAAGATCAGCGGGTTGCCGTTGAACGGGACACCGAAGATCAGCATCCCCGCTCCGATGACCATGGTCATGTCGAGAACGGCAAGGACGAGGTAGGGCAGGATCTTGCCGACGAAGACGTCGGCCGGCCGGAAGGGCATGACGGCGAGCTGCTCGAGCGTTCCGCTCTGGCGCTCGCGGACGACGCCGAGGCTGGTGGCCACCGTGCCGACGAAGACCAGGATCATGCCGGCCAGGGCGGGGACCATGATCGTCGAGGTCTTGAGCCCGGGGTTGAACATGATCGTCGGCGCGGGCAGCTGGAACGGGATGGCGCTCCCTGACCCGGGCCCCACCTGGCTCGAGAGGTTGGCGAAGGCAGCCACCGCGGCCTTGGCGCTGAACAGGTCCGACCCGTCGATCAGGATCGCTGGGTCGTGGAGATCGGCCACGATCACGACCGTCGCCTCGCCGCGCCGCAGCGCGTCCTCGGCCTGAGCCTCGCCGTCGCCGGGCCGGATGGACACGATGTCGAACGGCGAGTTGGCGATGCCCTCCGCTGCCATCGCGAGCTGCTGAGCCTGCGGCCCCACGACGATCGTCTTGATGGAGCTGACGTCGAAGCTGGCCGCGTACCCGAAAACGATCAGCAGAAGAAGGGGCAGCGCGATCAGCATCGCCACCGTGCGCCTGTCCCTGCTCAACTCGCGGAACTCCTTGGCCGCCATCGCCCACATCGTCGAGATCCCTTTCCGGTAGATCCGTTCGCGCCTCGCCGTACGGCCTCGCTAGCCATTTCCGGGGTAATTCATCGGCTGATGAACTCAGCGCGCGGTGAATTTACCGTCTGAACGGCGACGACGTCAAGAGAGTGCCCTCCCCTCACCACTCCTCCGGTCGGCATTCACGAGTCCTTCACAGCCAGTGGTCAGCCTGGGTATCGAAGTTGGCCAGGCGCTCCCCGCCAACCGACCGTCCGACTCGGGAGCGCGTCGATAGGAGATGAAATGAGAAACGGAGGCGGATTTCGCCTTCTTGGCGTTCTGCTGGTGATCGGTGTGATCGCAGCGCTGACGGCAGGCGCCTACAGTGCCGGGTTCGTGGCCGGCGCCGGGACCAGCGCGACGAATGTCTCGCCGTGGGTGTACGGCGGGGCCTTCGGCGCCTCTGGAATCGTCGGCCTCATCGTCACGGTCCTCATCCTGGTGGTGATCCTCCGGGTGCTGCGGTTCGCGTTCTGGGGCCACACCCACGGAGGCTGGGACCGCCGCGGACCAGACGGCTCGGGTGGACCCGGCGGGCCCGGCGGACCCGGCGGACCCGGCGGCTGGGGCTGGCACGAAGAGCGCTGGCACGGTGGTCCCCGATACTCGGCCCGCCAGGCCGCGTTCGACGAGTGGCATCGCCGCGCGCATGAAGAGCAGTCGGGCCAGACGCCGGGCGGCTCCCCCACCGGTCCGACCGCGAGTTGATGGCCGACAACGGCGAAGGGAGGGCGGGGGCGGCGTGCCTTCGCCCTTCCCGCATCGCTGGCGTTCGCGCGGCCGGCCCTCGCCGTAGCATGGGATGGTCGTGAAAACCGTACTGGTCGTCGACGACGAACCTCGCATCGTGGCGCTTGCTCGCGACTACCTCGAGCACGCCGGATTCGCTGTCCTGACCGCGGTCGACGGACCGTCGGCGCTCAAGGTCGCACGCACACGCAAGCCCGACATCCTCGTCCTGGACCTGGGCCTGCCCGGAATGGACGGCCTGGACGTCGCCCGCACCTTGCGCCGCGAATCTTCGGTGCCGATCGTGATGCTTACCGCCCGCGACGACGAATTGGATCGCGTCCTCGGCCTGGAGATCGGCGCGGACGACTACGTCACCAAGCCGTTCAGCCCGCGCGAGCTGGTGGCGAGGATTCGGGCGATCCTGCGCCGTGTCGACCGCGAGACAGAGCCGAGTGACCGAATCGAGGTCTCGGGCGTCTCGATCGACATTGCCCGAATGCGCGTCGAGGCCGAAGGACGGACGGTCGAGCTGACTCCGACCGAATTTCAGCTCCTGGTCGCCCTGGCGCGTCAGCCCGGTCGGATCTTCACCCGGTCGCAGCTGCTCGACGCCATCCACGGGCTCGCCTTCGAGTCATACGAGCGGGCCATCGACGCCCACGTCAAGAACCTGCGCCGCAAGCTCGAGCGGGACCCGAGCCGGCCCCGCTACGTCCAGACGGTCTACGGCGTCGGCTACCGCTTCGCGGAGGAGCAGGAGTGAGCGGCGGGGATCCGGGGCGATCGTGGCCGCAGCCCGGCGCTCGACGCAGAGACCCGGGCCACGTGGGTCGCCGCCACGAGCGGCACCGACCGTGGCGGGCTCGGCACCGCGATCGGCCCGGCTGGTGGCCGGCCGAGGAACCGTGGCCGCCGCAGGGCGAGTTCCCGTGGCGGCGCGTGCGGCGGATGTTCTTCATCCGCTTCGCCATCGGCATCATTCTCGTCCTGGGCCTTCTCATCGTTGGGCCGCTGATCCTCATCGCCCAGGTTCTGGCCGCGCTGGGCCTGCCCGCTCCGAGCACCGGGCTCCTCGCCGCCGCCGTCATGCTAGTCTTGGTACTCGCCGTCGCCGGGTTCGCTGGCGGCGCGCGCCGTTTCGCGCTGCCCTTCGGCGATCTGATCGAGGCGGCCGGCCGCCTCGAAGCCGGCGACTACACGGCTCGGGTGGCCAGCTACGGACACGGTCCGCGTGAACTTAGGGCGCTGGTTCAGGCCTTCAACGCCATGGCCGCCCGACTCGAAGAGGATGAGCGGCAGCGCCGCACTCTGCTCGCCGACGTGAGCCACGAGCTGCGCACGCCCCTGGCGGTCCTGCAGGGCGAGCTCGAGGCGATGATCGACGGCGTCCACCCGACCGACGAAGCGCATCTGGCGGCTGCGGTCGAGGAGATCCGGATGCTGACCGGGCTCGTCGAGGATCTCCGGACACTGGCCCTCGCGGAGGCCGGCACTCTCGCCCTCCATCGCGAGACGACCGATCTGCCGGTTCTTGCGCAGGAGGTTGCCGCCTCGTTCGAATCGCTGGCGGCCGGGGCCGGAGTGAATCTGCGCGTGCAGATGCCCGACGATCTGCCGCTCGTGGAGCTGGACCCGCTGCGCGTCCGCCAGGTGCTCGGCAACCTCGTCGCCAACGCGCTGCGATATGCCCCTGCCAGCAGCGACGTCCTCATCGCCGGCGAGCGAGAGTCCGACAGGGTCACACTCTCCGTCGTCGACCACGGGCCCGGCATCGCGCCCGAGGTGCTGCCTCACCTGTTCGACCGCTTCGCCAGATCGGCCGAGTCGCGCGGCTCCGGGCTGGGGCTGGCGATCGCCCGTCGCCTAGTCGAGGCCCACGGCGGCACGATCCGCGCCGAGGGTCCGGCCGAGGGCGGCACGGCCATCCGCTTCGATCTGCCGATCCACTCGGCCGGCTGACGGCGAGCCTGCGGGCCGGGCCGGGCCGCCGGCTCCGAAAACCAGTGAGCGCGCCCGAGGGCGCGCTCACCGAAGCTAAGTCTGCGACCCGGTTCAGCCAGGCAGCTGACCGAGGGTCACGGTCAGCGTCGCCTTGGTCCCGTCGGAGTGCTGGACTTCAATCTTGGCCACGGTGCCCGGCTTGAGGGTGGCCAGGATCCCGGAGAGTGTGGCCGAATCCGGTGTGGCCTGCCCGTTGATCGAGAGGATCAGGTCGCCGGCCTTGATCCCGGCCGTGGCGGCCGGTCCGCCAGAGGTGACCGAGTAGACGCCGACGCCGTTGGTGGTATCCATGATCTCGACGCCCAGGTAGGCGCGTCCGGAGTTGGTGACGGCCCCAGTTGCGATCAGCTGATCGGCAATGGTCCGGGCGCGGTTGCTGGAGATCGCGAAGCCGATGCCGGGAGCGCTGCCACCGATCTGCGGATCCGTCGCGGCCAGTGTCGGAATGCCGATGACCTGACCTTCGAGGTCGACGAGCGCGCCGCCGCTGTTGCCGGGGTTGATCGCGGCGCTGGTCTGGATGACGTCGGGCAGGGTGTAGCCGTTGGGCTCCGACACCTGCCGGCCGAGAGCGCTGACGATCCCTTCGGTGACGCTCGACTGAAGCCCGAGCGGGTTGCCCATGGCCAGTACGACGTCGCCCACCGATAGCTGGCTGGAGTCGCCGAAGACTGCCGGCGTCAGACCCGGGGCGGTGATCTTGACCACGGCTAGGTCATCCGGGGGGTAGCTTCCGACCAGAATGCCGTTGTAGGACTCGCCGTTCGAGAGAGTGACCTTGAACGTCGTCGATGTCCCGACCACGTGGTAGTTGGTGACGATGTCCCCGGCCGTGTTGTAGATGACGCCGGAGCCGAGTCCGGAGTCGGTTTCGATGACGACCACGGACGGCGTGACCTGCTTGATGACCGACACCATGGCGGCCTGGAGAGACCCGGCATCCACGGCGGTGTCGTTGGACGAGGCCGCAGATCCGGTCGTGGGGGTCGCCACGGGTGTCGCCGTGGGGGCGGCCAGGGCAACCGGAAGGGTGGTGGGATTGGCGCCGATGGCGCTGCCCACGAGCGTGCCGGATGTGGCCGTCGTCGACGACCCGCACGCAGCGACAACCAGGATCAGTGCCATCAGAAGAGCTGACAGAGCGCCCACGCCACGCGTGGAGCGATGATCATGAGCGAACACGGTTTCGACCTCCAGTGGATGCCGCGCATCCCGGGCATCTCGCACTGCTGTCATATTTCGTTCCCGCCCTGAAGAGCCCCTGAAGACCGCGCTACGCGGAATGGCTCCTTCAGTTCCCTTCGGCGCTGAAGCAGACGGACTCGAAGACGGAGAGTCGCGTGCCATGATCGCGCCACGCGTCGGGCCGCAGGCCGGCCTTGCGGCAGACGGCCTCGAGCATCTCGGGTCCCCCCCAGCCCATCTCCGGCGCGACCTGCGGCAGCAGCAGGGCGCGACAGTCGCCCCGTTCGACGACTATGCCGTGGCGGCCGGCCTCGAACAGGGCCGGATCGGGCAGCGGAACCGGCGGTTCCAGCACGGAGATCTCGATCTCAATGCCGGTCAGCTCGGACGGCGCGACGGGCATGAAGCGCGGATCGTCCCGTGCGGCGGCGATGGCCGAGTCGCGCACGTTGATCCAGAGCGGCACGTCGTATCGCATCATCCCGATGCAGCCACGCAGCTGACCGCCCTCGTGAAGGGTCACGAATGCCGCGGCGGGCGCCAGGAGCTCGGGCGCGAGGGCCGCCGGATCGAGCGCGGGCTTCGGATCACGCCTGGCGGTCGCCTCCACCGTCGCTCGCGCCAGTTCGAGCAACTTCCTACGGTCCGACTGCATGAGTTGTTGCATCGAGGGCACCGCCTCCAGCGACGAGGCTAGGCCTCCGGGCCGATCGCGCCAGAGTCGAATGGCGCGATCTTCCGGCACGATCGCGGCCGGGCGAGAAATCCGCGCGCACTCGCTACCATGAGGGCAGGCCGAGCGCTTTCGCCGCCGGTGCTCGCAGGACAAGGGGCCAGAGGACAGGCGATGATCGTCAAGATCGGGGACGAGATCGATGGGGTGACGATCGACACCTCGGCAGGGGGCCGGCTCGCCTCGTGGGTGATGGCGGGTCGAGAACGGCTCCTAGTGGAGCCGGCAGAGGGGATGGAGCCCTCGCTCGGATGGGGCTGCTACCTTATGGCGCCCTTCGTGGGCCGCGTGCGTCGAGGCTGGGTCGACTGGGCCGGCCGCAAGGTTCGCTTGCGCCTGAACGGCGGCCGCCATTCGATCCAGGGTGCCGTCTTCGATTCCGAGTGGACTGTCGTTTCGCGGACCGCCGCGTCGGCGACACTCTCCTGCCCGCTGGACACCAACAAGTGGCCGTTTCGCGGCACCGTGACCCAGCGCATCGCGATCGCCCGGGGCATGATGCGTCTCGAGGCCGAGATCGTGGCGGACGAACCGATGCCTGCCGCGCTCGGGTGGCACCCCTGGTTCCGCAACCCGGGCGGCCACCTCTGCGTCGGGGTCCGGAGCGACACGGTGCTGGCGCTCACGCCCGATCTCATTCCCACCGGTGAGCTGGTTCCGGTAAACCGTCGCACCGACCTTCGGGCCGGGCCAAACCTGGCCGGGCATCACATCGACGACGTCTACGCCGGGGTTCGATCGCCGGTCGTGGTCACCTGGCCGGATATCGTGCTCACCATGTCCTTCGCGAGGCCGGTCGGCGTCGCGGTCGTGCGCACGCACCCGCAGGCCGTCTCCGTCGGGTTGGCGACCGCCTGGCCGGACTCGATTCGACTCGCGGCCGCCGGCCACGACCGCACCGGCCTTGTCACGCTCCAGGCCGGGGAGAAGCTGACGGCGGCGGCGAGCTGCTCATGGGCGGTCCTGCCCAGCGTCCAGCCGGTCCGCCGGTTCGAATCCAGAAGCTGAGCCGTTCGGCCCTTTCGCCGGGTCCGCGCCGAATCCAGCATGGCGTCGAGGAGTCGCCGTGCGATCGACCATCTCCCAACCGGTACGCTCCCGGCCAGGAGCCTCCGGACCCTCGTCCGCTCGAGGGATGACCGCCGCCAGCCCCGCCCTCCTCGGCCTCGCCGAGGCCGACGGCGCGGTCCGCTGCGTGGCCTGCGCCCACCGCTGTTTGGTCCGGCCCGGCCGAGCCGGGATCTGCCGCGTCCGGGAGAACCGCGACGGCCGCCTCGTGACGACGGTCTTCGGGCAGGCCGTGGCCGCCAACGCCGACCCGATCGAGAAGAAGCCGCTCTTCCACGTGTACCCGGGCAGCATCGCCTTCTCGATCGCCACGCGAGGCTGCAACTTCCACTGCCTGCATTGCCAGAACTGGACGATCTCCCAGGCCGAGCGAGATGGCCGGAACGTCGGCGCGTTCGACCTGCCTCCAGACGCGGTCGTGGCCGCCGCCCTGGCCGCCGATTCGCGCAGCGTCGCCTATACCTACACAGAGCCGACTGTCTTCATCGAGTACGTCGTCGAGACTGCGCGACTGGCCATGGCGGCAGGCCTCGTCAACGTCCTGGTCACGAACGGCTATCAAACCCCGGAGGCCCTGGACCTGCTTGCGCCGCTGGTCCAGGCCGCCAACGTCGATCTCAAGTCGTTCGACGATCGCTTCTATCGGCGCATCGTCGGCGCGCGCCTGGCTCCCGTCCTGGACACACTCGTCGGGTTGCGGCGGCGCGGCATCTGGGTCGAGGTGACGACCCTTCTGATCCCGGGGCTCAACGACGACGCCGACGAGCTGGCCTCGCTGGCCGGCTGGATCGCCGCCGAGCTGGGGCCCGAAACGCCCTGGCACGTGAGCCGTTTCTTCCCCACGTATCGGCTGGCCGACCTCGATCCGACCCCGGCTGCCACTATCCGGCGGGCGGTCGAGGCTGGACGGGCGGCGGGGCTGCGCCACGTCTACTCGGGCAACCTCGCGGACGGTGACGAGGACACCTGCTGCGCCGAGTGCGGCGAAACGCTGATTCGGCGGCACGGGTTCGTGGCAGTGCGAGCAGCGCTGGTCGATGGCCGGTGCGCGCGCTGCGGCCACTCTCTGGCGGGCGTCGGGCTGGCCGAGTGGGGCAAGCCGGAGGCGCGACAGTGAGCGACGCGCCGCGCCCCACGGCGGTCGCGGGCACCTTCTACCCCGCCGAGCCGGGGCGCCTGGGCCAGCTTGTCGACACGCTTCTCGCCGGTGCCGCGGCCGCCGCGCAGCCAGCAGGCATGGGCATGGAGTCCATCGTGGGTGGGCTGGTTCCGCACGCGGGGCTGGTTTACTCCGGCGCCATCGCGGCCCTGACGTGGACGCTCGCCGGCGAGATCGCCCCCACCACGGTCGTGCTCGCCGGCACGGATCATCAGGCCTCGGCCGCCGGCGTCGGGGTCTGGACCGGCGGGCCGTGGCAGACGCCGCTCGGGGAAGTGCCGGTGGACCGCGACCTGGCGCTGCGCGTCGCGGGCCTGGGCCCGCCATTCGCGCCCGACGACGATGCCCACTTCCTCGAGCACTCCCTCGAGGTCCAGTTGCCGCTGCTGCTGCGGGCCTGTCCCGGGGCGCGGATCGTGCCACTCGCCGTCAGCCCGAGACTGCGGACCCACGCCGACGCGGGCGCGCGTCTCGGCCGTCTGCTGGCCGAGCTCCGCTCCGGCGGCGATCGCATCCTGTTGATCGCGAGCTCCGACATGGCCCACTACCCGCCGGCCCGGGTCTGCGAGGAGGTGGACGATCGCCTGCTGGTACCGCTCCTAGAACTCGACGGCGAAGCCCTGGACGAGCTCGAGGCGGCTGTGCTTCGGGCCGGCATGCCCGGTCTGGTATGCGGGCTGTGCGGCATCGACCCGGTCCGGTTTACCCTGGCCGCGGTCGCCGAGATGGGCGCGACCCAAGGCATACTCCTGGGCAAGGCCACTTCCGCGGACGCCGGGGGACATCCCCGCCGAACGGTGGGCTACGCCGCCGCCGCTTTCGTCTGACCGCCCGGCTGCCGTTCGCGCGGCACAGCAGAGCGGGGCCCTCGGGCCCCGCTCCTTCGTTTCGTTGCCGGCGCTGCTGTCGGCTGATACGCTGCCCGGCCATGAGCGTCGATTCCGACTACTGGGCCCGCTACTACGAGGTCACGGTCGAACGGCCCGCGTGGGAGACCGTTCGCGTCGCCATCGATCGGTTCAAGGCGGAGGACGACGCGGCCGCCGGATCCGGCCTCGAGCGCCGCCCACGCCGGGAGCGACTGGCCGTGGACCTGGGCTGCGGCGCCGGTCGCGACGCGCGCGAGTTGCTGCGGGCCGGCTGGCGGGTCCTGGCAGTGGACCGCGAGCCGGCGGCCCTGCAAGTGCTCGCCGCCGCAGCCGGCCCCATGCTCGGCGCCCGCCTCGAGACTCGCGTGGGGGATCTGGCCACGGTGGAGATCCCGCCCTGCGATCTCGTGAATGCGAGCCTGTGCTTGCCGTTCCTCGCTCCTGAGCCATACGCCGCGACGTGGCGGCGGATCGTCTCGGCGCTCAAGCCGGGCTCGCGCTTCGCGGCGATGCTCTTCGGCGATCGCGACGAATCGGCGGCGGACGGGACGATGACCTGCCAGCCGCCCGAGCGGATCGAGGCGGATTTCGAAGGGTTCGACATCGAGTACTGGCGCGCCAAGGAGGAGGACTCGCAGACCGCGCTCGGCGAGCCGCGCCATCTCCACCTCATAGAGGTCGTGGCGCGCAAGGTCCGATAGCTCGCGGTCGCGCTCCGCTGCTCTCGGTTGCGCTCACGGTTCCACGTGGCGGGCGACCCGGGCGACCGGCACGGCAAATGGCGCCACGACGCGCAATATTCCCGGTCTGACCGTTTCGTCCCGGCCCCGCTCGTCGCCAGCGATCCCGCGATCTCGCCGGGGCCGTGCTGCATGCACCACTCCTCCGACGTACGTTCACGAGTTCGATACGGACCGAGCCCAATCCTGACTTTGGGCGGCGACCATCCCAGCCGCTGAGCAGAACCAACCCGCCTCGCAAAGGCAAGGAGAACCAATGACGGCGGAGAACGCGCTGAGCGCCCCCGCGCACGCCGCGATCGAGGTCGACTCGCGCGCGCGGTTCGAGATCCTGGGCGCCATCATGCTCACCCTGTTCCTCGGCGCACTCGATCAGACGATCGTCGGCCCGGTGCTGCCCAGGATCTCGACGGAGCTCAACGGCTCCGACCTGTACACGTGGGTCGTCACCTCGTACCTCGTGACGAGCACCGCGGCGATCCCGGTCTACGGCAAGCTGTCCGACTTCTTCGGCCGAAAGCCGATGCTGCTCATCGGCATCGTGCTGTTCCTGATCGGATCGGTGCTCTCGGGCCTGAGTCAGACGATGTGGGAGCTGATCGCGTTCCGCGGGCTCCAGGGCCTCGGTGCCGGCGCCCTCTTCCCGATCCCACTGGCCGTGATCGGCGACCTGTTCACGCCGGCCGAGCGCGGCAAGTACCAGGGCCTCTTCGGTGGCGTCTTCGGCGTCGCCTTCCTGGTCGGACCGTTCCTCGGCGGCGTCCTCACGGACAATCTCTCCTGGCACTGGATCTTCTTCGTCAACGTGCCCGTTGGGCTCGTCTCGCTGTACCTGATCGGCCGGCTGCTGCCCATGGTCCACCCCAAGGACGCCCGCCTGACGCTCGACGTCGCCGGCGTGATCACCTTCGTGGGCGCAGTGGTGCCGGTCCTGGTCGCCCTGACCCTGGCCGAGACCAGCAGCTGGCTCGATCCTTCCGTCATCAGCTGGTTCGTCGTCGGCCTCGTCTTCCTCGTTGCTTTCATCGTGGCCGAGGCAAAGGCCAGCGATCCGATGATCCCCCTCGACCTCTTCCGCAACCGGACCTTCGCCGTCTCGGCGGTCGCGACGTTCTTCGCGGTTTTCGGCTTCTCGATCCTGATCATCTTCCTGCCGCTGTGGTTCCAGATCGTCAAGGGCGAGAGCACGACGGCGTCCGGCTACCTGCTCTTCCCGTTCCTACTCGGGCTCATCTTCAGCTCGGTCGCGGCCGGTCAGATCGTCAGCCGGACCGGTCGCTACAAGATCCTCCTCGCGGTCGGCCTGGTCTTCATGGGCGTCGGGGTGTTCCTGTTCCAGAACCTGCGCGCGGACACGGGGTTCGCCGCGCTGTCGCTGTGGATGCTGATCGCCGGCCTGGGCGTCGGGCCGACGATGGCCATCTTCACGCTCATCGTCCAGAACGACGTTCCCTTCGCGCGACTGGGCACGGCCACGAGCGACCTGACCCTGTTCCGCCAGATCGGTACGTCGGTGGGGCTGACGATGGCATTCACTCTCTTCCGGGAGAACCTGACCTGGGACTCGATTCGCTCCGCGATCGTGACCGCCGGCGCACCGTCCTCGGCCGTGCCCGCCACGACCCCGGCGGCGTTCGATCCCAACCAGCTGATCTCGGTCGGCGGCTCGGTGGCGGACGCATTCGCCGCACTCCCAGCGGCCCTCAGGGAGCCATTCGCCACGGGTTTCTACAACGCTTTCTCTCTCGCCATCGCCAACTCGGTCTGGCTTGGCGCTGTGGCCTCGGCCATCTCCTTTGTGGCCGTGCTCGGCCTCAAGGAAAAGCCGCTGCGGGCGCACTTCCACGCCGAGCAAGCGGCGCGGGCGGGGATTCGCACCGTTCCGAGTGGCCCGGTACGGGGACAGACAGCCGAGGGCGCCGAGTAGGCCCGAGCGGCCGAAGGCCGGCGGTCGGGCGGTTCAGCCTTTCGGCCAGCCCTCCTCGAACACGACCTCGCCGCGCGGCAGCCGGGCCGTGCCCGGGGCCGACTTCGGTGCGCGCGCCGCTTCGCTCGGGTGCCCGATCGCCACGATCGTCCGCACGAACCGGCCCTCGGGAATGGCGAGGATGGAGTGGATCTTGTCGCGTGCTTCCGGGAGGATCCAGGTGATGCCCGCTCCCAGGCCCAGCATGGACGCGGCGATGAGGATCCGCTCCGCGGCTCGGCCTTCGTCGTAGGCATAGGAGACAGCCCGCCCGGCCTCGTCCGGGAGGACGATGGCGATGGCCGCCGTCGCTGTCTGGAGCGCTCGCGTCTGGGGCAGGGCGGCCTCGGCCAGGCGGCGGATCGTGTCCCGCTGTCGCACCAGCACGAACCGCCACGGCTGGGTGTTACTGCTGCTGCCGGACCAGCGCGCCACGTCGGCGATGGCGTCCAGTTCCGCCGGAGAAACCGCCCGATCGGCGAAATCGCGGATCTGGCGAACCCGGATCAGCGGTCGGATCCGGTCGGCCGCGAATGTCGAAAGATCGTCCATGGGAGCGCCCCGCTAGAGCGAGTTAGTGGCCTTGGCCGAACTCAGCGTAACTCCACCCGCGCCTTTTGGGCTGCCCGGAAAACCGATGTACCCTGCGTCGAGACGCACCGGTGCGCCGCCATTGAGGTGAAAGAGATGGCACGAGAAAAGGCACCGCGGCTTGCGGGCATCGTCATTGCAGTGGCGTTCGTGGCCGCCGCTTGCGGGAGCGCGACGCCGACGCCCACCTCGACGCCGACCGCCAGCCCGACGGCCGTCCCGACGCCGACCGCCAGCCCCACCGCCTCCCCCAGCCCCTCGCCGACGCCGACTCCAACGCCGACCCCCGCTCCCACGCCGATCGAAGGGATCCCGGACTTCAAGCACATCTACGTGATCATCATGGAGAACAAGGAGTACGGCAGCATCGTCGGCTCGAAGGCGGCCCCGTACGAGAACTCTCTGATCGCCCGCTACGGGCTGGCGACCCAGTTCTACGCCGAGACGCACCCGTCCGAGCCCAACTACATCGCCCTGACCTCCGGGGGCCTGAACGGCACGTCGACCGACGGCTACTACAACCTCAAAGTGCCCAATGTCTTCGACCAGATCGAGGCGGCCGGACTCACCTGGCACGTTTACGCCCAGGGGTATCCGGGCAACTGCTACACCAAATCCGTGGCCGTGGGTGGGGTGGACGGGCCGGGCGCCGCCGGTGAGTACGCGCGCAAGCACAACCCGGCCATCAGCTACTCGGACATCGAGTCGAACAAGACCCGCTGCGCCAACATCACCCACCTGGCCGGCTTCAATCCGGCCGCCGCCGACTTCGAGATGATCATCCCCAACCTGATCAACGACATGCACAGCAGCTCGACTGCGGCGGGCGACGCGTTTCTCAAGGTGTTCGTGCCCGAGATCATCAGCAGCCCCGCCTTCGCGGATTCGGTGCTATTCATCACCTGGGACGAGGGCATCACAGACCAGAAAGGCGGCGGGCACATCGCCACGATCGTGGTCAGTCCGGGGATGACGCCCGCCTCCCGATACACGGGCCTGGCCGATCACTACTCACTGCTGCGGACCATCGAGGACGCCTGGGGCATGCCGTACCTGGGCAAGGCCGCAGCCGTCAAGCCTCTGACGTTCCCGTACTAGACGCCGGCGGGCCATCGGGCGCGAACCGACACCCGCTGGCTCGGGTGTCTTCGGCGCGTCATCATGACGCCACCCAGAAATGCGAAGAGGTAGACGAGAAGTGTCTGTAAGCGAACGGGCAGGCAAACCGGCCGAGCCGTCGATGCTGGTGGACGTCGATCGACTGATCGCGGCGTACTACGACATCAAGCCGGATCCCGGTGTGCCCGCGCAGCAGGTCGCCTTCGGCACCTCGGGCCACCGCGGCTCGTCGCTCAACGGGTCCTTCAACGAGAACCACATCCTTGCCACCAGTGAGGCTATCTGCCGCCATCGGCGAAGCCAGGGCATCGACGGGCCGCTCTTCATCGGCAAGGACAGCCACGCCCTGTCCGAGCCCGCCACTCGCTCCGCCATCGAAGTCCTGGTCGCCAACGGCGTCGCGGTCCTGGTCGACAGCGCGGACGGCCTCACGCCCACTCCATCTGTATCGCACGCCATCCTTACCTACAACCGCAATCGGTCCGATGGCCTGTCCGACGGCATCGTCGTCACGCCCTCTCACAACCCGCCCGAGGACGGCGGCTTCAAGTACAACCCGCCCAACGGCGGTCCGGCCGACACCGACGTGACCGGCGCGATCCAGCGCGAGGCGAACGAGCTGCTGCGCGCCGGCCTGACCGGCGTGAAGCGTGTTGCCTACGAGAGGGCAATCGGGCGGGTGGGCCGGTACGACTTCACCCGGGTCTACGTCGAGGACCTGGCCCGCGTCCTGGACATGGAGGCCATCCGGGCCTCCGGCCTAAAGCTCGGAGTCGACCCGCTCGGCGGGGCGAGCGTCGGCTATTGGGCCGCGATCCGCGACCGCTATCACCTGGACCTCACCGTCACCAACGAAGTGGTCGATCCCCAGTTCGCGTTCATGACCGTGGACTGGGACGGCCGCATTCGAATGGACCCCTCGTCACCGTACGCGATGGCCCGCCTGGTCGCGCTGAAGGACCGCTTCGACGTCGCGTTCGCCAACGACACCGACGCCGACCGCCACGGGATCGTGGCCGGAGCGGCGGGGCTGATGAACCCCAACCACTTCCTCTCGGCCGGGGTCGCGTACCTCTATCGACACCGCGACTGGCGGCCCGACGTGGCCATCGGGAAGACCCTGGTCTCCACGAGCATGATCGACCGCGTCGCGGGGGAGCTGGGACGCAAGCTGCTCGAGGTTCCCGTCGGGTTCAAGTGGTTCGTGGATGGCCTCGTGGACGGTTCTCTGGGGTTCGGCGGCGAGGAGAGCGCCGGCGCATCGTTCCTGCGCCGCGACGGCGCCGTCTGGACGACCGACAAGGATGGGCTGATCGCATGCCTGCTCGCCGCCGAGCTGACCGCCCGGAGCGGGCACGACCCGGCCGTCGCCTACGGCCGGCTGACTGCCAGATACGGGGCGCCGGCGTATCGCCGCATCGACGCCCCGGCGACCCGCGAGCAGAAGGCGGTGCTCTCGAAGCTGTCCCCGGAACAGATCTCGGCCTCGGAGCTGGCCGGTGAGCGGATCACGTCGGTGCTGACCCGTGCCCCCGGCAACGACGCGCCGATCGGCGGTGTCAAGGTATCGACGGAGCACGGCTGGTTCGCCGCCCGCCCCTCCGGGACGGAGGACGTCTACAAGGTCTACGCCGAGAGCTTCCTCGGCGAGGAGCATCTGGAGCGGATCATCAGCCAGGCGCAGCTGGTCGTGGCCGACGCACTTGGGGTTACCGGGCAGGCTGGCGCGAGCTAGAATTCGGCGCCGGGGGTGTTGCGGGCTGGCACCGCGACAATGGCGTCGCGGCGGCCCCGTTCCGCCCCAATCGCACGTGGAGAGGTGCGGGCAGACAACACCCGGTTTCTGCACCGGAGAACTACTAACCGCAGCCAAAAGTACCGTCGAAATAACCCGTAAGGCGACGCTTGACGCGCCGACAGGCTCGTCTAAGGTGATTCCGCACACGGTCCTAATCAAGAGTGAACTGTGGATCAGCCAGATCGTCAGCGCCAGAACGGACCAGCCGCCAAAGGCCCGAGCCAGGCGGTCGTTTCTCTTAATCGCGAGTTCATGGCCGTCCTCGTCAACGAGGAGGCTGCCAGCATCGGCCGGGCTGTCGCCCAGATCGTCCGCGGCGACGGCTGGCTCGAGGCCAAGGCATCGGCCGTGCTGGTCGACGCCATCGCCGAGTGGCTCGGCCGCGACGCGGTGCAGATGGTTGGTTTCTACGCCAACGGCACGGGTCCGGTTGAGGTCGTCGCCAGGATCGGCAACTACTACATCACCGGTCACGGCATCGAGTGCGAGGGCGACCTGACGGTCAACTGCTGCGAGCGCCATCGCGCCCGGTTCAGCCAGTCGAGGGTCGACGACTACGACCTCAAGTCGGGGAATGCCAGGTTCAACTGGGGGACACCGCTGACGCAGCGCGCCGCGGATCGTCTGGCCGGGCTCCTGAAGGAAGAAGTGGACCCGGAGGTCGCCCTGGTAGTGCTGGGCCTCTGACCCGGCCGGGCCTGCCCGAACTGCACAGGGGCTAGATTCCGAGCACCTTCTCGGGCGTGACGTACTCGAGGCCGTGCGCCTGGGCTACGGCGCTGTAGGTCACGTGGCCGCAGCAGACGTTGAGGCCGTCGCGCAGATGGCAGTCGTCCGCCAGCGCCTTCTGCCAGCCTTTGTCCGCCAGGGCCAGCGTGAACGGCAGAGTGGCATTGGTCAACGCGAACGTGGACGTGCGGGCAACAGCTCCAGGCATGTTCGTGACGCAGTAGTGCACCACGTCGTCCACAACATACGTTGGGTGCGAGTGCGTCGTGGGCCGCGAAGTGTCGAAGCAGCCGCCCTGGTCGATCGAGACGTCCACCACCACGGAGCCCCGCTTCATCGCCCGGACCATCTCGCGCGTCACCAGCCGCGGCGCCGTGCCGCCGGGCAGCAGCACCGCGCCGATCACCAGGTCCGCGTTCAGCACGTTTTCCTCGATTACGTCCACGGTCGCGTAGAGCGTCCTCAGCGCAGGCGCGAACGCCAGATCGAGTTCCTTGAGCCGGGGCAGCGACCTGTCGATGACCGTGACGTCCGCCTCGAGACCCAGGGCCATGCGCAGAGCGTTCATGCCGACAACACCGCCGCCGAGTATCACGACCTTGGCGGGCGGCACGCCGGGGACGCCGCCCAACAACACCCCGCGCCCGCCCGCCTCCTTCTCGAGCGCGTGGGCACCGGCCTGGATCGACATCCGGCCGGCTACCTCGCTCATCGGGGCGAGCAGCGGCAAGCCGCCTCGCTCGTCCGTGACCGTCTCGTAGGCGATCGCCACGCAGCCCGCCTTCAGCAGGCCCTGCGTCTGCGACGCGTCGGGGGCGAGGTGCAGATACGTGAACAGGATCTGCCCCTCGCGCAGCATCGCGATCTCCTGCGGCTGCGGCTCCTTGACCTTGACCACGAGGTCGGCGCGAGCGAACACCTCCGCGGCCTCGGGCACGATCTCAGCGCCGGACGCCTGATACCGATCGTCGTCGAGATCGATCACCGCGCCGGCACCCGCCTGGACGATGACCTTGTGGCCGTGGGAGACGAGCTCCCGAACGGCGCTCGGCGTCAGACCGACACGGAACTCGTTGTCCTTGATCTCGCGGGGCACACCGACAAGCATCTCGACCTCTCCGGGCGATCCCGTCACTCTCCATGTGGGATTCCAGGGGGCGCGTCTGGCGCGCTTCGTCCGAGCAGCGCTCGCGCCAGCGTAGAACCGCGGATGGATGCGCGCGCGGTCGCGGACAGCGTACAAGCGCTGGCTCACCTGGGAGCCGTTTCCCGCATTCTCTCACCTGCCGCCGAACCTGCCCGGCGGCTGCGGTTCGGGGCTCGGCCGCCGCGGAGTGACGCGACGGCCCGATTGACCCGGAGCCGCTAACGCCTCTTCGTCGTGTTGACCTTGCGCATGTGGGATCGGTTCACCAGGATCGCGTCGCGGGGAGTGTCCTTGATCGTTGCCGCGTCCACTTGCACGACCGGGGCGAAGACCGGCAGGAAGAGCTCCGTGCCGCGCTCCGTGAGGGAGAGTGGGTCCTGCGAGGGAAGCAGGAGCAGCACGCCCGACACCCTGAACGGCGTGGCCTCGAGCGTGACGTCGTAGGCGACGCGAAACTTGCTCCACGCATCCCGGTCGGCGTCGCTGACCACCGGCTCGCCATCCTGGGCCGGCATGACGATCGCGATGTCGTACGGATCCACGCTCTTCACGCCGGGGGCCGGCGCGAGGGGCGCCGACAGGTCGTTGGGACCCCGCTGCGCGTTGTTGACGCTGATGGCAGCGCGCTTCTCCAGCGCGTCGGCGACCTTGACTCCACCCTGAAGCATCGCGTCGATCCGACCGTCCTCGGTGAGCGCGACGAAGTGGCCGGGGCGCTTCCTGGTAACGACAATCCCCGTCCCCCACGCTCCCGGATCGAACGCGCTTACAGCCATGGCCATCTCCTTCGCGCCCGCCGACGAGCTGTCTCGCCGGATCGGACCGATACGTCCGGGCAGAGTCAGGCGATCACGGATCTGCCCAGCGCAGACCCGGAGGAGGTTTCGGTGCCGCCTGACGCCAACTTGACGGATCCCGGTCCGTGCGTTCGCCAGCCGTAGGTCCTGTCCCTGTCTTCAGCCCAACAACTCAGGAATGCGCCCGCTCGCCGACCGAGATGGAGCGGCGATCGTTGGATTCGGCCTCAGGGAATCAGCCGGTACGGCAGGTAGTCCGGATACCACATGGCCGAGTCGACTGCGTCGAAGACCTCTTCATCTCGATACAGGCGGCCGACTCCGCAGTCGCGGCTCTGGCATACGACCTTGGCCGCGATCTCGCGCGAAACCCGACGCAGATCCGAAACGGCCGGATAGAGAGCGCCCACCGCCAGCCGCTCTGGCGCCACCATCTCGGCCAGGGTTCGGGCCGCGAGAAGGAACATCTCGTCGGTGATCTCTCGGGCCTCCGCGACGATCGCGCCGAGACCCAGGCCGGGGAAGATGAAGACGTTGTTGGCCTGGCCGATCACATGATCGACGCCGTCGACCCTGACCGCTTCGAACGGGCTGCCGGTGGCAATGAGCGCTCGGCCTTCGGTCCAGGCCAGGATGTCGGCGGGAATCGCCTCCGTCTTGGCCGTCGGGTTCGAGAGCGGGAAGATGACCGGTCGCTCGGTATGGGCGGCCATCTCACGGATCGACGCCTCGGTGAAGGCGCCAGCCACGCCGCTCGTGCCGATGAGCGTCGTCGGCTTCACCTTGGCGATCACGGCAGCGAGGTCCAATCGATCGGTCGGCGACAGGCCGGCGAAGCCGTAGGAGCTCAACTCGGCGCCGGTGAGGGCGAACTCGCGCTTGTCGTCGTCGAGCTGGTCGCGGTCGAGGAATACCAGGCCCTTCGTGTCGACGGTGACGATCGCCCGCTTGGCGCTCGCGGCATCCAGGCCTTCGGCGATCATGGCCGCGTGAACGAGCCGGGCGATGCCGGTCCCGGCGGCGCCCGCGCCCAGGAAGACGAAACGCTGCTCGCCCAGCGGCCGGCCCACCGCCCGTACGGCGGCCAGGATTCCGGCCAGAATGACGGCCCCGGTGCCCTGGATGTCATCGTTGAAGCTAGTGATGCGATGGCGGTAGCGGTCCAGGATCCGGATCGCGTTGTGCTGCTTGAAGTCTTCCCACTGCAGGACGGCGCGCGGGCAGACATCCAGGATGGCGCCCACGAAGGCCTCGAGGAAATCGTCGTACTCGGCCCCTCGCAGGCGGCGCTGGGGGTAGCCCACATATGCCGGATCGGCGAGAAGATCCTCGTTGTCCGTTCCCACGTCCAGCGAGACGGGCAGCGTGTGGGCGGGATAGATGCCCGCCCCGGCGGTGTACAGGGCCAGCTTGCCGATGGGGATGCCCATGCCGCCCGCGCCCTGGTCGCCCAGGCCCAGGATCCGCTCGTTGTCCGTGGCGACGATCAGGCGGACGTCATCGACGCCCGCGCCGCTGGAGGAGGATTCGGGTCGGGCGTTGCGCAGCAGATCCGCGATCCGGTCCTTGTCGGCGGGCGTGATCCACAGGCCCCGAGGCCGCCGCATGATGTGGCTGAAGGTCTGGCAGGCGCGGCCGACCGTCGGCGTGTAGACGATCGGCAGGAACTCTTCGAGGTTCTCCAGCAGGACCCGATAGAAGAGCGTCTCGTTGCGGTCCTGCAGCGACGACAGGCCGATGAAGCGCTCGAGGTCGTCGCTCTTGCGGCGGATGTGCTCGAGCTCAAGGCAGACCTGCTCGTCGATCGTGGCCACCCGCGGCGGCAGCAGGCCACGCAGGCCGAAGATGTCGCGCTCGGCTTCGTCGAAGCCAGTGTCCTTGTTCAGGAGAGGCCTCTCCAGAAGCTCAGCGCCTGCGTGGGGTACCTGCACTATCCCGCTGGGCCGAAGGCTCTTGACTGAACGCGGAAGTTGTCTCATGCGGCCAGCATCGACCGGGCGAGAGGGCTGCGCAATACCCCTTTCGGCCCTTCTGGAGGTGCCTCGCAGCCCCGGGTCCTCGGCCGGGCTACGCGCAGGGACTCGGCTCGCCCGGGACCATCGCCCGGACCGCCAACGAGTCCTGGACCTTGGCACTGTCCACGAAGCGGGTCAGCTGGTTCGCCTGCTGGACGACCGGCAAGAGCTTGGCCAGATCGGCGCCCGTGACGACGACGCAGCGGTAGGCGTCGTTGCCCATGGCGGTCCCGAGCTTGGAGAACGGAGTCGCCAGTGGCCAGGCCACCTCGTTCGGCTTGATTCCGCTCGTAGCGTCCGTAGGCGGGAGCGCCAGGACGGCCAGGCTCTCGGGCTCGTACGCGGAGGACTGGCCGAGATCATCGGGGAGCCACATGCTGAGACCGGTGATGTCCTGCCAGAACGCGGCGAAGGCCGCCGCGGCACCCGGGGCAGGCGTGGTGCCGGCCGCCGCCACCGCGCCCGGCGAGCCGATCAGGTCATACGTCGTGCCGTCGACGATCATCTGGATGTGGCCCATGACGGCGCCCGCCATCGGCGCGCCGGTGAAGTCCGAGGTGGTGCCGAGCAGGCCCTGCTTGCGGGCCTCGGCCACGATCGCGTCGATGCCTTTCGCGCTAATGGTCTGAACCGACGGGCTGACCCACAGCGGACCCGGGTAGATCGTGGGCACGGCCACGATGCCGTCGATGTACTCGCCGCCCGAGATCGTCGCCTGCGGTAGCCAGGTGAAGGTGTACTGGGGCGCGAGCGCCTGGGTCTGCCAGGCCCGCAGATAGAAGCCGCTCGCCGAGATGGAACCGCTCGGCTGTGGGGGCGTGGACGACGAGGGCGAAACGTTCGGAGCCGACGGGGTCGCCACGCCGCCCGCCCCTCCCCCGGCCCCAGTGACGCAGCCGGCTACAACGATCGAGATGGCCAGCGCGCCAGCCAGGCGCGCGCTGTTGAACAGCGGTCGAGGCGAAAGAGAAAGCGGCATGGTATCCAGATCCTCGAATGCGGCGGGACGGTTGTCCAGCGGCTAGACGCCGGCGTCGGGTCGGCGGTTCCCGCTCAGCCCTCGATCACCGCCTTTACCGCGGCCACGACGTGGTCGATGTTCGAGGGAGTGAGCCCCGCCACGTTGATCCGTCCCTTGCCGACCACGTAGATGGCGAACTCGTCGCGGAGCCGGGCCACCTGGTCGGCCGAGAGCCCGAGCAGCGCGAACATGCCGCGCTGGCGCCCGATCGGGTCCCAGTTGCCCGGGACGCCGGCGGCGACGAGGGCCTTCACGAGCGCCGCGCGATTGCCGAGGATGCGGTTGCGCATCCCGGCCAGGTCCACTTCCCACTGGGCCCGCAGAGCCGGGTCCGTGAGGATCGTCTCGACGATGTCGCCGCCGTGGGCGGGCGGGTTCGAGTAGTTCGCCCGGATCGCGATCTTGAGGTGGCTCAGCGCCGAGCCGGCGCGCGTCGAGTCTGCCGCCACGACGGTCAGCGCGCCCACGCGTTCGTTGTACAGGGCGAAGTTCTTGGAGAAGCTCGAGCAGATGAGGAACTCGAGGCCGGGCCGCGCCAGGCCCGCCAGCCAATCGGCGTCCTCGCGCAGGCCGAAGCCGAAGCCCTGGTAGGCGAAGTCGACCACCGGCATCAGCTCGCGCTCGATCACGATCTCGGCGATGGCCGCCCACGTTTCCGCGTCCGGGTCCACGCCGCTCGGGTTGTGGCACGAGCCGTGGAGCAGGACCACGTCCCCCGGGATTGCCGACCGGAGCGCGCCGAGCATCCTGCCCACGTCTACGGACCGCCCGGACTCGTCGAGATACGGGTAGGCACGCAGCGCGAATCCGGCCAGCGAGAAGAGCTGGGGATGGTTCGGCCAGGTCGGCTCGCTGAGCCAGATCGACTTCGAGGATCCCGTCTGGAGCAGGAAGTCGGCGGCCACACGCAGGGCGCCGGTCCCGCCGGGCGTCTGGGCGGTGGCGGATCGGCCGCTCTCCACGATCTCGTGGTCCGGGCCGAAGATGAGATCTCGGACCGCCTTCTTGTAGCCGGGCCGCCCGTCGATCGGCAGGTAGCCCTTCGAGCCCGCCTTCTGGAGCAGGCGGCGCTCCGCCTCCAGCACGCACGGGATGACCGGCGTCACTCCGGTGTCGTCCACATACACGCCGACCGAGAGGTTGACCTTGTCCGGTCGCGTGTCGGCACGGAAGGTCTCGGTCAGGCCGAGGATCGGGTCCGGCGGAGCTGGCGTGAGGGAGCGAAGCGGCAGGGCCACGGGACGTTCCTTGGTTCTGAGTGATAGCGGTTCTGGCAGGGGAACTCTACAGGCAAGACGTAGGTTGCGGCAGCCGCTCGGGGCCCGGACGTCGATCCGAGCATTACCCCGACCGGTCTGGACCGACTGCCCGGAGACTCAGCGCGTGGCCTGCGGATGGGCGTCCAGGACCGAACGAACCCTGGACGCCAGTTGCTCCAGCGAGTACGGCTTCTCCAGGAGAGGCGCCTGCGGGCCATTGACCACGGAGTCGACGTGCTACGGGCCGTAGCCCGACGCGTACAGGATGGCGGTGTCGGGGTGATGGCGTGTTTCAGGGTTTCTGCAGGATCAGATGCGACAAATACAGCTACGGGACGCGGGCCTCACATCCTCCGCACGCGTCCCAGCTCTCCCGCTCTATCCGCTCCCTGACGCCCTCCCGATCTCCCTCCGGGAGGGCGTCGGCTGTTCACACGTTCGAACCCGGCGCCTCGGCGGGCTGCGACGCGGTGGGCGCGGTAGCCACCGGCGCGACGTCCGCCGGGGGGAGCCGGAGCAGCCCGGCGAGAACCTCGCCCTGGAGACTCATCCGGACGTGCTCGGGATCGAGAGCAGCCTGGATCGACAGGCCAACGCTGAGCGCCTCTATGACGATTGCCATGTCGCGCGGCGCGAGGGTTGGCTGCTGGCCGGCCTTCTCGTAGACCGACGCGATCAAGTCGGCGGAGACCATCCTCGCGCGCTCGTATTGCTCGGCCATCAGGAGCCTCGCCCGCTCGTCGCGCATTGCGTGCAGCCAGAACTCGACGGCGAGCACGACCCACTGCTTGTCCGACTCCGTCTCCTGATCGGCCTGGCCGTCCAGCCCACGGGCCATCGCCTCCAGGTCCTGCCCTTCGAAACGCCGCGCATGCTCGGCAGCCTGGACCTCGACCCGGCGCTCGATCAGGGCGATGAACAGGTCCGTCTTGCTGGCGAAGTTCGAGTAGACGGCGCCCTTGGTGTATCCGGCCGCGGCTGCCACTTCATCGAGGGTGGCGGCCTCGAAGCCGCGCCGGGCAAAGACAACAGCTGAGGCGTCGATTAGCCGCTCCCGGGTCTGGGACTTGCGCTCCTGGCGGTTGAGTCGCTCTTGCATGGGCGAAGAATACCAGCTGGTACGCGCATACTCAACGGTATTGACATACGGAACAGTATCGACATACTGGCCGGTATCGCCACCGAGAGACGGCGGCCATCACCAAGGAGAGGAAGTGCTGCTCAAGGTCGAGGGGATCGGCAAGAGGTACGGACGCCGGGGCGCCCCCGCCAACGAAGGCGTCAACCTGACCGTGGAAGCCGGGCAAGTGTACGGATTGCTCGGCCATAACGGCGCCGGCAAGACGACGCTCGTGAATCAGATCGTAGGGCTGCTCCGGCCTGATTGCGGCTCGATCCGGATCGACGGCCGCGATGTGGTAGCGGACCCGGGCTTCGCTCGTCGGGCCTGCTCGATCCAGCCCCAGTCGCAGGTCCCGATCGACGGCCTCACGCCGCGCCAGGCGATCGAGGCCCTGGGCCGACTCCGCGGTGGAGGCCACGAAACCGTACGGGTGCGGGCGGCTCGATTGGTCGAAGCCCTGGACCTCGGCGAGTGGCGCGACGCCGACGGCGCCCGCCTCTCGGGTGGCGTCAAGCGCCTCGTGTCGTTCTGCATGGCCGCGGTCGAACCGGGCAAGATCGTCATCCTCGACGAGCCCACCAACGACGTCGACCCCGTGCGGCGGCGCCTGCTCTGGGCCCAGGTGCGACTCCTCGCGGATGAGGGTGCCGCAGTCCTGCTCGTCACCCACAACGTCATCGAGGTTGAGCGGTCCGTCGATCGGCTGGCCATTCTCGACCACGGGCGCGTTCTGACCGAGGGCACGCCGGCCGAGCTCAAGGCCGGGATCGCCGAGGAGCTGCGACTCGAGCTTGTCCTGGACCCCGAGGCCGACACAATCGAGACGCCGCAGTTCGCCGGACCTCACACCGTCGTGGGCAATCGGATCGTGGCCACCGTGTCGGCCCGTCTGGCGGGCGAGGCCGCGACCTGGGCTCGCGATCTCCGCCGCACCGGCCGGATCGAGGAGTTCTCGCTGTCTCCGGCCACGCTCGAAGACGTTTACGTGGCGCTGGTCGGTTCCGCGGCCGCGCACGCCACCTCCGCCACAGTCAGCTCCAAGGAGGAGACCGATGTCCGCGCTGCGTAGCTACCGATTGCTCGTCACCTGGCAGGCCCGCCGGATGCGGATGTTCCTGCCGCTCGGGATCGTGGTCCAGGCGCTCTTCGCCTTTGGGATCGTGGCCGGCTATCCTCTCCTCTTCCCGACGATCGACCGGACCACCGTCCTCTATCTGGCGACAGGCGCCCCGGTAATCTCCCTGATCACGATGGGACTGGTGGCTGTGCCGCAGATGGTCTCCGCGGCCAAGACCGAGGGCACGCTCGCCTACATGCGCTCGCTGCCCATTCCACGACTGGTGTATCTCCTGGCCGACATGACGGTCTGGCTGGCCGTGGTCCTGCCGGGCGTCGTGTTCGCGGTGATCATCGGCTCGATCCGTTTCGGCCTGGATCTGCAGATCAGCCCGCTCGTGGTTCCGGCGGTGATCCTCGTGGCCCTGACCGCGACCTCCATCGGCTACGCCCTGGCCTCGCTGGTGCCTCCCATGGTCGCCAACATGGCCAGCCAGGTGCTCGTCGTCTTCATCCTCATGTTCTCGCCGCTCAACTTCCCGGCGGACCGGCTCCCCTCCTGGCTGGCCGTGATCCACAGCGTCCTGCCGATCCAGGCGATGGGCGAAGTCATGCGCGGCACGCTCGCATCGAATTCGTTCCCGATCACCCTCGGAGCCTTCGCGCTCCTCGGGGCGTGGTGCGCCGCGAGCTTCACGGCGACTAG
>PLOC01000025.1 GCA_003141955.1 Chloroflexota bacterium
CCCTCAACGAGGAGTTATGTCAGAGGAGTTGCGGGTGTCAGTCGAGCCCGGGGTCGGCGATCGGATCGCCGACGTTGCCGAGTACGTCCGGCCGAGCTTCCCGCTGCGCCCCGGCAAGGTTCAGCGGCCACTTCTGCCCCCCGAGACGCTCCGGCGCGATCGCTTGTTCAACTGGCTTGAGGCCCGGGCCACTCGCCGGGTCGTCTACGTGGTCGCGGAGGCAGGATTCGGCAAGACGACCCTTGTTGCCGACTTCCTCCGCCGGTCGCGGATCCGAACCTTCTGGTATCGGTTGGACGAGGACGACACCGACGGATTAGTCTTCCTTCGCTACCTGGTTGCGGCGTGCCAGGCTGTAGACCCCAGGTTGCTGCAACGATCCGCGGCTCTCCTGTCCGAATCGGCCGTCGAGCCGACCCGTGAGGAAACCGTCCTGCGGACGCTTCTCGCCGAGATGGATTGCCTTGGCGAGGTGCCTTCGGCGCTCGTTCTGGACGACTTCCACGTGGCGGACGAGGTACCGGCGATTGGGGCGGTGGTCGAGCGCCTTATCGCCCGATCACCCGCACAGCTGACCCTGATCCTGGCCGCCAGGCGGACGCCAAGCCTGTCCGCCGCGGCTCTGCGCGCCCGCGGCGAACTCGCCGAGCTGGGACGAGAGGAGCTTCGGTTCGACGAATCGGAGACCGACCGGCTCTTCCGCGAGTCCTACCACAACCCGCTCGAACCCGACGTGCTTCATGACCTGCAGGCACGGACGGAAGGATGGGCGGCTTCGTTGCAGCTGGTGAAGACGGCGGTCGACGGCCGATCGACCGCCCAGGTGCGTGCCTTCGTTCAGTCACTGAGCGGCGCCGAGGGCGACCTGTACGACTACCTTGCGGAAGAGGTGGTCGGCGAGCTGGCGTCTGACCTGCGCGGTTTCCTCATGCGAGTCGCCCTGCTCGAGGAGATCGACCCGGAAATAGCGGCGGTGGCAGCCGACGTGTCCGGCACAGAGGCGCGACGGCTCATTGGCCACGCGCAGCGACTCGGGCTCCTGTCAAGGGGGGTGGGCACGGTCGCGTCATGGCGGCTTCATCCTCTCGTTCGCGAGTTCTTGCTCGCCCGTCTCGAGGCTGAGGTTGGGCAGGCAGGGATCACCGATCTTCATCGCGGTTTGGCCGCCACGCTGGAACCGCAGTCGTGGCGCCTCTCCGCGAGACATTGGGCTGCGGCCGGTGACGCGGACCAGGTCCGCCGGATCGTCTGCGCCGCCGTCCCCACGATCATCGGCACCGGCGACTTTGCCGCGGCCGAGGAGCTGATCGCCCGTTTCCCCGACCCAAACCCAAACCCCTGGTACGACATCCTCCGCAGCCGCCAACTTGCCGCCGAAGGACGCTACGAAGAGGCCGCGGCAATCGCTCGCCGTGCTGAGGATACCGGGGCAGGTCTGGAGGCCAGCCCATCCTTCAGTTCCGCTCGGGCGCTCAATTGGCTGAACCTGGGTATCTACCGGGATGATCCCGAAATGAGGGTGGCCGCGAGCTCAGAGCTGGTCGCATGCGGGGATCTTGAACTCGAGGCCATCGCACGGGCGGCAGATTCTCTGTGCGGTTCGTCTGGATCGGGGAGCCTGGACGCGCTGTGTCAGGCTCTGACGGAGGCCGTTCGCCTCAGCCGTGACCGAAGCCACCACCGGCATGAGGGGGTCAGCCTACTCAACCTGTCGTGGACGGAGAGTTGCCGGGGCAACCATGAAGCGGCTGCGTCGGCGGGGGAAGCGGCCGTGCGTTTGCTCGTGTCGGCGGGGAACAGCGGGGACATCGCTGCGGCACGTGTGAACGCCGCGAGAGGATTGGCTCATCGCGGGCGCTGGATCGAGTCGCAAGCTCACACCATCGCTGCGATGGCCGATACGAGTCAGTGGATAGAGCCCGAGACGGTCGCCGAAGCGGCAGAACTGCACGCAATGTACGGGGACCCAGCGAAGGGCCAGCAGATGGTCCTGCAAGCGTTCCAGGACAACCCAGACTGGGCTGACAACTCGTACTGGCGCCAAGTTGCAGCCCGGCTCGAACTTGAGCACGACAACTACGGTCGCGCGGCCGCACTAGTGTCGCAAGTCGGACCGCATGTTATGTCGCCGGGGTTTTGCAGTGCAGTACGGTCGCTCGACCTCCAGATCCGTGCCTCGCAGGACCCGACCGATCAGAGTCTGGCTGGCGATCTGCTGGAACACCTCGGGTTCGCCCAGCGTCAGCAGGCCTGGTTTTGGTGGAAGACCATTCGCTTGACGCAGGCACTCGTTTCCAGCAACGAGGCGCTCGTGACGCACCTCCGCTCGCTCGAACCGGCCGACGCGGCCTATCTTTCCATACAGGCGGAACTCGTGGCCAGGCGCCTGGCGGATCTCGACCAGGCCGGCCTCGCCATGGTGCGGCAGGAAGCGACCCAACGCCCCGAGCGATGGCGCTGGGCCCTCCGGCAGCTGATGTCCCACCAGGCCGCCAGGCCTGGAGACATGAAGCGAGCGGCCGAGCTCCTGGACCTGGTCGGCGACGCGAGCGACATCAAGCTGCTGCGAGGGCTCGCGAAGAAGAAGAGCCTGCGGATGCCAGATGCCGGACTTGCCCTCACGCGGCGGCTCGCCCCTCCGGCTTTCATAGACGATCTCGGCCGCGTGACCGTTCACGTGGGCGACCGGGTCGTTCCCGGGACGGAGATCCGCAAGAAGGTGCTGTCGCTTCTCACCTTCCTGCTGACGCGGCCGCAGTTCACCGCATCGCGCGAGCAAGTGGTAGAGGCGCTGTGGCCGCAGATGGAGCCGGAAGCAGGAGCCAATTCACTCAACCAGACCTCGTACTTCCTGCGTCAGGTCTTCGAACCCACAACGACTGAGGATGCGACAGCCGGGTACCTCAACAGCCGCGCTGACCTGATCTGGCTGGACCCCGAGTTGGTGCACAGCCGAAGCTCTGACTGCCTGAACCTCATCGGAGCGATTCGCCGCGATCCATCACCCGAGCTCGTCACCAGGCTCGCCGAGTCCTATACCGGCCGCTTCGCGCTCGACTTCATCTACGACGACTGGGCCTCCGCCTTCCGGGACACCCTCCACGCGAGCTTCCTGGATCGAATCGAGCGGGCCGTTGTCGCGGACACCAAGGCGGGCGCCTTCGACCGGGCGCTTTCGGTCGCCCAATTGGCGTTGCAGGCCGACCCTGACGCGGACCAGATCGAACTCTGCCTGCTCCGGCTGTACAGGCGGACGGGTGCCCACGCCGCCGCGGCCGAGCAGTACGCGCACTACGCCAGTGTCATGCGCGAGCAGTTGGGGATCGAGCCTCCCGCACTCGAGTCGCTTTGACCTTCCGGGGGTGAAACCCTAGGCCATGTAGCGTATTGACCCTAGTACTCTTGGCTACCTAACGTGCCAAAAGTCCGGGGCTGACGTCACCTCATACCCTCCGGACGAGAACGCTCGGACGCTTGGCGGCCCCAGCCGAATTCGGGCACTTGAGCAGGGACCCAGCCCCTAGTGCGACCCGCCGCGCGTTGCTCCCCTTCAGGAGCGGACTCCGATGTCCCCCGAGCCAAACAACCGACCGTNNACAACCGACCGTGGCTCCCCGAGGCCAACAACCGACCGTGGCTCCCCGAGGCCAACAACCGACCGTGGTGAACGAAATGCGTCGTCGAATCCAATCTCTCCTGCTGATCTTGGGAGCAGGCCTCCTGGCCGCCGCTGCCGGCGGCGCCAGTTACAGGCCGTTTTAGGTACCTCTCTCCCATAGCCCTTCGGTTCTGGGCCGGGGTAGATTGCCGCGCCTGAGTGAGGAGTGGCGATGAACCGTCGGCTGGGAGTGCTGATAGCCTTTGTGGCGCTCGCTAGTGGCTTGCTGCTGGCTGGCGCCGTTGGTCTGTGCCCGGTGCGGCCCGCGATCTCCATCAACGGCGGCCAGGGCGGCGTCGTCCTCGGCATCGTCTTCTGGGTGGGTCTGACACTGGTCGGCTCGTCGCTCGCCGTACAGATGCCGAGCGGCAGCGTGTTGGACGTCGGTTACGTGCCTGTGATTGCCGCCGTCAGCCTGGGTGGTCCGGCAGCCGCAGCATGGGTGGGGCTTCTCGGTACGACGCAGGCTCGCGAGTTGCGCCGGGAGGTGCCCTGGTACGGGGTCGTGGCGAATCATTGCGCCATCATGTCGCCGGCGATTCTGAGTGCCTTTGCCCTCCAGATTGTCCCCGCCCGCTCGGATCCCCGGGTCGATTTGGCAGCGACAGTTGGCGCCGCCGCGATCTGCTTCTCGCTCAACGTCTTCATTACCGCGACCTTCGTTTCGCTGCGCGACAGTCAGCCGGTCACCAACCAGTTACGGGTTGCCGGTGGTGCGTACTTGGTCATGCTGGCTCTCGCGCCGGTGGCGTGGCTGATGGCGCAGACGTATGCCACGACGGGCTGGTGGGCGGCGGTGCTTTTTGCCGTGCCGGTGCTCAGCAACAGGACCGCCTATAGGGCCTTCGTGGAAGTGCGCGAGATGTTCACCGAAACCGTGGCCAGCCTGGCGGAGGCGGTCGACAAACGCGACAAGTTCACCGGCGGCCACAGCCAGGGCGTCAAGAAGATCGCCATGGACATCGGGAGGGCGATGAAGGTGAGCGACGAAGAACTGGAGGCCCTCGATTGGGGCGGCCTCCTCCACGACATCGGCAAGATCGGCGTACCGGACGACGTGTTGCTCAAGCAGGAGCGACTCACGCGCGAGGAGCGCACGAAGATGAACAAGCACCCGGTGTTGGGCGCGGAGATTATCGCCCCGGTCAAGCACTTGGCCCCGGAGCTACCGATCATCCTTCACCACCACGAGTGGTTCAACGGATCCGGCTATCCCGATGGACTAGTGGGCGACGAGATCCCCAAGCTCGCCCGAATCCTCCACGTCGCCGACGCGTTCGAGGCCATGACGCATCCGCGGCCGTACCGCATGACGCCGCTCACGCCCGAACAGGCGCTGGCCGAGCTGCGCAAGTTCGGCGGGATCCAGTTCGATCCGGACGTCGTGGATGCCTTCGTCCGGACGAAGTGGGCGCGCGGGCTGGCCGATCCGGGGCGCGACGAGGTCCGAGACGTGCCCCTGATCGGCGATGCGGCCGGCTCGATTGCGAGCCTGGCGGCCGGCCCGGCCCCTTCCGGCGCAGCCAGCTGACAGGTGCCCGCCCTCGGGGTACTCCTCGGGTTTGGCCTGGGTCTGGCCGCCGGCGGGCGGCTGGACAACCTGCTCGACGTCCGGCTGCGCTGGTGGCCGGTGCTGCTCATTGCGGCCGGGGCGCGTTTTGGGCTGGACGCGGCCCTGACCGGGGGCGGCATTCCGGACGCCGTGCGAATGTGGTTGGTCCTGGTCGCGTATGTGCTGCTCACGGTCATGCTGCTGGCCAATCGGAACCTGCCCGGCCTGACGGCCGCCGCACTCGGCACCGTGGCCAATGGGATCGCCATCGTTGTCAACGGCGGCTGGATGCCGGTCTGGCAGCCCAGCCTGGCCGCCGCCGGCTTCGATCCGGCCGCGGTCCAGTCGAGCTTCCACGTCCTGCTGACCGGCCCGATGGACGCCAGCTTCTTCGCCCACGGCGGCCCGCTCGCCGACGTCATCCCGATCCCCATCCCGATAATCCAGTCCGTCGCGTCCGTCGGCGACCTGCTGCTGGGAGCGGGCCTGGCCTTCTTCGTCTTCGCCGCGGTCGTTCGGGCGCCGGTGCTCGTTTCGGTGTCGGTTCCGGCCGCTCCGGCTCGAGCGGGCGCGCTGCGCCATCCGTACGTCCGGCTGGCCACCAACGGCCCGTTCTCGGCCATGTGGCTGGCGCAGGTCATCTCCTCGCTAGGGGATCGCGTCCACCAGATCGCGCTCGTCTTCCTGGTCGAGCGCGCCACGAACGCATCGCCGCTGGCGCTGGGTCTCGTCTTCGCCGCCATGACGCTTCCCACCTCCCTCGTGGGTCCGCTGGCCGGAGCCCTCGTCGATCGCTGGAATCGGAAATGGGTGATGGTGGGCTCGGACCTGGTTCGAGCCGGGCTGGTCTTCGCCATACCGATCGTCGCGGTGGTGCACATCAGCCTGGTCGTTGGCCTGGTCTTCCTGATCGCGGCCGCCTCGTCGTTCTTCCGCCCCGCAAGAGCCGCGGCATTGCCCCATGTTGTCCCGGACGAGGACCTGCTCACGGCCAACTCGGCGATGTGGGTGGCGGACACGGTCAGCGATCTGGCAGGCTACGGCCTGGGCGGGCTCTTCGTGGCGTTCCTGGGATCGGCGCTGTCGCTGGCGTTCTGGATCGACGGGGCGAGCTACCTGGCCTCGGCGGCACTGGTGGCGGCGGTGGCGATCCCTCGAATCCTTCCGGCGGGGGGCGGGCAGGCCGGCGTGGGGGCGCCCGGTGTCGGCGCCTCGCTGCGAGCCGACCTCGTGGCCGGCTGGCGGTTCCTTCGCGCCGAGACGGTCCTGTTCGCCACAACGGTCCAGGCCACGATCGCGGAGTACGGACTCGGGGCGTTGACGGCGCTCTCCCCGTTGCTCGTGGCCGCGTTGCCGCTGGGCAGGCTGGACGCGCCCACAGCGTACGGTTTCTTCGAGATGTCGATGGGCGTCGGGCTTCTGGGCGGCGGCCTGGTCATCGGCGCCATCGCGACACGCATTCCCAAAGGGCCGGCGATCGTGACCGGCTTCACGGTGCTGGGCATGTCTCTGATCCTGTTCTCCGTGACCGGCAGCCTGTGGCTGGCGCTGGTGCTGGCGGCGGTCGTCGGCCTCGCCAACGTCGTCTTCGTCGTCCCGAGCCAGACCATCTTCCAGCAGCGCACCCCGGACGAGATGCTGGGGCGAGTGGTCGCCATCCGCCTCGCGCTTGTGAACGTGATGCTCGCCGTTTCGATGGCCACGAGCGGGCTATTCGCCCAGATCTTCGGCCTCGACGTCGTGCTGGCGGGGTGCGGCATCCTCGCCGCCGCCGCGGGCCTGGCCGGCTTCGCCGTCCGCGCCATCCGAGAGGCCTGACGAGGTCGAGTTGCGCCGCCGCGCGACAACCGCGCAATCGGCGGACCGAGCGATGCGCAAGCGGCGATCGGTGGATTCGGGCTAAACTGCCGCCGGAGGGTTGCGCCCGAACCGTTACCGTGCGGGTGAACCGCACCCGGCGAACTGGGCACGCGCGTGCCGAACCAACACAGGAGCGAAGCCAGGGCATGTCGGACCACGACAAGGACGCCCTCGAAACGGGCGAGCCCAACGAATTCATGCCAGGCGAGGACGAGTTCGAAGACGAGCTCGAGGCGGGAGACGAGGCTGAGGCTGGAGCTCCGATGGAGCCCAGCAAGCCCGGCCGTCGCTTCGGCTTCGGTCGTTCGTCCGCCGAGGCCGAGGTCCATCCACAGGGCTCGGTCCGGGCGACGCACGAGCGCGTCCACATCGACGACCGCGCCTCGGCGCTGTTCGCCCTGGTGTGCGCCGTGGGCATGATCGCAATCCTGGTCGGCTCGTTCGTGCTGTCGTCCTGGCCCGCCGGGCCGGCTCCTACGCTGCCGCCGCTGAACCTGGAGACCTACTCGCCTCCGCCGGCGACACCCACGCCGGTGGCGACACCCACGCCGGTGGTCACCGTCGCACCGTCTGCGTCGGCCGCACCCACCGCGGCACCCACGGCGACCGCCTCCTAACCCGTTCAGCCGGCCGAACGCCGGCCGGGCAGCTCAATCGCTCAGGGCCGCCACCGGGCACAACCTCGCATGAGAGCGCCCGGCGAGGCGTATCTTCGACGCGTGGACCCCGCCAGAGCCTCCTCGCTGCGCGCGGAGATGGTCGAACACCAGCTCCGGCGCCGCGGCATTCGCGACGAGCGCGTCCTGGCCGCGATGGGCGAGTTGCCGCGCGAGCTGTTCCTGCCGCCGGACCTCACCGACGACGCGTACAGCGACGCCGCCCTGCCGATCGCCTCGGGCCAATCGATCAGCCAGCCGTACATCGTCGGCCTCATGACCGAGCTGCTGGAGCCACGCCCGGGGATGCGGGTCCTCGAGATCGGCACCGGCACGGGCTATCAGGCCGCCGTCCTGGCCCTGATCGGATGCGAGGTGCTGTCGATCGAGCGCCATCCCGAGCTGGCGGCGGCTGCGCGCACTCGATTGGCCTCGCTCAGCCTGGCCGACCCGCGTTTGGCCGACCGCGTTCGGATCGAGGTCGCCGACGGCAGCATCGGCTGGCGATTGAGAGCCCCGTTCGAAGGCATCATCGTGACCGCGGCCGCGCCTCGAGTCCCCGACCCGTTGCGCCGGCAGATGGCGGACGGCGGCCGGCTGGTGATTCCGGTCGGGCCGCTCGGCGGCCAGGAACTGGTCCAGGTGATCCGTCGCGGGGAGGGCTTCGAGGAGCGGACATTCGGAGGATGCGTCTTCGTGCCGCTGATCGGTGCCGCCGCCTACGACGAGGAGGAGTCGCAGCGGGGGCGCCGGCGGTGGCCGGGGCCGTTCTGAGGCCAGCGGCGCTGACGATCCGCTACCGCGCCACGCCCTCGGACTGGCGGATCCGCAGGGCGGCCTCGTCGTAGAGATCCGAGACGGCCTTGACCATCAGCTCGACGCAGAAGCGCTCGTGGACAAGATCGTGGCCGCGGCGGGCGATCGTGTCCGCCAGCGGGTGGTCCGTCAGCAACCGAACGATCGCGGTGGCCAGCGCCTCGCAGTCGTGCGGCGGGACGAGCAGCCCGCTGATCCCGTCTTCGATCATCTCCGGGATTCCGCCCACCGCCGAAGCCACGACCGGGCGGCTCAGTGCCATCGCCTCGAGAACGCTCAGGCCCTGGGCTTCGCGGTACGACGGCAGGACGGACACGTCCAGGGCGGCCGTGACCGCCGGCACGTCCTCGCGGCGACCGGTGAAGACGACCCGCCCGGAGATTCCCAGAATGTCGGCCTGGGCCTCCAGGGAGTCCTGCTCCGAACCTTCGCCGACGACGAGCAGCCAGGCGTTGGGGACGGCGGCCAGGACCAGCGGCCAGGCGGCGAGCAGGGTACGGTGGCCTTTCTCCGCCTCGAGTCGAGCGACGACGCCCACGATCGGGGCCTCGGCGTCGATGTGGTAGTCCTCGTGGAGCGTGCAGCAGGGCTGCTGGTGGTTGTAGCGCTGCAGGTCGACGCCGTTGTAGACGAGGCTGATCGGCGCGCCCCGGCGCCCCTCATCGGCGATCTTCTGCTCGATCGCCTTCGAGACGACGATCAGGCGATCCATCAGCGGCGTGAGCTGGCGAAGCGTTTCGCGATCCTCGACGCAGCGGACGCGGCTCGAGTGCACGGTCGAGATGACCGCGGGGCGACGGCAGCCCTTCTCACCTAGATGCAGGGCGGCCTTGGTTCCAACGACCTCGGCCCGGAACATGTGGTTGTGGACGACCTCGGGCTCGAAGGCGCCGAGCTCCTCGGCCAGCGCCAGCACGGCCAGCCGATCGTCCGGCTCGTCGATCACCGAAGCTTCGATGCCGGCCTTCTGCAACCGGCGGACGCTGCTGCCGTGGGAGAGCGAGATGACCCGGACGTCGTAGCGGGCCGGGTTCAGCCGCGAAGCGAGCGAGAAGACGTGCTCCTGCGCTCCGCCGTTGGTGCCGGTTGCCATGACCTCCACGACCCGCACCCGCCCACCGGGGAGTGGCCCTCGTTCATCCGCCTCGAGACACGGCTCCTCGTGGCCGTCGTGGCCGTCGTGGCCTTCGTCGGCGCCCATCGCTAGCGGCCCTCCGTGGCGGTGGGACCAGCTGCCGCGCCCGTGCCGTCGCCTCCGGCCGTGCGCTGGACGAGCAGCCGTTCGATCGGCTCGTCAACCGCGCCCCACTCGTATTTGTAGGGCTCGTTGCCGCGCATGAAGTCGAGGCGGGTGCGACGGAGCTCGATGGCTCGTTGGATGTAGGACGCGACCATGATCACTCCGGGGGAAAGCTCTCTGGCGTCCGGCTCGACGCCGGCGTTGTAGTAGTAGACCGTACGGCCGTCGTCTAGGATCACTCCGGCCGCGATTCGGCGCCCTCCGACCGCCAGGAAATCCAACTCGACGATCCCGGTCGGCGCGCAACTCTCGAACAGCTCCGCGAAGAAGCGGCGGCTCGCGGCCCCGCCTTGTGTCGCCGGGAAGAGGCCGTCCTCGCCCCAGCGCTTCTGATGCAGGTCGATGAATGCCTGCAGGTCCGCGGCCGGGGCCTCCGATTTGCGCATCTCGACGGGCCCGGCCGCCTCGGCCCGTCGGATCTTGCGCCGAATCTCGTGCCGCTCCTTCTTGTCGAGCGTGCCGAGATAGCCCTCGAAGTCGAGGCCGGCCGGGAGGGTCAGCACGGGGCAGACGTCTTCCTGTTCGCGCGTCACGAGCCAGTGGCCGCGCGGCGCCACCCACTCGAACGCGGCGGCGAGCGCATCCGCGGCCGGATCGCCGGCCCGAAGGCGGCGCAGGTCCACCACGTCCCAGCGCGAGGGATCCTCGTCGGCGAGGGCCGCGACGACGGCATGGCAGACGGCCGGCAGGTCCGCGGGCGCGGCCAGGATGGTGGCGTAGTCCGCGTGATACGAGGCGCCGAAGAAGACGGCCGTCGCCGAAGCGGACACGGGGCGGAGAACCGGGCCGACCTGATGGCGGAGCGTCGTGCGCCCCGCCACGTCCCCCGGCTCCAGCTCGTGGCGATGCATCAGCGGCGCGATCCCGACGATCTCGTCCGGGGCCGCCTCGTCCACGACGACAAGCGTCTGGTCGTGGGCAGTCTCGCCGTATGCGGCCCACCATGCCCGCTGCACGCAGTGGCGCGAGAACGGTGTCGCGGCGGGCGACCGATCGACGAGCGCGTCCCAGGTTTCCCCGGGGATGGAATCGAAGGCTCGACGGCGGCCGACGAGATGGCTCCGCCGCTCGTCCGGACGGGCAGGCCCGCCGGCTGAAGTGGAGGGGATGGTCACCCTCCGAGAATAGCACCACGCCCCCGGCGTGCTTGCCGGCGCCTATGCGGCCGCGGCAGTGGCGCGAGCTCCGCGCCGTTCGAGCGCGGCCTCCCACAGCAGAACCGCCAGGCAGGCGAAGAACGTGACCGAGACGCTGGCCGCCGGCAGCCAGGCGTCGCCCGCGAATAGCGCGATCCAGCCGGCGAGTGGGAAGACGACCGCCCACGTTCGGCCGCGCCCGACGAGCCAGGCCGTCGGTAGCAGGAGCAGCACGGCGTAGTGGTCGCGCAGCGGCGATGAGATGAGCTGGCTGGCCACGATCGTGACCTGCAGGCTGAGCTCGGGGCTGGCGTAGCGCCACGCAACGAGGAGCGCAGCCACTGCCAGCGCCGCCGACGCGAGCTGTATGGCCGTGGCCAGCGCCTCCGAGGCGCCCGCCATGTGGGCCACCGCGCCAGGGGCGAAGTTGTGCGGCGTGGTCAGCTGCCCGCCCAGGTCGCGCAGCAGGTCGGCATACGTGGCCCACGCGCCCAGGCCCGTGACGATTGTCGCCGCGGCCGCCAGGGCGAGAGTGGCGGCGGCGGCCACCGCGGCCGCACGGAACCGTCCCGTGGCGATCGCCCAGACCCCGAGCAGCGCCGGCTGCACCTTCACCAGCGTCCCGATCGCCGTCACCCCGCCCACGACGGCGGCCCGATCCATCCACCGCCAGGCCGCGGCGAAACCCAGAAAGAGGAGCGGCTCCACCTGGCCGAGCTTGACCGCGTACAGCAGCGGCCAGTCGAGCGCGGCCACGATCACGATCAGCCAGCGCACGTCACGCCGGACCGGCAGCAACGCGACTCCGATCATGAAGCACGCGGCCATGGCCAGGCACCACAGCCCCGCGGCCGCTCCCCCCAGGGAGAGCCACGGAACGAGGACGACGGCGAAGGTCGGCGGGTAGGTGTAGGTGCCGGGGCACGTGCCGACGTTCACCGAGAAGGCCACGTCGTAGATGGGCCGTCCGTCGCGCAGGGCCTGGGCCGCGCCCTCGTAGCAGTGGAAGTCGTAGCCCAGGGTGTTGCCCGCCGAGGCGAGAACGAGGGCGAGCATCCCCACCAGCAGGGCGACCGAACCGACGGGAACGAAGGCCTCGGCCAGCCGCGGGCGCGACCTCGCCTGCGCCACCGGCTCGGTCATCGCGGGCCGTTCATTTCGCCGGCGCGTCCCCGAGGATCCGCTTCACGCCGCGGTGGATGAACCTGATGCGCAGCAGGTCCCAGCCGACGCGAAGGGCGAGGCGCGGGCGGGCGTGCATGCGCGAGCCGCGCCGATCGGCCCAGACCACCGGCATCACCGCCATCCGGTAGCCCCGCTGCCGCGCCACGAAGATCAGGTCCACGTCGAAAACGATGCTCGTGATTCGCAGCCGGCCGAACAGATCCCGCGCCGCGTCGCGCCGGAACCCCTTGAAGCCACACTGGGTGTCGTCGATCGGGCCGGTCACCCAGACCCGAGCGGCGAGGCGGAAGAGCTTGCCGACGAGCCGTCGAAAACGCGGTTGCGAGGCCCGCATGTCCGAGCCGTCGGGCTGGATGCGGCTCCCGAGAGCGATGTCGCTGGACGCCAGCGCCTGGACGAGCCTCGGCAGCTGATCCGGGGGCGTGGCCATGTCCGCGTCGGCAAACACGATCAGATCTCCCTGGGCGGCCAGCATCCCCGCCCGAACCGCTGAGCCCTTGCCGGCGTGCGAGACGGCCAGCAGCCGCAGTTCGGGGCAGTCGCCCCTGGCCGCCTTGCCCTCGCCGACGTACTCGGCCCGAGCCCGAACCAACGCCGCCGTGCCGTCGGTGCTTCCGTCGTCCACGACCAGCACGTCCACCTTCTCGGGCAGCGCGCCCTGCGGCGCGGCGCAAAGGTAGGCGAAGAGCTCGTCTAGGGCGGGCCCGAGCCGGCCCTCCTCGTTGAACGCGGGCAGGACGATCGAAAGGCTGCTGAAAACCATCTCCGGGAGTTTAGCCGGGTCCACCGGTCGCGCGCCGCTCGTTCGGCCCCACGCAGAGTCTCTGCCCATCTTCGCCCGGGGCGATGCCAGGTGGCCGTGAGGCCGATTTCCTGCTCATCATCACCCCGGGTGATGCTACGTAACGGGGCGTGGTCTCCAGACCGCGCCGCCGCCACGGCGAGGCCGCGCTGAGCGTGCACCGGGCGGGGGGAAGGCCTCACAACCTGGCCGCGCAGGCCGGGAATGTCCGTCGGTCTCGCTTTCCATCGCCCCGGGTGATGTTGGGCGGAAGCTCCGACCGCGCACCGCCGCAACACCGCCCGCGGGCCCCGCGCCAGGGCGCACCGCCGGTCGGGGGCGCTCGATAGGTCGATAGTACCGGTGGAGTGGGACCCGGCCGATGCTACGCTGCGACGCCGTGCGGATCCCCTTCGCTCTGTATGCGTTCGCCCTGGCGGCTCGGGCCGTCCTGTTCGCCGTGCACGCAGACGCGGCGTACCCGGATTCCTACTACTACGTCGACGTGGCCCGGGCGCTGCTGGCCGGCCACGGCTTCAACATCGACTTCATCTGGTCGTTCGTGGACGTGGGCGGGCGAATCCCGGCCCAGCCGATGCTGCCGATCCCGAGCAACGCCCACTGGATGCCGCTCGCGTCGATCGTGCAGCTACCGACGATGTGGCTGCTCGGCCCCACGCCGCTGGCGTCGGCGATCCCGTTCCTCGTCTTCGGGGCGCTGGCGGCGCCGATGACCTGGTTCCTGGCCCGGGAAGTCGGGGCGGGCGACCGAATCGCCCTGGCGGCGGCGATCGCCGTGTCTCTCCCGGCCGCCGCGGCCATCTACATGGCCCAGCCCGACAACTTCGCTCTCTACCAGCCGCTCGGCACGGCCGCCCTGTGGCTGGCCGCGCGCGGTCTGCGTGGCCACCGTCGATCGTTCGCGCTGGCGGGCCTGATGGTCGGCCTCGCGACCCTCGCCCGCAACGACGGTGTGCTGCTGGGCGCTGCGGTCGGGATCGCCTTCCTATGGGATCGATGGCGGTCCTGGCGCTCGAAGGGCGGCCGAATGCCGGCGATCCCATGGCGGTACGCCTTCGCCTGCTTCGGCCTCTTCCTCGTCGTCATGGCGCCCTGGTACCTGCGCCAGCTGGCTGTCTTCGGCAGCCTCTCGCCATCGTCGACCTCGGGCCGAATCCTGTTCATCGCGAATTACGACCAGATGAACAGCGTCACCACCGACACCTCGCTGGCGGCCTTCCTGGGCCAGGGGATCAGGCCGCTGCTGACCAGCCGAATCCTCGGGCTCGTCTCGGCGATCCAGATCTTCTCGGTCATCGCCTGCTCGATCCTGCTGGTGCCGTTCGTGCTCGTGGGCGGGTGGGCGCGCCGGCGATCGATCGATTTCGGGCCGTTCTTTCTCTACGCCGGCCTGCTCTTCGCCGCCTCGGGACTGATCTTCGCGGTCCACGTGCCGTACGGGACGTTCCTCCACTCGGCCGAGGCGCTGATCCCGTACACGTACATCGCCGGGCTCGAGGGGGTCGTGATCGTCGCGACGTGGGCCGCCCGTCACAGGCGTGGCTGGCAGGAGGATCGCGCCGCCCGGCTGTTCCTGATAGCCGCCGTGATCACCATCGTGCTAGACGCGGGCGCCTTCGCGTTCCTGGCAGGGCGGTCGTGGGATCAGGACCGCGACCTGCGGCTCGACGCGGGCGCCGCTCTCGACCGGGCCGGCGCCCCGGCCACCGACCTGCTGCTCAGCGCCGACCCGGCCGGGTTCCAGTACTTCACCGGCCACGGCGGCGTCGTCACGCCCAACGACTCGCTCGCCGTGATCGGCGAGGTGGCCGCCGACTACGGCACGCGCTGGCTGGTGCTGGAGCGAGCCCATATCGTGACCCCGCTCATCCCGATCCTGGAGATGGGGCCTCGGCCGGATTGGATCGGGGCGCCGATCTACACGGTGCCGTATACGGGGCCTGCGACGGGTGATCCGGAGTCGGACGCCGCGCCGGTCCTGGCGATCTTCCCGATCTGCACGACCGCCGCCGACACCCGCTGCGCGACGGGAGCGACGCCGTGAGCTTCCGTCCCGGTCGCCGCGAAGCCTGGCTGAGCGCCGGCGCTGTCTTCGCCCTGGCCCTCGCCGTCCGGGCCGTGGCCGCGGCCACGCTGAGCTTCCCGGTCCCGGAGGACACGGCCTACTACGCCGGCGTCGCCCGAAACCTGGTCGAGGGGCGCGGCCTGGTGAGCGACGCCCTGTGGAGCTATCAGACGCCGCCCCTGGAAGTGCCGCGGGCCGCATTCGAGGTGTGGCTGCCGCTGCCCTCGCTGCTCGCCGCCGTCCCCATCTGGCTGGCGGGCGCCGCCAACTGGTTCCGCGCCGCACAGGTGTTCTCCGTCGTCGTGAGCGCGATCGGGGCTGCGCTGGCGTGGCAGCTCGGCGCCGACGTGGCCGCTGAGATGAAGCTGCCGATTGGGCGGGCACGAACGCTGGCGGTGGGCACGGGCGTGGTGGCGTGCTTCCTCGGGCCGCTGGTCGTGTACGGGATGCTCCCCGACTCCACGGCGCTCTTTGCCGCGCTCTCTCTGGCCGCGTGCCTGCTCATGACACGAATCGGGGCGCGGACGCCCGAAGGCGGCCGTCCTGCCGAGGGGGGCAGAGTGCCCGACCGCCCGGCCGGAGGAGGCCGGCCTTTCGATCGCCTTCTCGGCCGCCTTTTCGACCGCCGGCTGGTCGCCCTGGGCCTCCTCATCGGCTTCGCCGGTCTGACCCGCAGCGAGGCCGTCTGGCTCGGCCTGGCCTGGGTCGTCGTCGTCTGGCGCTGGACCTTGACCCCCGCCGGAGAGCGGCCGTCCCGCCTCGAGCGCCTCCGCCTGGTCGCCGTCCCGGCCGCCGTTGCCGCCCTCATCTTCGCCCCGTGGGCCGTCCGAGACTGGCTCGCGTTCGGCAGCCCGCTGCCTGGCCAGACGCTCGCCAACGCCCTCTCAGTGAACCCCACCGACATCTACGCCTACCAGGATCAGCCGACCCTGGCCAACTACCTGGCCCAGGGTCCGGCGGCGCTCATCGGCATGCGGGTCACCGGCATCGTCCACAACCTTGTCGATGTGCTGATCGTTCCCGGCTTCCCGATCGGTTTCATCGGCCTGCTGGCGCTGCCCAATTGTGCCCGACTACACGCCCTGCGGCCGCTCGTCCTGCTGGCAGTCATCACCTTCCTGGTCACGAGCCTCGTGTTCCCGGTTAGCACGACGTGGGGCACCTTCCTCCATGCCGCGGGCGCCATCTACGTGCTGCTGATCATCAGCTGTCTTGTGGCGCTCGATTCATTCGTCGCCTGGGTCGGGAGGCTGCGACACTGGTGGCGGCCAGTGGCATGGCTCGGTCCAGCGCTGGCGACCGCCGTCGTCGTGCCGCTGATGTTCGTCTCGGTCGTCTCGCTCGATCGCGGAGCCGACACGACCCGCGCCCGCTTCGACGCCCTGCCGGCGGCGCTGGACCGCGCCGGCGTCCCGTTGGCGGCCAATGCCCCGATCATCACCGACGACCCGATCTGGCTGGCCGAATCCGCACACGTCACGGCCCTGGCGCTGCCCGAGGAATCGCCCGAGTCCGTGTTGGCCCTGGCCCGCCACTTCGGGTCCAGGCTGCTTGTCATAGTCCAAACCGACGACGGCGGGGAGTGGCCGGCGATCCTCGACGACGGCGCGCCCGCCGCACAATGCTTCCGCGAGGTTCGGCTGACCGATAACTCGGGCAAGCCCCCTTCGCAAGGTTCTCCGTTGTTTCAAATACGCGCATTCCGGATCGTCTGTTGATGATGGACGCCCCGTATACTCAAGGCGGTATGGACGCTGCCCGCGGCGCCGCAGAATCGCGTGACCCGCGCTTCGACGAGCTTTACGCCGAAGCGAAGTCCACGCTGGGCTACGGAGCCAACAGCCTCCGCTCCGTAACGGAGCGATACCGCGAGGCGTACGGCGACTCGCTGGCCCGCTGGCACCGCCTGCGCGACCTCGTCGATGCCGCCGATCGTGCCCCGTTCCTCGCGGCCGAGGATGGCGACGCGGCATCCGCGGCCGAGGCCGGCGCCGAGGATGCCCGCCAGAAGACGATGCGCACCGACGTCGAGCGGCAGACCGGAGATCTGGGCAAGCACCAGCAGGAACTCTCCAAGCTCGAGCTTTCGGTCCGCAGCATGGAGAATGCCTGGCTCTTCCTGGAGCGCGGCGACGCCAGCCTCCTCGCCGAAGTAGTCAACTCGGGCTTGCCGACGGACCTGCAGATGCGCATCGTCCAGGCCCAGGAGGCCGAGCGTTCGCGCCTGGCCCAGGAAGTCCACGACGGGCCCGCCCAGGCTCTCTCCAACGCCATCTTCCAGGTCGAGTACATCGAGCGGGTGCTCGACGAGGACACTCGCGTCGCGCACAACGAGCTCCGCTTCCTGCGCGAGCTGCTGCGCCGCGAGCTGGGCGAGGTCCGCACCTTCATCAGCCAGCTCCGCCCGCCGCTCCTGGACGAGCTCGGCCTCGACGGCTCGATCATGGACGCCGTCGAGAGCATGGCCGCGCTCACCGGCGCCACGGTCACGACCGACCTGCATGCGCCCGGAGAGCAGCTCAACCCGAGCCAGCAGACCGCCGTCCTGCGGATTGTCCAGGAAGCGTTGCAGAACGTCCGCAAGCACGCCGGCTCGAGTCACACCGTGGTGTCCACTAAGCTCGAGGCAGGGAACTGGATTCTGGAGGTCAGCGACGACGGCCGGGGGTTCGACGTCGGTACGGTCGCAGCGCGAGGCCGGCGCAACTTCGGCCTCCAGTTCATGCGAGAACGGGCTGAGCTCATCGGTGCCCATTTCGAGGTTCGCTCGAGGCCGGGCGGCGGGACCGTCGTCTGGCTATCGATTCCAGCGGGAGAGGAGAGCGCATGAGTTCGATGGATTACAGCGGGCCGGAACGGCGCCGGCCGGGGACGCCGGCTCGAAGCGGTGAGAAGACGACGATCCTTCTGGTCGACGACCACGCCCTCTTCCGGGTGGGGATGCGCAACATACTCGAACGAGAGCCCGGTTTCGACATCGTCGGCGAGGCGGACGACACACGGGGCGCCTTCGACCTTTCGGTCCAGCTCTCGCCCGACATCATCCTGATGGACCTGTCCCTCCCGGCTCCGGGCGGCATCGAGACGACCCAGCGGATCAAGCGCGAGCTGCCCTCCGCAGGGATCATCGTCCTGGCCGTCAGCGAGGACGAGGATGCCCTGTTCGACGCCATCAAGGCGGGCGCTGCCGCCTTCATCCTCAAGGACGTCGCCCCCGACGATCTGGTCGCCATCATCCACCGCGTAGCCGCCGGCGAGTACCTGATCAACGACAAAGTCTTTGCCAAGCCGGCCGTCGCCAGCCGCGTTCTCAAGGAATTCCGCGAGCTGGCCATCTACGGCCAGGAAGCCGCCCCGATCTTCGCCCCGCTCTCTCCTCGAGAGGTGGAGATCCTCGACAACATCGCCCAGGGCATGACCAACAAGCAGGTGGCCTACGCCCTGTCGATCAGTGAGCAGACCGTCAAGAACCACATGTCCAGCATCCTGCGCAAGCTCAGCGTGAACGACCGAACCCAGGCAGTCGTGTACGCCATGCGCCAGGGCTGGATCCGAATGCCGGAGGACTGATCCCCCGGTGACTGCCCCCGAGCCACTCCCACTCCCGCTGCTCGAGATCGCGGAGCGGGCCAGACGTGAGGTCGATCTCCTGACACGGGAAATCGGCGAAATCGAGCTGCTCGTCCAGCAGGCTCGCACGGAGGCCTCGCGTCACGAGACGAAGCGCTCCCAGTCGTTCGACAAGCTCAAGTCGGCGCCCGGCTACAACCCCGACAGCGACGGAGCTCAGCAGGCCGAGCAGCTGATGGCCATGACCCGGCGCTCGGCCATCATGGAGGCGCAGGTCGACATCCTCGAAGGCAAGCTCAAGGTCCTATCTCGCTTCCGAGAGAGCCTGCGCCGCTACAGCTCGGAGCTGGACCGCGCTTCGATGGGCGGCGCGATGCCCCAGCACACGCCCGACAAGCTGGACTCGAGCACGCCGCTCCCACCGGCCGTTTCGCGCCTCGTCATGGCCGCGCAGGAGGATCTGCGTCGTGAGATTGCCCGGGCGATGCACGACGGTCCGGCCCAAAGCCTGACCAACATCGTGCTGCAGGCGCAGATCGTGGAGCGGCTGCTCGACCGCGACCCAGCCCAGGCAAAGGCGGAGATAGGGCAACTCGTCGGGATGGTCCAGCACACGCTGGACGCGACCAAGACGTTCATCTTCGATGTCCGGCCGATGGTCCTGGACGATCTAGGGCTCGTTCCCACGCTGCGGCGCGTGGCTCGCGACCGCGGCCGGCGTTCGCAGGTCCCGATCGAGTTCGAGTCGTACGGAACCGACCGGCGCCTCCCGATGGACGTCGAAAGCGCCCTCTTCCGCATCATCGACGAAACGATCACGGGGTTCCTCTCCTGCCACCCGGATCTGATCTCCATCAAGATCGAGTGGTCGGACGACAAGACCGAGGCCCACGTCACGGCCAGGCGCGAAGGGGCCGAGCAGCTCGAAGAGGAGGAGCCCGAGGAGGAGGCCGGCAACGAGGATAAGCGCGGCAAGGGCGGCGACCGTGAGATCCCCGAGGCGCTCCGGGCCATGATCGACGAGCAGCGCGCCGGGGCCGCTGCGGCCCGCGTCACCGCGAGGCAATCCCAGGTCCTGGCGCTGCCGGCCTCCACGTGGCGCGAGGTCCAGCAGCGGTCCGATACGATCGGGGTCACGGCCGAGCTCATCGACGACGGCCGCGAACTCGTCCTGGTGCTGGCCCCCCGGTGACCCCGAATCTCCTGGTCCGGGTCCGCCGGTCAAGCGCCGCACGCCAGGCAGGACAGGGGCTCGTCGAGTACGGGCTCATCCTCGTCGTGGCCGTCGTCGTGTGCGTCGCGTCCCTGCTCTTCTTCGGCGACGAGCTGTCATCGCTGCTCAGCCTGATCGCGTCCGCCGTCTAGGCCGGCGCGCGGGGCGGTGGCGGGGGGCGGCATGCGGCGCCGGGAGGGCCGGACGAGTTGTCCACAAGCCGTTGCGTTCTGGCGCCGGGTCGGGCAGGCGAGAAAGTCGGTCCATGGGCGGAAAGGTGCGCTCCGGGCCGGTCCCATTACCATCTTGCTAGTGGCTCCGCCGAGCCCATGCTCTCAGAATGCAGGGCATCCTCCCATTGGAGGGCCGTTCTCATCAGGAGGCCATCATGCTTCTCCGGTCCAAGGGCCAGGGTCTTGCGGAGTACGCCCTGATCCTCGCGCTCATCGCCATCCTGGCGATCACCGCCCTGATCTTCCTCAGTGGCCAGATCAACACGATCCTGAGCACAATCGGCAAGGCTCTGTAGCCGCCGCTCTGCGACAAACTAAGGGCCGCGCCTCTAGCGCGGCCCTTTTTCATGCCCTTCGAACGCCGTCGCCACGCTCGAATCCCGTCGATCGGCTGCGCATTTGCGGAGAATCCTTCCTAGCGGGCCTAGCCCATTGGTATAGTCGCGTTTAGGTTCACCGCAAGGCTACTGTGGTGACTCTTGTCACAAGTCCTCGGGAGAGACGTCGTGAAGCGTTCAAATCGGCTCCTCATTCTGTTTGGGGTGTTCCTCGCGGTCCTTGCGATGGTCGGGGTCATCGTCGTCGCCGGTGGCAGCGGCTCCGGCGGCGCGGCGAAGGCCACGCCGACTCCCACACCGGAGCCGCAGGTCACGGTCGTCATCGCCACGACGGACATCGCTCTCGGCGACAAGATCACGGCGGGCATGGTCGGCACCGAGAACATGACCATCTCGGCGCGGGACGCCCTCGAGGGGGACACCTACACGACGACCGACCAGGTGATCGGCAAGATTGCCGGCGGCACGATCGCCAAGGGCAGCATTCTCTACGCCGACACGTCCTTCCTGCAGCCCGGAACGTTCATCGCGGGCCAGGACCTCTCCTCCGCCATCGATCCCGGGATGGTGGCGGTCTCCATGGAGGTCGACCAGGTCAACGGCGTCGGCGAGCTCCTCGTACCGGGCGACCACGTGGACATCATCCTGTCCGTGTGGGTCAACCAGCTCGGCCTCCAGTACGTTGGAACGCCCACCGACAAGTTCAAGGTCACGCTTGGGTCCGCGCAGGACGTGACTACCAAGACCGTGATCCAGAATCGCAAGATCCTGGTCACGCTTCTCCCCCCGGCCACGGCCACTCAACCTGCCGTCAACACCGGTGCCTCTCCAACTCCAGTGCCCCAGGCAACCGCCCAGACGGTCACCAACACCGGCGTCCACATGATTGTCGTGGTCGAGGTCAAGCCTGACGAGGCCGAGATCATTCGCTGGGCCCAGCGTGAAGAGGGCATGACACCGCAGAACTACATCACCCTCGGCCTGGCTCTGCGCTCGGACCAGGACGACAACGCCCCTGACGTCACCACCCCTGGGATCACCCTCAAGCAACTCGTGACGATCTACGGCGTTCTTCCACCCGATCCGCGGGCGATCATCCCGGCCGATCTGGCCAAAGAGCTTTCCTGGTAGCGCACCCCGCCGCAACCCGGCGAATGCGACAGCGAGAGGCCGAGCGATCGGCCTCTCCGCGACCTCTGGGGTAACAGAGACCAATGGCAGACCGGATCAGGGTCCTCATCGTCGACGACATTCCGGAGACTCGCGACCACCTCGCCAAGCTCTTGGGCTTCGAGCCGGACATCGAGGTGGTGGGTGCGGCGTCCTCGGGTGCCGAGGCGATCGCGCAGGCGACGAAGATCCTGCCGGACGTGATCCTGATGGACATCAACATGCCCGACATGGATGGCATCGCCGCGACCGAGCGCCTCTCCTCGCAGGTCCCCAGTGCCGCGGTGGTGATGATGTCCGTTCAGGGAGAGGCCGACTATCTGCGTCGCTCGATGCTGGCCGGCGCCCGAGAGTTCCTGGTCAAGCCCTTCAGTAGCGATGAGTTGACGGCGTCGATCCGGCAGCTCTACTCCCGCGAGAAGGAGAAGGCCGGGCGCGTCGTGGCAGCCGTGGTGCCGCACAGCGCCGAGCCGCCCGAGCTCGGCACGGTAGTAGCCGTCTTCAGCCCGAAGGGTGGCGTCGGCCGGACGACCATAGCGGTCAACCTGGCCGTCGTAGCCGCAACGGAGCTCGACAAGAAGGTCGTCCTCGTCGACGGCTCGTTCCAGTTCGGCGATGTGGCCGTCCTACTGAACCTGAACCCCAAAGACAAGTCGATGTTCGAGCTCGTGTCGGACCTCGAGGCGGGCGGCGACATCGACGCCGTGGACACCTACACGGTCACCCATTCGTCGGGCGTCCACGTGATCCTGGCCCCGCCCTCACCTGAGATGGCGGACGTGATCACCCCTACCGGCGTCAAGCGCGTGGTCGAAGCGCTACGCCAGCGGTACGACATCGTGGTCATCGATTGCGCAGCGTGGTTCAACGATACGACGCTGGGTATCCTTGATCTGGCGGACATCGTGCTGACCGTCCTCACGCTGGAGATCACCAGCATCAAGAACATCAGGCTCTTTCTCGAGGTGGCTGAGAAGCTCGGCTACGACGACAAGATTCGGCTCGTCCTGAACCGGGCCGACACGACTCTTGGGATCAGGGTCGCCGACGTAGAGCACTCGATCGGCCGTAAGGTCGACAACACCATCGTCAGCGACGGCCGCGCCGTGGTTTACGCGCTGAACCGGGGAGTACCCTTCGTTCTCAGCAACCGTGAGGCCCAGGTCTCCCAGGACGTTCTCCGTCTTGCAACGACTATCACCAGCAACAGAGAACCTCGCGAAGAGGATCACAAGGCAACCCAAAAAGGCAAGTCACTCTTCGCATGGAGATGACCCTTCGGGCGAGCAAGGGGTGTAGGCGATGTCCCTTCTGAAGCGAATCGAGAGCGCGCGACCGGGCGTGGCACCGGGAGCGCCCAGCGGCGGGCCGAGCGCGCCAACAGGAACTCCCGGACTTCCCTCGGCACCCTCGAGCCAACGCCTCCTCAATCAGGCTCCCGTTCGGGAATCCCTCCGAGAGGTCAAGTTCCGGATCCAGTCGCGTGTCATTCAGGACCTGGACCCCAAGCTCGACCTGGCAAACCAGGTCGAGGTGCGCCGCCAGATCGAGGAGATCTTCGGACGGGTCATCGACGAGGAGGGCCTGGCTCTCACTCGCGCCGAGCGCGTTCGCATGCTCGAGCAGATCACGGACGAGATCATCGGCCTGGGGCCCATGGAGCCGCTGCTCCGCGACGAAACCGTGACTGAAATCATGGTCAACGGCCCGCGCCAGGTGTACATCGAGCGCAACGGCCGGCTGGAGCTCACCAACGTCGTCTTCCAGAACGACGACCACGTGATGCGCATCATCGATCGGATCATCGCCCCGATCGGCCGCCGCATCGACGAGTCGAGCCCGATGGTCGACGCGCGTCTGACGGACGGTTCCCGAGTCAACGCCATCATCCCGCCGCTGTCCCTGATCGGGCCGGTGATCACCGTCCGAAAGTTCTCGGCCTCGCCGTTCACCGTGGATGACCTGATCCGTTTCGGCACGTCGACACCCGAGATGTTCGACTTCCTGCGCGCCTGCGTAGAAGCGCGCCTGAATATCTTCGTGTCGGGCGGCACCGGCTCGGGCAAGACCACGACCCTCAACGTTCTCTCATCGTTCATCCCGAACGACGAGCGCATCATCACCGTCGAGGACGCGGCCGAGCTGCAGCTCCGCCAGGAGCACGTGGTCACCCTCGAGTCGCGGCCACCGAACATCGAAGGCCGCGGCGCCGTCCCGATCCGCGAGCTCGTTCGCAACTGCCTCCGAATGAGGCCCGATCGAATCATCGTCGGCGAGTGCCGAGGCGGCGAGGCGCTGGACATGCTCCAGGCCATGAACACCGGCCACGACGGCTCGATGTCCACCGGCCACGCCAACAGCCCGCGCGACATGCTCGCCCGACTCGAAACGATGGTCCTCATGGCGGGCGTAGACCTGCCTCTGCGAGCCATCCGTGAGCAGGTCTCCTCCGCCGTCGATCTCATCGTCCATCAGTCTCGCCTGAAGGACGGCACCCGCAGAATCGTGAACATCACCGAAGTTCAGGGCATGGAAGGCGACGTCATCGTCATGCAGGACGTATTCGTCTTCGAGCAGACCGGCGTCGTCGAGGGCAAGATCCAGGGCCGCCTCCGCCCGACCGGCATTCGGCCAAAGTTCGTCGAGAAGTTCGAAGTAATGGGTATCCACCTGCCGCGCGGCCTGTTCGGCTTCGCGTAGAGAAACGAAGGCAGGGAGGCCATCGTGGTCATCATCGTCGCGTTGATCCTCGCCATGGGGATCATGCTCGTCTTCATCGGTCTGGCGACATCCGGCCGCGGATCTGGGATCAGCGCCCGACTCGAGCGCTACACCGCGAGCAAGCCCGAGGCCTCCACCACGACCGTCCAGCCGGGCGTCGGAATCGGCGACGTACTTTCTCAGAGCGTGGCCCTGGCCCGCCTGAACAGGATCGTCGAGCAACGCGACTTCGGCGCGAACCTGGCCCGCGACATCGCCCGCGCCGATCTCAAGCTCAAGCCGGGCGAGTTCATCGCGCTCTGGATCGGGTCCATCGTGGGCATCCCGTTCCTGTTCCTGTTCCTGGGCCTCGTTCTGCAGCCGCTGGCGTCTCCGCTGGGGCTCCTGATAGGTGCCGCCATCGGTGCGTGGCTGCCGCGCTTCTGGCTGGGCCGCCGCCGCGCGTCACGCCTCAATGCCTTCAACAAGCAGCTGCCCGACACGATCACGCTGATCGCCAACGCCCTGCGGGCGGGCTCCTCGTTCCTGCAGGCCATCGAGATGGTCGTGCGCGAGGCCCAGCCGCCGATCACGATCGAGTTCGGACGCGTGGTCCGCGAGGTCAACCTTGGCCTGGCCTTCGACGTCGCGCTCGACAACATGGTCCGCCGCGTGCGCTCGGACGACCTCGAGCTGATGGCCACGGCGATCACGATCCAGCACCAGGTCGGCGGCAACCTCGCCGAGATCCTGGACTCGATCGCATTCACCATCCGCGAGCGCGTCAGGATCAAGGGCGAGATCAGGACCCTGACCGCGCAGCAGCGGATGTCGGGTTACCTGGTCGCCTTCCTGCCGATCGGCCTGGTGGGCGTCCTGTTCGTCATCGCTCCCAAGTTCATGCAGCCCATGTTCGAGAATCCGCCGGGGATCCTCAATCTGCCGGTGGGCCTGATCGTTTTGTGCCTTGCCGGGATCAACATGTTCATCGGGTTCATGATCATCCGCAGCATCGTCAACATCGAGGTCTGAGATGGTGTACGTCCTTGCCGGCGTGGCGGGCCTCGGGATCTTCTTGATCTTCGTGGCTCTCGCCAGCGGCGGATCGGTCGATCCGGTCCAGGCCCGGCTGACTCAGCTGGGCAACATCCAGGCTCGCAACCTCGAAGAGCTCGAACTCCAACAGCCGTTCGCCGAACGCACCCTGCGCCCCCTCATCGCACGGCTCTCGCGGACCGGTGGGCGCCTGAGCAGCGCCTCGTCGGCCGAGACCGCCGAGAAGCGGCTCGCGCTCGCGGGCAACCCGGGCGACATGCGGCTGGCCGACTGGATGGGCGTCAAGATGTTGGTCGGCATCGGCACGGGCGCGGTCCTGTTCCTGCTCCTCGGCGTCCTCGCCGCGGGTGGCATCAGCGGCGTCGGGTCCATCGTCAAGGGACTCTTCTTCGGGCTCATCGGCTTCTTCGTGGGCTACCTCGCGCCCGAGTTCTGGCTCGGCCGCAAGATCAAGGCCCGCCAGAAGATCATCCTCAAGATGATCCCGGACACGCTGGACCTGCTGACGATCTCCGTTCGTGCCGGTCTCGGCTTCGACGCCGCGCTGGCCAAGGTGGTAGAGAAGCTGCCCGGCCCGCTAACCGACGAGTTCCGCCGGGCGCTGGCCGAGGTGCGCGTGGGCAAGGCCAGGCGCGAGGCTCTGCGCGACATGATCCCGCGGACCAACGTCCAGCCCCTCTCCAACTTCATCGGCGCGATCATCCAGGCCGAGACGCTGGGCGTCTCGATCTCCAAGGTGCTGCAGGTCCAGTCCGAGCAGCTCCGCATCGAGCGCCGCCAGCGAGCCGAGGAGATGGCCGCCAAGGCGCCCATCAAGATGCTCTTCCCGCTTGTCGGCTGCATCTTCCCATCGCTCTTCGTCGTCATTCTCGGCCCGGCCATCATCTCGCTGGTGAAGACCTTCGCCGGCGGCGGCATTCCGACCAGGTGAGCGGGGTTTCGAGCAGGTGAGCAGGCCACTTCTGGTGGCCCGCAACACCAGCCGCGGGACTGTGCTGGCAGAGCGGCTCGAGGACGGTTCCTCCTTCTGGGCCAAGTTCATGGGCCTCATGGGTCGCTCGTCGCTTCCGCGAGGAGAAGGGCTGTGGCTACCGGGCGAGAACGGCATCCACATGCTGTTCATGCGTTTCGCGATCGACGTCGTCTTCGTTTCACCGCCGGCGGACAGGCGCGGTGGGACGCGCCGGGTCCTGTCGCTGCATCGGGCCGTGCCGCCATGGCGTGGAGTGGTGTGGCGCGTCGGCGGTGCAAAGGGCGTCCTGGAGTTGCCGCCCGGCACGATCGACCAATCGGACACGGAAGTGGGCGACGAGATCGCGATCGGGCCGCGATAGGGACCGTGAGAGAAGTCGCCGCGGCCGCGGCCGTGGAGGCAGGGGCGGCTACGGCGGCTGGAGCCGTGGCCCCGCGGGCGGCGGCGGCCCGCCGCATAAGCGCGAAGTACGTGGCGCGTAAGCCGGCCGCGTTAGCCTCCCGACATGGCAGCGCGGGCGACGAACAGGATCGGCGGCGTGGCGCGGGCGGCTCGTCTGGGTGGAGCGCTGCTCGATCTGGCGCTGCCGGCAAGTTGCGCCGGCTGCGCGGCCGAAGGAACCGTCCTGTGCCCGAGATGCCGGCGCGCTCTGGAAGTTCGACTGGCGCTGCCGCCGGGCGTGCCGCTGGGCCTGCCCGCGGCAATGCCGGTGCCGCTGGCGCAGCTGGAGTGGTGCGCGCCCTTCTCGGGCGTGATCCGAGTGGCGTTGCACCGGCTCAAGTACTCCGGGGAGCGGCGGCTGGCCGCGCCTCTGGCAGATGCGATGGCAGCTCGCTGGGAAGCGGCGGGGGTCGGCGGAGAGATGCTGGTCCCCGTTCCGGTGCATGCGGAGCGAGCCAGGCGTCGCGGCTACGACCAGGCGTTCCTACTCGCCTCCGCCGCCTCGGACCGACTCCACGTTCCGTGGCAGGCGTCACTCGAGCGGACGCGCCACACCACTCCACAGTTCGAGTTGGGGCGCCACGCTCGGCGCACCAACGTCAGCGGGGCCTTCGCCCTGCGCGCCGGCACGGGCCCGGCAGTGAAAGGCAGGTGGCCGATTCTCATCGACGATGTGGTCACGACGGGCTCGACGCTGGTCGCCTGCGCCGAGGCGCTCTTCGACGCCGGTGCAATCGCGGTTTCGGCGCTGACGGTGGCGCGAGAGCGCTGATCCGCCGGGAACGGCAGGGGCCGAGAGCCGGCGGCGGCTCCTATACTGGCCGCGTGGCAGCGGCTCTTCGAGATGCGCGCCCGTGTCGGCCGAAGGTCGGCGCGACGCGCCATTTGCTTTGCGGAGGTAGGCCGTGAGGACGATCGTCAAGGGCAAGAACATCGACGTCCCGGATTCCGTGAGGCAGTACGCCGAGCGCAAGATGCGCCGGCTGGAACGCTTCCTGGACGATCGATCGGAAGCCGTGGTCGAGCTGTCGACCGAGCAGCACCGCAGCGGCGCCGACTCGCAGATCGTGGAGGTGACGCTCGTCGTCGACGGCCAGCCCCTGCGCAGCCACGCCGCGGGCCCAACCCACCAGGCCTGCCTGGACATCGTGATCGACCGCATCGAGCGCCAGGCCGTCGACTTCCGCGAGAAGCCCAAGGGCAAGGCTCGGCCGGATGCCGGCAAGGGCAAGCGGATCGTCGACGACGGCGAACCGACCCTTTACGGCAAGGCCGCGGCCGCTGCGGCCGCCGCGGCTGAGAGCCCTGAGGATCAGGCGCGTCGCTCGCGCATCGTCCAGACCAAGCGCTTCGCCATTGAGCCGATGTTCGAGGAGGACGCCGTCGCGAGGATGGAGGAGCTCGGCCACGTCTTCTTCATCTTCGTCAACGCCGAGACGGAGCGACTATGCGTCCTGTACAAGCGCAACGGGGGCGACTACGGGCTGATCGAGCCGGTGATCGCCGGCCAGTACACGCCCGGCCGAAACGACCACAGGGCGGGCTGACGACCATCGACCGCCACCGCGCCAGGAGGGGCAGGATCCAAGTGACGGCTGAGTCGGGGCGGCGGGTCGAGTTGCCCGGTGGGCGCCGGGCGGGGCCGCATCTGCCCATGGGGCCCGGCCTTCTGAAGGTCGCCGAACGCGCCGGCGAGATCGGCGCCTCCGCGCTGCAGATATTCAGCGACAACCCCACGGCGTGGCGGCGGCGGCCCGAGCCACCGGCCGAAGCACCCGCCTTCCGCCGGCGTCTGGCCGAGCTCGACATCGGGCCGCTGGCGATCCACGCCGCTTACCTGGTGAACCTGGCTGGTGCCGACGAGATCCTCTTCGAACGATCCGTCGAGGTTCTGCGCCACGAGCTGGTTCACGCCCCGGCCTTCGGGGCCCGCTTCATCAACGTCCACGCCGGCTCCCATCGGGGCGCCGGCGTGGAGGCGGGCGTCGCGCGACTTGTCGAAGGCCTGTCACGAGCTCTGGCCGAGGCACCGGACGGCCCGGGCGCGCCGGTGGTAGTCGTCGAAAACTCATCCGGCGGCGGCGACAGCATCGGGGTCAGCGTCGAGCAGCTGGCAGCGGTCCTCGAGACCGCCGCCGCGCGGGGCCTGGACGGACGCATCGGCTTCTGCCTGGACACCGCCCATCTGTGGGGCGCCGGCTACGACATCGCCGATCCGGCGGTGATCGATCGCGTGCTGGCCGATTTCGACCGACTGCTCGGACTGGACCGGCTGCGGATGATCCACCTCAACGACACCTCGTCGGGCCTCGGATCGCGCCACGACCGGCACGAAAACCTGGGCGAGGGACGGATCGGGCCGGTGGGAATGGCGCACCTGCTCCGACATCCGGCCCTGGACCGCGTGACCTTCTTCCTGGAGACGCCCGGCATGGAAAAGGGCTTCGACGCGGTCAACATGGCCCGGGTCGGCGATCTCGTCGAGGGCAGACCGCTCACGCCCGGCCCCCTGCCCAGACCGGGGACCGGCCCCGGGCCCACGCCGCAGGCCGGGCCCACTGCAGAGACGCCAGCGCAAGCGGGGGGTCGGGCGGGGGCATGAGCGGGCTCGTGGGTCGGAGGTCCGTGCTCGCGCGCTGCGTCGCCGGCGTGAGCGCTCGCCTGGGAGTGCAGGTCCGCGAGCTCGGCTGCCTGGCCGCCATCCTCGCCGTGGCCGCCGCAACGCGCTTGGCCAACCTGCCGGCCCGAGGCGGCTGGGACGCCGACCAGGGCACCGAGATGCTGGCGCTGCGGAACGCGATCAATGGCGGCGGTCTGCCGACTTTCGGGCCTCTGGCGATCAGCGTCGGCGGCAACTTCCACCACGGCGCCCTGTATTACGACCTGCTCCTCCCGGCGATGTGGATCGGCAACGGCGACCCGACGTTCGTCGTGGCGGAGATCGCGCTCCTGAGCCTGCTGGTCGTGCCGATCGTGTGGTGGATCGCGCGCTCGGTCAGTGGAGTCGCGGCGGGCTTAATGGCGGCCGTCCTGGCGGCGATCTCGGCCAGCCTGATCGGCTACGCCACCTTCATCTGGAATCCCACCCTGGTCGAGCCTGCGGCGGCCGTGGCGTTCCTGGGCGCCTGGGAAGCGTGGCGAACCGCTCGGCCCCAGTGGTGGCTCGTGGCGGCCGCAGGGAGCGCCGTGGCGATGCAGTCGCACGTTGCCGCCGGCGTGATCGTGGTTCCGATGGCGGCCGCTTTCCTGGCCGCTTTCCGGCGCGCCCCCGCGGGCCGCCGGCGCCGTGTCGCGGCCTGGGGGGCAGCGGCCGTGGCCCTGGTCGTGGTCTCGTACCTGCCGCTGATCGTGTACGAGCTGGGTCACGACTTCTCCGAGACGCGGGGCATGATCGGCTACTTCACCGGTCCGGATTCCACGCCCGCCCACGACCCGCTGACGCGACTCATCTTCAGCACGATTCGCATCCTGGCCTGGCCGCTCACCCGATGGCCGATGGTGGATCTGGTGCCGGCCTTCCTGCCGTCTGTGGCGGTCGCCGCGACGCTGGCGCTGACGTTCATCTGGCGATTGGTGAAGACGGGCGCGCCGGTCAGGGTCACGGCGACGGACGCGCCGACGGAGACGCCCGACCGCGCAGCCGGCGCGGCCCGGCGCGCCTCCGTCGAGGAATACGAGGGTCTTCGTTTCGTGGGCGGATTGCTGTTGCTCATCATCCTGACCCTCGGACTGGGCCTCAAGGCCGTCTCGGAGGTCCAGGAGCTGCCCACGGAGCAGTACCACGTCGTAGCCGACCCGCTCGTGCTCGTGGCCACCGGCCTCGCGCTGGCGGGCATCTGGCGGGCGGCCGGCAGCGGCCTGGCGAGGCAGATCGGACGGGCCGCCGCCCTCGTGGCGCTGGCGGGGCTGGTCGCCTGGAACGTCGGCCACTGGCCGCCGCTCACATCGCCGGACGGTGGCTGGCCCGCGGCCCAGGCCGCGGCAACGAGGATCGAGCGCATCGCCGCAGGAGCCCCGATCGCGCTTGTCCCGCTGTTCGAGGAGAAGGGCGCCGACGCCTACGCCTACCCGCTGGAGCGCGATCACGCTACCCTGGTGGCGGTCGACCGGGCCGGCGTCGTGGTCGTCCTGTGCGACACCTTCTGGCTCCAGGGCTGCGGCGGCCAGGCCGAGGCGGCGTGGCTCGACAGCCAGCCCGGCGGGCTGACGCAGGTGGACCAATTCGCGGCCGCGCCGGACAGGATCATGACCGTCTACCGTCGATCACCGTGAGGGACAGTTGGGACAAGCGGACGCTGCACCGGGCATGAGCGAGACCGCGCGCCCGGACCCACCCGGCTCGACCGACTCGCCGGCCCGACTGGCCGCGCCGGACCTGATCCGGTCACCGGAGGCGCCCGCGCCCGCCGCCCCGGCTCGGAGCATCAGGGCCCGCATCGGCTCCAATGCCCGCGAGGCGGCATGCCTGGCCGCGATCTTCCTGCTGGCCGCCGCGGACAGGCTCGTGAATCTGCCTGGGCGCGGGATCTGGGATTCGGACCAGGGCACGGAGATGGGCGCCATTTGGAACGCGGTCGTGACGCGCCAGCTGCCGACCTTTGGATCCCCGGCCTACAGCATCGGGGGCACGTTCCACCACGGGGCTCTCTTCTACGACCTCATGATCCCGGCGGCATGGCTGGGCAACGGCAATCCCACGGTCGTGGTCTTCGCCATCGCGCTCTTCGGCATCGCGGTCGTGCCGATGGTCTGGTGGACCGCCCGTTCGATCGGCGGCATGCCCGCGGGGCTCGCGGCCGCCCTGCTGGCCGCCGTTTCGCCGAGCCTGATCGACTACTCCACATTCCTGTGGAACCCCGTTCTAGTTGAGACGGGAACTGCGCTCGCCTGCCTGGGTGCCTGGCAGGCGTGGCGGACGCGGCAGCCGCGCTGGTGGGTGGTCGCCGCGGCCGGCACCGCTCTGGCTTCGCAGTCCCACCTCACCGGCCTGGTCCTGATTCTCCCCATGGCCGCGCTATTCGCCCTGGCCTTGCGACGCGGTCCTTCCGGGCAGAGGCGCCGCCTCCTGGGTTGGGGGCTCGCCGGCGCCGGCGTCTTTGTCCTCACATGGTTGCCGTTGATCGTCTACGAGCTGGGCCACAACTTCAGCGAGACCAGGGCCATCCTCGCCTTCAACCAGCCGTCCCCACCGGCAGCCGGTCCTCTGGTCCAGGTCGCCTTCGGGGCCATGCGGATCGTCGCGTGGCCGCTGATGCACTGGCCTCTGGACGATTTCCAGTCGGGCGCAGTTCTGGCGTTCGTCGCCTCCGTGGCCGTCGTCCTGGGTCTCGTCTGGCGTGTGGCCTGGGCTTTCGAACGCGGCCGGCCTGGAGCGACCTCCGCCGCCGGCGACGAGCGCGACTACGAGCGCCAGGGCCTTCGCTTCGTCGGCGGGTCGTTGCTGATCATCGTCCTGGTGCTCAGCCTGGGCCTCAAGGAGATCTCCCAGGTCGGGTCGGTGAACCAGGAGCAGTACCACTGCGTCGCCGATGTGCTGGTCATCCTTGGCGCGGCCCTGGTCGTGGGCGGGCTGTGGCGGACGGCCGGGGCCGGGCGGGCCGGGCTCGGTCGCTTGCTGGCGGTGGTGCTTCTGGCGGGCTTGACGGCCCTGGGCGTGAGCCACTGGCCGCCCCTCACCGCCCCGGATGGCGGCTGGCCCGCGGCCCAGGCGGCGGCCGACAGGCTGCGCACCGACGCGGCCGGAGGGTCGATCGCCCTCGTGAACCTGCCCACATTCAAGCAGGCCGATGCCTATGGCTACCCTCTCACCCTGGATGGGGTCCTGTGGGCGGCGCCGGATAGCGCGGCCACCGTCGTGATCCTGTGCGATTCGGGCTGGTACGAGGGCTGCGGGGGCGTGGCAGAGGTCGACTGGATCGCAACGAAGGCCGGCGGTGAGAACCTTCAACTGGTGGATCGCTTCGAGGCGGCTCCGGACCGGATACTGACGGTCTATCGGCGCAGCCCGTAGGGCGCGGAAGGGGCGCGGCTACACGGCTGCGCTGATGCGCGGAACCGCCAGGCCGGACGTGGACTTCGGGTGCGCCCTGGGGGCCCCGTGGCTAGCTGTCGCGGGCGGAGCGGGCCCGAGGCGGCAGCTGCCGGATCATCGGCCGGGCCGCGTGGCCGGCGACCGCCGACAAGACCGGGGCGTCGCGGCGGTCGTCCAGGAGCCGGCGCGGCTCCATGGGGCGTTCCTCGGTCCGCATGCCGATGTAGCCGCGGCCGAAGCGGCGCATACGCACCGCGAGGTAGTACTCCATGATCTGGCGGACCTGCGGCTCCGTGAGCACATCGTCGGCCCGGAGGGCGTATTCGACGCGAGCCGTCGGATTGATCGTGCCGCCGGTCACAACGCCCAGGTACAGCGGCGCATCGGCGTCGTCTCGGATCTCACGCAGTCCGCGGGCCAGCTTCGTAGCCGTTCCCAGGGACGGCATCCGGTCGCCGCGGATCAGCCGGGAGATGGTCGAATGGTCAACGCCGGATTGCTGAGCCAGCTGGCGCTGCGACATCTTCTTCGTTCTGAGCTGGGCCCGCAGCCACTCGTTGAAGCCTCGCCCGTTCTGTACGGCCATGCGCTTCGTAGGCTCCGATGGTCGGGCAACCTGCCCGCATACTGGAACTATCGGAGCGGTCAGCCAAAGCGTGAATGACCTTTTGGTACCGACGTGTGGCGACTGTCGGTTTGGCCGGCAAGGTGGCTGTAAGGTCGGATTGGGGCTGATTCGGGCAGATTCGGGCCGGCTCGGGCATCTGGCCGCCTTGAGGGCCCTCTTTCGAGCCGTCGAACGGTCGCCGAAAGGTCAGGCCGGCGGCCGCATCGGCGCGAGTGAAGGCGGGATCTCCTCGACCTCCATGCCGCCGCCCCGCGGTTTGGAGGACAGAACGTAGGCGATGCCGCCCAGGATGACGATCGAGAAGACGGAGATCGCCCGGTCGACCACGACGATCGCCGTCGCGTGGACCGAGCTCTTCGTGAAGAACGTCTTCAGCACCCCGAGCATCCCCAGGTCCACGAGCCCGAGGCCGCCCGGAGTCAACGGCACGGCCGTCAGCAGCGATCCAATCAGGGCCACGAACATCGCTCCCGATAGGCCCAGGTCGACGTCGTTGAAGCCGAGGGCGCGGACGACGAAGTACAGGCGCAGCGCCTCGCTGGCCCAGATCAGCAGGGTCAGCAGGCCGAGGACGGGCAGGCCTCGCAAGCCGACGGAACCGAAGACGCCCTCCTCGAAGCGGTCGTACAGCTCGACGAAGCGGGCCGGCAGCGGCAGTACGCCGATGACACGGCGACCGAAGCTGCGCATCGCAACCATGGCCACGATCAGCACCACCACGATCACGACGCCGAAGGCGAAGATGTACTGCGTGCCGCCCGGCAGATCGTTGAGGCTGCCACGGAACCTGATGTACCCGGCGGCTACGCCCAGCGCCGCGATGGCGACCAGATCCAGGATGCGCTCCATGAAGACCGTGCCCAGCGTTCGCGTCGCCGAGACCGGGCTGTTCTGCTTGACCAGATAGGCGCGATACAGGTCGCCGAGCTTCGCCGGGACGATGCAGTTGACGAACCACGAGAGAAACAGGATCTCTGTCGCGTCGCCCGTCTTGACCTTGTAGCCGGCACCGCGCAGGAGCTTCGTCCAGCGAAAGCCCCGCAGCGGGAAGCCCGCGTAGTAGATCAGAAAGGCAACCACGATGAAGCGCGGATCGGCGCCTCCGATAGCCCCCGGCACCTGGCTCATCATGTCCCGGTTGAGGGCCACCGCGATGGCGATGATGGCGATCGGGACGGCGATCGACAGGATGGTGCGCGGCTGGCGGAGGCGCCTGACGAGCGACATCTGCTCGGCCGGCGGAACCTCGACCGGCACCTCCGGATTGATGAGCGCGTCGGCCTCCTGCTCGAGCGGTTCACCGATCGGGTGGTGATGATGTTCTACCTGCTCGGTCACCGGATCTCTCCCCTGGTTTCCTGGGCCCGGCGCCGGCCGTTCCCCTTCATCGACTGGACAACCTTGGCAACCGGCGTCCAGGCGCGCACGTAGAAGCTGGCGCGTCCGGGCACGAAGTCCACCGTCGAAAGGCCCGCAACCAGGCCCTCCGGTGTGCCGGGGTCGCCGGTCACGATGTTGTAGGTGACGCCGACCTCCAGGACGGTGTGCGAGTCGGATGCGCCGACCCCCGGCAGCCCGTGCTCGCGGGCGAACAGCGCCGCCTTCTCGTTGGCCGAGCCGCCGACCACCCGGGCGTTGTATGCCTCCACCCAGTCAACCAGATGGGCGATCGATTCGAGCACGGCGCCGCTCTTTCGACCGAACCCGCGCAGACCGTCGAATGGATGCGGGACGCCCACCAGGCCGCCCTGCTCTCGGACCGCGGCGATCGTCTCGACGGCCGACATGCCGGGCGGGACGGCCTCTCTCAGGAAGACCGCGATCAGGTCGCCGTCGGCCGTCTTGACCTCCTCGCCGACGATGATCGTCAGCTCGGGCGGGGCGGTGTCGCGAAGCCGGAGGGCGGCGTCGATCCGGTCGTGGTCCGTGACTGCCAGATGCGTGAGACCGCGCCTGGCCGCGGCCCGAGCCACGGCCTGGGGGTCGGCCAGCGAGTCGAAGCTGCCGCTCGTGTGACAGTGCAGTTCGATAAACGCCCGCCGGGCGGGGGTCGCAACCAGTTCCTCGGCAACGCCCATTACATCTGCGGGCCGAGGTACTTCTTGTAGAAGTCGAAGTGCTCCAGGGCGAGGCCTGTGCCGCGGGCGACGCAGTTCATGGCGTCGTCGGCGACGTGGCACGGCACGCCCGTGACCTGAGTGAGCAGCTTGTCGATGTTGCGCAGCAAAGAGCCGCCGCCGGACATCACCATGCCCTTGTCGATGATGTCGCTCGAGAGCTCGGGCGGGGTCTGCTCCAGGACAAGGCGCACGGCGCCGATGATCTGCTGGAGCGGCGGCTCCATCGCCTCCATGACTTCGGAGCTCGTCATCGGGATGGTGCGCGGCAGGCCGGCGATCAGGTCGCGGCCGCGGACGTCCATCGTCAACTCTCGCTCGAGCGGAAGCGCCGTCCCGATCGCGATCTTGACTTCCTCGGCGGTGCGGTCGCCGACCATCAGGTTGTACTTCTTGCGAATGTAGCTGGCGATGGCCTCGTCGATCTTGTTGCCGCCGACCCGAAGGCTTGTCGACACCACGATCGCGCCGAGCGAGAGAACCGCGATCTCGCTGGTGCCGCCACCGATGTCGATGATCATGGCCCCCGAGGGCCCGCTGATCGGGACGGCCGCGCCGATCGCGGCGGCCATCGGCTCCTCGATCAGGTACGCCTCGCCCGCGCCCGCCTTGAGGGCCGCGTCGCGGACGGCGCGCTTCTCGACGCTGGTGACTCCGGCCGGCACGCTGATCATGACTTCGGGCTTGCCCCATCCGAACCGCCGACCCAGCTGGACCTTCTGGATGAAGTGGCGCAGCAGCGCCTCGGTGATGACGTAGTCGGCGATGACTCCTGCCCGCATCGGGCGGATGGCCTGGATGTTGGCGGGAGTACGGCCGATCATTTCGCGGGCTTCCGCGCCCACAGCGACGATCACGTTGTCGTCATCGACGGCAACCACGGAGGGCTCCTGCATCACGATGCCCTTGCCCTGGACGAAGACCATCACATTGGCGGTGCCCAAGTCGATACCGATTTTCATGCCGCTACGCTATGTCCCTTCCGCAAGCCGTTCGATCCTGGCGCCGAGCTCCAGGAATTTCGTGTCGATCTTCTCATAGCCGCGGTGTACGTGGTGCGCGCCGCGAATCGTGGTCACGCCCTCGGCAGCCAGAGCCGCCAGGATAAGCGACGCACCGGCTCGGAGATCGCCGATCTCGACATCCACCCCGCGGAGCCGCGTCGGGCCATGGATGGTGGCGTGATGACTGTCCGGGATCTCGATCTGGGCGCCCATGCGGCGAAGCTCGCCGAGCCACTCCAGGCGGTCCTCGAAAATCGTCTCGGTGACGTGGCTGTCGCCTGCGGCCTGGGTGAGCAGCACGCACGTGGGCGGCTGAAGATCGGTCGCGAGGCCCGGGTACGGTTGCGTCTCGATGTCGGCGCACCTGAACGGATGAAGGTCGGCGCCGGTTGCGTCCACCTCGACCGTGTCGGCGCCGCAGCTGACCGAGACGCCCATCTCCGACATTACTCCTAGGAGCGCGTCGAAGTGGCCGCACGGGGCATTGCGGAGCGTCACTCGACCGCGCGTGACGGCGGCCGCGACGACGAAGGTCCCGGCCTCGATGCGGTCGGAGACGACGGCGTGCTGGGCGCCCCGCAGCCGGCGCCGGCCCTCGATCTCGATGCGATTTGGCGCCGTCCGCTCGACCTCGGCGCCCATGTCCACCAGGAAGGCGATCAGGTCGTCGATCTCGGGCTCCCGCGCCGCGGGCTCGATGATCGTGTGCCCGACCGCGAGGGTCGCCGCGAGGATGGCGTTCTCGGTGCCCATGACCGTGATCTGCGGAAACGTCACGCGGCCGCCACGCAGCCGGCCCGGGGCCTTGGCGAAGTAGTAGCCGTTGCGGTACTCGATGTCCGCGCCCAGGGCCCGCATCGCGTCGACGTGCAGGTTCACGGGCCGGCGGCCGATCCGGTCGCCGCCGGGGTTGCTGATGATGACCCGCCCGAAACGCGTGAGCAGCGGGCCCAGCAGGATGAAGCTGGCCCGCATCTTGGCTGCGGCCTCGAGGGGCACGAACAGCCACTCGGCGTCGCCGCTGGCGACTTCGTAGACGTTGGGCTCGGGATGATCGACGGTCACGCCGATGTCTTCGAGGACTTCGGCCAGGACCCGAACGTCCTCGATCTCGGGCACGTTCGTGAAACGGCAGCGCTCGCCGGTCAGCGTGGCGGCGGCCATCAGCTTGAGCGCGGCGTTCTTGGCGCCGCTGATCGCGACCGAGCCTTCCAGGCGGCGGCCGCCCTCGATTCGGAAGACCTCCCGGCCTACTTCCTCGGGCTTGAACTCCCAGTGGAACGGGCGAGCGTCGGCCATCGCTATTCGCCGCCCGGCGGTTCCTCGCGATGCGTCTCCGGATGTCGGCGCGCCGCCTCGTGCGGCCCTCGCGGTCTGCGCTCCCCGCGCTCGGCGACCCGGATTCGGATGAGCGCGCGCTGGAGAGCGGCCCGCGCGACTGCCAGGTCGGCCGGCTCCACGAAGCCGCCTTCGATGACCCGCTCTGCCTCACGGCGGGCGCGCTCGGCGCGTTCGAGATCGATCTCGGAGGCCATGTCGGCGGTCTCGGCCAGGACGACGACGCGATCTGGCCGGACCTGCAGGAACCCGCCGAAGATGGCGAACTCCTGCTCCTGCCCGCCGCTCTTGAGGCGCAGCACGCCCTGACCGAGCGTCGAGATCAACGGGGCGTGGTGCGGCAGGATGCCGAGCTCGCCCTCGCTGCCGGGGACGATGACCTCGTCCACGTCGCCCGTGAAGGCCCGTTTCTCAGGAGTGACGATCTCGAGATGGAGGGGCACTACTTCATTCCTTCACTTCGTCCCGGCCGGGCCGTGGCGTCGGCCCGCGGTGCCGAGACGGACCGGCACGAGGTTCGCGGTCATTTTGCCAGCTTGGCAGCGTTCGCTCTCACGTCGTCCAGAGTACCGGCCAGGAAGAATGCCTGCTCCGGCAGGTCGTCGACCTTGCCCTCGAGGATCTCCTTGAACGAGGCGACCGTGTCGCGGATCGCCACGTACGCCCCGGGCCGGCCGGTGAAGACTTCGGCGACGTGGAATGGCTGGCTGTTGAAGATCTGCAGCCGGCGGGCACGGGCCACCGTGGACTTGTCCTCTTCGGACAACTCGTCGATGCCCAGGATCGAGATGATGTCCTGGAGGTCGCGGTAGCGCTGCAGGACTCGCTGGACCTCGCGTGCCGTGTCGTAGTGCTCCTGGCCGACGACGTTCGGGTCGAGGACTCGCGAGGTGGAGGTCAGAGGGTCGACCGCCGGGTAGATGCCCAGCTCGGCGATCGCCCGCTCCAGGCGAATGGTCGAGTCCAGGTGGCCGAAGGTCGTCGCCGGAGCCGGGTCCGTATAGTCGTCCGCCGGAACGTAGACGGCCTGCAGCGAGGTGATCGACCCCTTCTTCGTCGAGGTAATGCGCTCCTGGAGGGCCGCCATCTCGGTCGCCAGGTTGGGCTGGTAGCCGACGGCAGAAGGCATTCGGCCGAGCAGGGCCGACACTTCGGAGCCGGCCTGGGTGAAGCGGAAGATGTTGTCGATGAAGAGGAGGACGTCGCGGCCTTCCACGTCGCGGAAGTACTCGGCCATCGTCAGGCCGGTCAGCCCGACTCGCAGACGGGCGCCCGGCGGCTCGTTCATCTGGCCGAAGACGAATGCCGTCTTGGCGATGACGCCCGATTCGGTCATCTCCTTGATGAGGTCGTTGCCCTCGCGCGACCGCTCGCCCACTCCGCTGAAGACCGAGTAGCCGGCGTGCTCCTGGGCGACGTTCCGAATCAGTTCCTGGATGATGACCGTCTTGCCGACGCCGGCTCCTCCGAAGACGCCGATCTTGCCGCCCTTGGCAAAGGGGCAGACCAGGTCGATGACCTTGATGCCGGTCTCGAAGATCTCGGTCTCGGTCGTCTGCTGGTCGAAGGCCGGAGCGGGGCGATGGATGGGCAGGCGCTCGGTGACCGCCACCGGGCCCTTTTCGTCGATCGCCTCTCCCAGGACGTTGAAGACGCGGCCGAGTGTGACCTCGCCGACCGGGACGGAGATCGGGCCGCCGGTGTCGATGACGTCGACGCCGCGGGCAAGGCCGTCCGTCGTGGTCATGGCCACGCTGCGGACCCAGTTGTTGCCAAGGTGCTGCTGGACCTCGCAGACGATCTTCACGCCGTCGCCGCGTATGACCTCGACGGCGTTGTAGATCCCCGGCAACTGGCCGGCGGGGAATTCGATGTCGACGACGGGGCCGGTGATCTGGACTACCCGGCCGGTCGCGGTCTTGGCGGCGGTCGCCATGATCGTGTCGGTGCCTCCTGGTGTCGTCGCCTGGCTGGCTAGCGCGCCTTCGCGCCAGAAGCGATCTCGATGAGCTCTCTGGTGATGTTGGCCTGGCGGGCCTTGTTGTAGCTGAGGGTCAGGTCGTCGATGAGCTCGTCCGCGTTCTCGGTTGCGTTCTTCATCGCGACCATCTGACTGGAGAAGAAGCTGGCGCTGCTTTCCAGCGCCGTCTGGAAGAGCCGCGTGCCGACGTAGCGGGGCAGCAGCTGGTTGAGGACCAGGTCCGGAGCCGGCTCGAAGATGAACTGCGCACCGGGGATGCCGCGGGTGTCGCTGGTCGGCCTGATCGGCAGCAGCTGGACCATGTCCGGCCGCTGGACCAGAGTCGAGACGAAACGGGTGAAAACGATGTCGACCTGGTTGTATGTGCCGGCCTCGTACTCATCCGAGATGAGCCGCGCCAGCGGCAGGGTGTCCTCGAACTTGGGGCGGTCGCCGAACCCCGAGAAGTGGGCCACGATCGGGACGCGGGCCCTGCGCATCGCGTCGCGGCCCTTGCGGCCCACGCTGACGAGCTCGAGCTCACCCGGGTGTTCGACGATCTCCCTGGATGCGAAGCGGACGGCGTTGGTGTTGAGGGCGCCGGCCAGGCCGCGATCGCTCGTGACCAGGACGATGAGCCGCTTGCCTTCATCGCGGCGGCTGAGCAGCGGGTGCTCGTCGCCCGCGAGGACGGCGGCGAGGTCCGCCAGGATTTCGTCGAGCAGGTCGGAGTAGGGTCGCGAAGACAGGGTCGACTCCTGGGCGCGGCGAAGCTTGGACGCCGCCACGAACTGCATCGCCCGGGTTATCTGCCTGATGTTCCTCGACGCCGTGATGCGTCTTCGGATGTCTCGTTGGCTCGGCACGCTGCCCTACCTGTGGTTGCGCCGCCCTCGCCCTAGGCGAGGAACGACTTGCGGAACTCGTTGGCCGCGGATTCGAGCTCGGCGGCGGTGGCGTCGTCGAGGACCTTCGTGTCGCGGAGCTTTGCCATGGCAGCCCCGTGCTCGGTCTCGAGGAAGCGGTAGAACTGCTGCTCGAAGTCCTTGACTCGCGGGGTGGGCACGTCGTCCAGCAGGCCCTTCGTGGCGATGTACAGGATCGCGACCTGCTTCTCCACGGGGACCGGCTGATACTGGGGCTGCTTGATGACCTCGGACAGCTTCTCGCCGCGGGTCAGCTGGTCGCGCGTTGCCTTGTCCAGGTCCGAGGCGAACTGGGCGAAGGCGGCCAGGGAGCGGTACTGGGCCAGGTCCAGCTTGAGCGGCGCCGCGACTTTCTTCATGGCCTTGGTCTGGGCCGCGGAACCGACGCGGGAGACGGAGATGCCGATGTTGAGCGCGGGCCGCTGGCCGGCGTTGAAGAGGTCCGTCTCGAGGAAGATCTGGCCGTCGGTGATCGAGATCACGTTCGTTGGGATGTAGGCTGAGACGTCGCCGGCCTGTGTTTCGATGAGCGGCAGGGCGGTCAGGGAACCGCCGCCGTTCTCGGCGCTCATTCGCGCCGCGCGCTCGAGCAGGCGGCTGTGGAGGTAGAAGACGTCGCCTGGATAGGCCTCGCGGCCGGGCGGGCGGCGGAGCAGCAGGGACATCTCGCGGTAGGCCCAGGCGTGCTTGGAGAGGTCGTCGTAGACGCACAGGGCGTCCTTCACGAGCTTGCCGTCGATCTCGACGCCGACTTCCATGACTTCCTCGCCCATCGCGCAACCGGCGTACGGGGCGATGTACTGGAGGGCGGCGGAGAACTCGGCGCCGGCGCAGACGACGATGGTGTGCGCCATTGCCCCGTGCTGCTCCAGGACCGCCACCGTCTTGGCGACGGTCGAGAGCTTCTGGCCGATGGCCACGTAGATGCAGACGAGGCCCTTGCCCTTCTGATTGATGATCGTGTCGATCGCGATGGCGGTCTTGCCGGTCTGGCGGTCGCCGATGATCAGCTCGCGCTGGCCGCGGCCGATCGGGATCAGGGCGTCGATCGCCTTGATGCCGGTCTGGACCGGCGTGTCGACGCCCTGGCGGGTGATGACGCCGGGGGCGATGCGCTCGACCGGGCGGGTCCGGGCGGCGGCGATGGGGCCCTTGTCGTCGAGCGGCCGGCCGAGCGGATCGACGACGCGGCCGATGAGCGCCGGACCGACCGGGACTTCGACCACGCGACCGGTCGTCTTGACCGTGTCGCCTTCCTTGATCTTCTCGGCGTCGCCGAGGATGACCGCGCCGACGGTCTCCTCTTCGAGGTTGAGGGCCATGCCCATGACGGAGCCCGGAAACTCGAGCAGCTCGGACGAAAGGGCGCCCGAGAGGCCGTAGATCTGGGCGATGCCGTCGCCGACTTCGACCACGGTGCCGACGCTGCGCGACTCGGCGCCCTGATCGAAGTTCTCGATCGTGTTCTTGATGATGCTGACGATCTCGTCCGATCTGATGGCCATGCCTTCTCCGTTCGGCCCGCGGGCCCGCCGAGGCGGCGCCCGACTCTAGCCCATTCCCTGGACCAGCCGCCTGCGGAGCCGCTCGAGGCGGCCGCGAACGCTGGCGTCGATTAGCCGGTCTCCGATCCTGACGGTGAGCCCGCCCATGAGGGACGGATCCGTCTGCGTGCCCAGCTCCACCTTGCTCCCGGCGAGCTGCTCTACACGAGTCCGGACCGCCGCCAGCTCCTCGGCGGAGAGCGCCACGGGCGTCGTGACCGTCGCGGCGACGATGCCCCGCGACTGGCGGACCAGGGCATCGTACTCGGCGGACACGGACGGCAGGATGGCGAAGCGGCCCCGTTTCGTGAGGAGCAGGGCGAGGTTCAGAACCTGCTGCGAGACGCGGCCGCCAAGCAACTGCTCGACGGCCTTGCGCCGGTGCCCGAAGGCCACGGCCGGGCTGTCCACGTCCCGGGCTACCCGCTCGTCGCTGGCCAGCCCGGCGGCGAAGGCCAGCTCGCGCCCCCACGCGTCGACGGTCCCGTCGCGAGTGGCGACCTCGAAAGCGGCTTCCGCGTAGCGCCGTCCGGTGCCGATGCGCAGCATCAGTTGGTCCGTCCCCCGCCGTTGACGGAGCGATCGGCGAGGAACTCCTCGACGAGGCGCCGCTGGCGGGCGTCGGTCATCGTCTCGCCCACGACCTTGCCGGCCGCGGCAAGTGCCAGGTCGGCCACTTGGGCGCGGAGATCCGCAAGCGCGCGGTCGCGCTCCGCGACGATGTCGGCGGCCGCCTTCTTTCGGAGCCTCTCTAGCTCTTCACGGGTGGCGGCGATATCGGCGTCGCGGAGTTCCTGCGCGGACTTCTGGGCCGCGGCGACAAGGGCCTGAGCCTCGCGGCGCGCCTGCACCATCGCCTGGTCGCGCTCCGCTGCGCCGGCATCGCGATCCTTGCGAGCCTGCTCGGCGTCGGCCAGCCCCTGGTCGACGCGGGCTTTGCGCTGGGCCAGGATGTTGGCGATCGGATCGAACCCGAACCGCCAGATCAGGGCCAGGAACACGAGGAAGTTGAGCGCCGCAACGATCACCCAGAAGAAGTTGATGGACAGGCCAGGCGCAGACGCCGCCGTCGTCGAAGCCGCAACCGTCGCAGCGGCTGTCGCGGCAGCTGTCGCCAGGGGGTTCACTCGACTCGCTCCGTGACCTCGGCCCTACTTGATGAAGATGGTCAGCAGGCCAACGACGATCGCCAGCACGCCGAGGCCTTCGGCGAAGCCGGCCAGGATGATCGCCAGGCCGCGGATCTGGCCGGCTGCATCGGGGTTGCGCCCGATGGCGTTGCTGGACATGCCGGCCAGGATGCCGATGCCGATGCCGGGGCCGATGACGCCCATGGCTGCGAGTCCGGCTCCGATGTGCTCGAGCATGAGGATGTCCTCCTTGTCCCGGACCGAGCCCGGGCAGTCGCATTGCTGGCGGTCAGGCCGCCACGGGCTGGGATTGGTCGGCGCCACCCGGCGCCTGGTGGTCTGGTTCGGTTCCGCCGGCTGCCGCCGGATGATGCTCCTCGGGTTCGTGACCTTCGATGGCGATCAGGATGAACATCAGGGTCAGGACGGAGAAGATGAGGGCCTGGATCAAGTTCAGCAGCGCCTCGAGCCCGTACAGAGCTACGGGAATGACTGCCAGGGTCAGGGCCGAGATGACGGCCAGAGCTACTTCGCCGCCGTAGATGTTGCCGAAGAGTCGCATAGCCAGCGTTACCGGCTTCACGAACTCCAGGAAGAGCTCGATGATCCCGACGTACAGGGCCAGCAGCCCGGCCCCGATGCCGTGGCGGAACTCGCCGATCGGGAAGAACTTGCCGAGATAGCCTCGCACGCCAAGGCGCCGGAAGCCCTCACCCTGGAACAACACGAAAGAGGTGAGCGCCAGGCCGATGGTTATGTTGACGTCGCTGGTGGGCGCCCGGAGTTGCGGTATCTTGCCGATCGGCGGCACCAGGCCGCTCCAATTCGAGACCAGGATCAGCACGAAGAACGCGGCAAAGATCGGATAGTAGCGGCCCGCTCCCTCACCGCCGATCCCCACCGCGAAGTCCCGCCCGAACTCGTAAGCCCACTCCACGGCGTTCTGCAGCCGGCCCGGAACCATCTTCATGCGCCGCGTGGCGACCAATGCCATCAGCAGGATGAAGGCCATCACGATCCACATGGTCAGGATCGTCGAGCTGATGCTGGGGTGGAAGTAGAGCATCGGCAACGGGGAGGGCGCCGTGGACGGCGAGAAGTCGAACACGATCGCCGGCGGCGGCAGCTCGATCGCGCTCTGGACGAAGCAGGACGGGAAGCCGCAGGCCTGGCCGGCCGTTCCGCCCTCGGGGAAGGGCGGCACCAGGATGACGGCCAGGATGTCGAGAGCGATCACGGCGGGGATCAGGAACTTGAACGGAATCCCCCGTGCGCGCTTCTTGGGCGCCGCCGCCGGTGCCGGCGTGGCCGGTTCCAGGCTCTCCTTGGTCATGGCAGGCGCCGGGTCCGGATCGCTTGTCACTCTAGCTCCGCGTTATCCTGCGGCCCGCTATGGAGCCGCGTCATTCCTTGTCGTCTTCATCCATTTGGGCCAGGAACCGGGTGAGGAACCGCCAACAGGCGACGGCTCCACCGACGCACCCGAGCGCGAACCCGATGAGCGCGAAGACCGGGACGGTGCCCAGGCGCTGGTCCAGCCAGTAGCCGCCAAGCACCCCGGCCAGCACTGCGATCAGCAGTACGAACGCGATTTCGGAGAAGAGGGCGACGTACGCAGACGCCTTCCCGACATCGTTCATCGGTCTCCCTGGCAGGGCGCCGTGAGTGTAGCAGCCGACCTGCGGCAACGCTTACCCCCCCCCGAAAGCGCCGCCGAAAGGGGCCAGTTTCCGGCCCGAACCTTCTTTGGCCGCGCCGGTCCGGCTCAGTCTTCGGCCAGGCCCGGCACCGGGAAGCGAGCGCACATGTCGTGGACCAGGGCCGAAAGCTTGGCCTGCTCGGACGGATCGTCGCGAGCCACGATGGCGGTGACGATGATCTCGCCGATCTGCCGCATCTCCGGCTCGCGGAAGCCGCGGCTCGTAGTGGCCGGCGTGCCGACGCGGATCCCGGAGGCGGTGTTCGGTGGGTTCTTGTCGAACGGGATGGCGTTCTTGTTGACAGTGATGCCGATCTCGTCGAGGAGGTGCTCCGCCTCCTTGCCGGTCACGCCGAGCGGCGTCACGTCGACCAACATGAGGTGGTTGTCCGTGCCGCCGGAGACGACGCGCGCGCCCTTCTCGGTGAGAGTGGCCGCCAAGAGCTTCGCGTTGGCGATCGTCTGGCGCTGGTCGTCGCGGTACTCGTCCGTGGCGGCGAGCTTGAGGGCGACGGCCTTGGCGGCGATGACGTGCATCAGCGGGCCGCCCTGAGTGCCAGGGAAGACGCTCTTGTCGACCGCCTTGCCAAGGTCCTCGCGGCAGAAGATCAGGCCACCCCGCGGGCCGCGCAGGGTCTTGTGCGTAGTGGTCGTGACGATGTCTGCGTGGCCGAACGGCGTCGGGTGGAGTCCGGCCGCGATGAGCCCGGCGATGTGGGCCATGTCGACCATGAGCAGCGCGCCGACGCCGTGGGCGATCCGGCCGAAACGCTCGAAGTCGATGGTGCGGGGGTAGGCGCTGGCGCCGGCGACGATCAGCTTGGGCCGAACCTCGGCCGCCAGCTTCTCCAGGGCGTCGTAGTCGATCTGCTCCGTCACCGGATCGACGCCGTAGGGGTGGACCTCGAACCACTTGCCGCTGAAGTTGACCGGCGAGCCGTGGGTCAGATGGCCGCCGTGGGCCAGGTTCATGCCCAGGATCTTGTCGCCGATGTTGAGGACGGAGAGGTAGGCCGCCATGTTGGCCTGGGCGCCGGAGTGGGGCTGGACGTTGACGTGCTCGGCGCCGGGGAAGAGGGCGAGCGCCCGATCCTGGGCGAGGCGCTCGGCAACGTCCACGAACTCGCAGCCGCCGTAGTAGCGCTTGCCGGGCAGGCCCTCGGCGTACTTGTTGGTGAGGGGCGAGCCCTGCGCCTCCATCACTGCCGCGAAGGTGTAGTTCTCGCTGGCGATCAGCTCGATCTTCCAGCGCTGGCGATCGGTCTCGCCGCGAATGGCCGCCCACAGCTCGGGGTCGACATCGGCCAGCCGGGCCCAGGCGATCCCTTCTCGACGTGCGATCGTCATCTATGGCTCCTTCCTGGTCTTGCGCCTGACCGTCGCGGCTGCCGTCGCCACCTCTCGGCACGCCATCGACCGGAACGCCCCTATTGTCCCCGATCAGCGGTGGCGGCGTGTCCGGCAGCCGACTGCGACGAGCGGCCGAACAGGGGGCGGGGCCAGGAGCGCCTGGTGTGGGCCACGGGCAGTTCGCGCGAGCGATGCTCCCAGAGCTGAGATCAGGGGCCCAAGCCCGATGGCGGCCCTGATCTCGGCGCGACGAGACGCCGTGTCCGCCCCGAACACCTGGCCGCTCGGAGTCACCGGACCGTCGGCTGCAGCAGGTTCCAGGGCAGGAAGTCCAGCGCGATAACCAGGAGGATCGAGAGGGAGAACAGCAACGACAACAACTGCGGAACCTGCCAACCGATTGCGATGAGGAGCATCTCGGCCATGCAGCTGGCAACCAGGCCGAGTTGGGCCAACAAACCGAGCTTATCTGGCAGGGGATGTCGGCGGGCCCAATCGCCGCGCCAATCACTGATGCGGACGCCGGTGCTTTCCATGGCGCTCACGAAGGATGCGGTCTGCCACGGCCAGAGCACCATCGAAGGCCCTTTCGGCCGTAGTTGCCAGTCTCGGCTGCGTTCGTGGACGAATCCCACCTGTGGCCCCAGAGTCATTACCACTGAGGCTCGCTGCCCGGCTTGGAGAGCCAGCCCCGACGGCATAGATCGTGTCCCGCCACAGTCCACTCTGTGGTCGCTGCTGCGTTCAAGAGCGCGAGCCCAATGGCGAAGAGCAGGCCCAGGGCGGGTGCCCATCCGGGCCAACCGAAGGCCTGGGCGAACGCAAGACCGATGAGGCAGCCGAATGCCGCGGCCAGGCCAACGCCAGCTGAGAAGCCTCGGGGCGTGCGCGCATCCAACCTGAGGAGCGCCGTCGTGCTTGTTGAGTCGGCCACCTCACCCTCCCGCTCGCCATCGTGCTGGCGTGTGGTGATGTGCTAGA